>JAEYYY010000366.1 GCA_023430775.1 Pseudomonadota bacterium
CCCCGGTGTCGTCGAGCCGGCACCGGCACCGGCGCCAGCGCCGGCGCACGATCACCACTAACTAATTAGGCCTGCGCGCTACCGCAGTGCGGGCAGAACCGCGTCCGCGCGGGCACCGCCGAGCGACACGCGCGGCACTGGCCCTGCGGCTCGAGATCGCCGTGGTAGCGATCCACCGTCATGTCGACAGCGACCCGCTGGCCGTTGGTGACCCGCGAGCGCGCGAGGTCGATCGACACGCAGTAGTAGACGTTGTCGCCGCACACGCCGCAGGCGCGGACGTCGTCGGCGTCGCTGCCGAGCGCGCGCCAGTACGCCGGGCAGCGGCCGGTCGTCGTGGAGCAGCCTTCGATCAGCGCGCGCGACACGCGGCTGCGCCAGTCGATGCTGATCCGCGGTGACAGCTCGAGGATGCGGCGGCGGGTATGCCCGTAGCGCGGATCGTCGGGGCTCATCTGCGCGAGCGCGGCATCGAGGCGAAGGAACTCGGCGCGCACCACCTCGCCGCGCTTCTCGAGCCACTTCATGTAGACCATGCGACTCGCCTCGTGGCCTTCGGACATCGCGGCCAACAGTCCGATCTCGGCCGGCGAGATGTGCGTCATCGGCCGGTCCTCCGCGTCGGGCGAGGTCGGCGCCTTGAGTGCGGTGGGCTCGGAATCGGAGAACGCGTTGATGTCGGGACCGCGGTCGTTCGGAAGTGCGCCGACATCGTCGAAGCTCGGGATCGCGCGATCCGCGAGCATCTGCGCGAGCGTCTCGCGCTGCGGGATGTGAGCGGACGTCTCGCTGGCGTCGTCGTCGTCGATGAAGTCGCCCTCGAAGTCGTCCTCGGGCACTCGATCGATCGCGCGCTGCGAGGTCATCTCGTCGAAGTCGTCGAGGTCGGGCGGCGGTGCGAAGGTCGCGCGCACCGCGGTCATCTCGAGCGATTCGTCGCCGAGGTCGACCGAGCCCATCGGCATCCTGCGTGGCAGATCGACATCGCTCTGGACTTCGATCTCGATCACGCGCTGCGCGGTGACCTCGAGATCTTCGGGTGCTTCCTTGTTCGCTTCCTTCTTGGGAACGCGAGGAACCAGGCGGCGGTGCGCGGGTGGGTTACCCATCGAGGAATTCGCGGCTAGCGGTTTCGATCAAAGCACGGATCGGGGGTCAGTGGACGAGGAACCACGTGCCCTCGGCCACCTCGAGGTGGAAGTGATTCTTGTGGGCTCGGTTGTAGTTGGGCGTCAGGACGACGTTGAACAGCCGCCGGGTCACCGCCTCGCAGAGGATGGCGCGGAGCTCCACGGCCTCCGCCGTCGCCGGTCTCGGCGCGGCCTTGTCGCCACAGGTGGCGGCGCCGATCGCGCCGTGAAAGTGCTTGTCGACATCGAGGTAGCTGCCGTCGCGCTTGATGAACCGCGCCGCATCGATCGCGCGGCCCGCCATGTGCTGCTTCGTCGGCTTGCCGTCGGGCCACGACTTCGGCACCAGCCGGTGCATCGAGTAGTGGCGAACGTCGACGATATCGTGCGCGGCGAGGATCTCGGCGAAGTCGTCGAGCGCGAGCACGAGCCGGCAATCGGCGATCTCCCACGGCGTGGTCGCGCGCCTGGTCGCCGACAGGTTGGTACGGAGCTCGACGCCGTGGAGCGGGCCGGTGAGTCGCACCGCGACATCGACACCGCGCGTGCCGTCGGTGGCTTCGCGCGCGTACGAGATCTTGCGCGCGTCGAGCTCGCGCAGACAGTCGGCGCCCGCCATGTTCGCGTAGCGATACCAGGCCGTGCTGGTGATCTCGTCGGGGGTCGCGGCGCGACCGCGCGTCGGCCGCCACCGCTTCTTGGCCACGCGCTTCTTCGACGACCTCGTCGACCTGGTCGACTTCGTCGTCGTCTTCTTCGTGGCCTTCGCCGACTTCGCTGCCTTCGCAGGATGCGCCTGGGTGACGGCCTGCTTCGTCGGTGCAGCAAACGCCACCCCCGCGAAGCACACCAGCACCGCGATCCCGACGCTGCGCATGCGTGAAGGGTACACCCGGCTCGACGAGAAGTGCGTGTTTCGGTTCGACCACTGCCGGGCTTTTGTGTATCCGGGCTGGCAAATGTGTGACGCGTCGGTGAGGCGAGCGTAAAACCAAATCTCGTCGACGGAGCCCACCCTACGATGCGGAGCATGGGGTGGAACTTTCTGTGGACGATGTCCGCATGCGCCGCCGTGCTCGGCTGCGGAGCGGGTGACACGCGCCTCGATCCGGGCGACCTCGAGCTGCGCGATCTGCTCGGTGTGTCGACGGACGTCGCGACGACCTGGGATGCCGATCAGCGCGCCGCCGCGCGCCGCGTGCTCGAGGACGGCTTCGACACGCGCGCCGAGCTGCCGGCGATCGAGCTGGCCGAGGGCAAGACGCTCGACGAGCGCGTGCTGCGCGCGGTGACCGCTGCCGATCGCGTGCGGCGCGCAGCCGGCGACGATGCCCTCGGCCTCGTGCACGTGCGGATCACCGGCGATCGCGCGATCGCCACGGCTCCCGCGGGAACCGGTGCACGCGCGCTGTTCACCAGTCCCGCCGCGGTCGGCGCGGAGACCGAGATCTGGGTCAGCGAGCGGTGGCACGACGACCTGCCCGGTCGCGGCCTCGAGCTGCTCGGCGCGATCGCGCGCGATGCCGGTCACGCGAGTGGCCCGGTCGTGGTCGCGCCCGGACCGCGCATGCCGGTGATCGCGACCTACGTCGACGGTCACGACGCGCCGGCGCGCTTGCTCGTCAACCCCGTGCTGCTCGCGTCGCTCGAGCCGCCGACCGATGTGATCGACCTGCCGGCGGAGCCGGGGAGCGCAGCGATCGCGCCGGCACCATCGCGCGGCGACCGTGCGGAGGTGCCGAGAGATCCCGACGGCAGGCCGCGCACCGCAGGCAACCCGTACAGCTTCTACGGCTCGGTCAACGAGTGCGCGGCCGCGCAACGCGCGCGTTGCGAGAGCTGCGTCGGCAGCGGCAACTGCGAGGCGATCACCGCCGGTGTCGACGGTGACACCGAGTGCACGGCGCTCGGCAACAACAACGGCCGCGGCTACTTCCTGATCTGCATCAACCTGTCGCTCGCGATCACGTCGGTCGAGCGCTGCACCGCGGAGTCGGCGCCGGGCTGCCCGCGCGATCTCGACGCCGCGAGCGAGCTCACCGAGATCGAGAACAACGCGAACTTCCTCGACGACACGGTCTGTGGCGGCGCCCTCGACGGCTGCCTCGCCGAGATCTACGGCGCCCCACCCGACGAGTTCCCCGGACCTTCCGATGGCGGAGTGATTCCGCCGCCGCGACCGCCGCGCGAGACCAACGTCAGCTGCAGCGAGTCTTGCGACAACAGCAACAACAACTGCGACGCGTCGGCCGGTAGCTGCGGCAGCGGCCCGAGCTGCGGCAACTCGTTCTCGTGCGATGGCGCGTGCAGCAGCTCGAACGATCAGTCGGGTTGCGACGGCAACTGCAACGCGTGCAGCTCCGACGACAGCGGGTCCGGCGGATCGACCAACTGCGGCGGCGAGGACAGCGGTGGTGG
>JAEYYY010000396.1 GCA_023430775.1 Pseudomonadota bacterium
GAGTACGCACCGATCGCGAAGCGGATCGGCGCGAAGCACGCCGCCGAGGTCGAGCTCGGTGGCGCCCCGGTCATCACGTCCCAGCGCGCCAGCGTCGAGGTCACCCTCCAGCTGGTGCGCCGCCTACCGGGCGAGCGCGCCGGTCGGCTGCGCACGCTGATCACCGCGAAGCGCGTCGGCCTCCATGACGAGAAGTCGTACAGCCTGGTCAATCGCAGCGCGCGCAGCACGATGGTGCCGCCCCTGCCCGACGGCTCGCGCCGCGAGTTCAGCCTCGACGCCTACCGGCTGCGCGCGACGTCCGACAAGGTCGAGCTCGACGAGCTGGCCAAGAAGCAGCTGCTCGCCGCGCAGCCGAGCGTGGTCGCCGCCGACCTCGATTCGATCGACGTCTGGTTCGATGGCGCGCCGATGGAGGCCGAGCGGCTCGACGCCGCGTTCGCGCTCGCTGCCCACCTCGCGATCGGCGAGGCGGCACAGCACGGGCCGTATCGTTAGCCGAGGATGTCGTTGGACGACGTGATCAGCACGCAGGTGCAGCCGGTCTCGCTCCACACCCGCGTGTCGGACGTGCCGGGCTCGGCGCGGTTGTAGTCGCCCGGCACCAGCTTGTGATCGTTGATCCACAGCTCGCCTTCGAGCAGGTGGAGCTCCTCGACGCCGGCATGCGAGTGCGGCGGGTAATCGACGTTCGGCGCCAGCCGCACCAGCATGCTGACCATCGCCCTCGCCTTGTCGGTCGCGAGCAGCTTGCACGAGATGCCCGGCGCGACCTGTTTCCAGGCCGGCTCCTGGTACGCCGTGGCGACGGTGCGATCGGTGTCGCCGACGCGCTGGGCGATGCGATCCCACAGCGGTGCCGGCGGCCGCAGCACGTCGACCGGCCAGTCGACGAACCGCTCGACGACCGGCGAGAGCGTCTCGAGCTCGCGACGGCAGTGCTCGCACGACGCGAGGTGCGCGGTGAACGCGGCGTGCTCCGTCGCGGGCAACACGCGCAGCGCGAGCTCCGCGACGCGCTCGATCTGCTCGCAGGTGGTCGTGGCCGTCATCAGCGACCTCCCTCGCCGTCGAGCGCCTTGCGCAGCTTGCCGAGCGCGGTCCGGATCCGGGTCTTGATGGTGCCGAGCGGCGCGTCGAGCTGGGTGGCGGTCTCGGCGTACGTCAGGTCGGAGAAGAAGGCGGTCTCGATCGCCTGGCGCTCGTCCGAGGTCAGCACGCCGAGCGCGGCCTCGAGCGAGCCGCGATCGTGCCGCTCGGACGGCTCGGGCGTGGCGGCGGTGTCGGGCGGCGCGACGCGCTTCTTGCGCTGCTCGAAGCGCACCCGATCGATCGAGCGCGACCGGGTCTGCATCATCAGCCAGCCCATGACCGGACCGTTGGCCGGGTCGTACTCGCTCGCGCGTCGCCAGACGTCGTGAAACACGTCGACCGTGAGCTCCTCGGTCATCTGGCGGTTGCCGCAGATCCGCATGGCGAGCGTGAACACGATGCGATGGCTGCGGTCGCCCGCAGCGCCTGCTGATCGCCGGCGGCGATGGAACGGACCAGCTGAGCCCATTCCTCTTCGGTGGTGACGTCCGATCGATCCGCATACAGGAGGTCGCCGAGCGACCTGTCATTCGCTGTGGGCTTGGCTTCCATGGCTAAGGAGCTGCTCGTGTGTGTGGGTAGCCCCGACGTTAGCAAATCGGGCTGTGCCCTCGTCAAGACACCCCATGCAGCCTGCATGGAATCCTCAGAGATCTTCGTGAGTTCCGGCTCGCTTCAGCTCGTGGAGACGGCGGTAGAGCGATCTCCGATCGATGCCCAGGATGCGCGCCGCGTGCGTCTTGTTGCCGTTCGCGACCACCAGCGCTCGCCTCACGTAGCGACGGTGGAGCTCGTCGAGCGTGATCAGGTCATCGGGGATGTCCGTCGTGATCTCGAGGCGCGTCGGTTCGAAGCTCGCGATCTTCGAAGGCAGGTCGGCGACCTCGATCGTGGTGCCGCGCGAGATCGCGACCGCACGCTCGATACAGTTCTCGAGCTCGCGGACGTTCCCCGGCCAGTCGTACTCGGTCAGCGTGCGGGAGGCCGGGGTCGAGAGCGCGACCTCGGGGCGACCCGATCGCGCGCACGCTCTGGCGATGAACGACCGCGCCAGCTCGAGGATGTCGGGCCCGCGCTCGCGCAGCGGTGGCACGGTGATCGCGACGACGTTGATCCGGTAGTACAGGTCCTCGCGGAAGCGCTTGCCCTGCACCTCGAGCTCGAGGTCGCGATTGGTGGCGGCCACGATCCGGCACGCGAACGGCTGCTCGTCATCGGCGCCGACCGGCCGCAGCGTGCGCTCCTGGAGGACGCGCAGGAGCTTGGCCTGGAGGTCGAGGGGCATCTCGCCGATCTCGTCGAGGAACACCGTCCCGCCCCGCGCGCGGACGAACAGGCCCTCGCGAGCGCGCCGGGCATCGGTGAACGCGCCGGCCGCGTGACCGAACAGCTCGCTCTCGAGCAGGGGCGCCGGCAGCGCGCCGCAGTTGATCGCGACGAACGGCTCGCTCGCCCGCGACGACCCGCGATGCAAGGCGCGCGCGATCAGCTCCTTGCCGGTGCCGGTCTCGCCGGTCACCAGCACGGTGGCGTCGCTGGCGGCGGCGCGCCGGGTCAGCTCGATGGTCGCGCGGATCGCCGGGCTCGCGCCGAGGATGCCCTCGACCTCGATGGCCGGTCCCTCGCGCAGCCGCGTCACCTCGCGCCGCAACGCGAGATGCTCGAGCGCACGCTTGACCGCGATGTCGAGGACATCGATGCGCACCGGCTTGGTGATGAAGTCGTAGGCGCCGTTGCGGAGCGCGCCGATCGCGTTGTCGAGGTTCGCGAGTGCGGACAGCACGATCACGATGACATCGGGGTGGCGCAGCCGCAGCTCGCGACACAGCTCGAGCCCGGTGATGCCGGGCATCTGGATGTCGGTGACGATGACGTCGGCCGCGGCCCCCTGGAGAAACTCCAGACACTCCTTTCCGGAGGTCACCGCGTGGGCGCGATAACCGCGCTTCTCGAGGAGGTCGCGCAGCATCGCCGCGGAGTCGACCTCGTCCTCGACGATCAGAAGCGTCGGTTCGTGGGGCACACCTGGAACAACGACAACGCCGCGCCCGCGGATTGCGATCCCCGACGAATCGCGGCACGCGCTTGCAAGCCGTGGCGGCACGCCACACTCCGGTCATTCCTGCCGCGGTGGTGTGCCGGTGCGCACACGCGACGCGATATAACGGCCGCGATGCCGGCCCACCTGCACGCGCTCGCGAAGCGGTACCCGAACGTCCCCGCGGCTCTCGCCGAGCTCGCGAACCTCAACGCGATCCTGACGCTCCCGAAGCCGACGGTCCACGTGGTCAGCGATGTTCACGGCGAGTACATCAAGCTACGCCAGGTGATCAACAACGCGTCGGGCAGCCTGCGGCCGCTCGTCGATCGGTTGTTCGCGGGCTCGCTCGAGCCGGAGGAGCGCAACGACCTGCTCGCGTTCTTCTACTATCCGCGCGAGACCTGGCTCGCTCACACGCGCGGCAAGCCCGAGCAAGAGCGACGCGAGAAGCTGCTGTGGTTCGTGCCGCTCGCGGTCACCGTGATGCAAGACCTGGCGCGCCACTACACGCTGCGCCACGTCGACAAGATCATTCCGGATCCGTTCGACGCCATGTTCCACGAGCTGATGTTCAGCAACGAGCTGACGCGCTCGCCGGCATACGTCACCCGTCTCCTCGATCCCTTCCTCCGCCACGATCGCGATCTCGATCTGGTGCGGATGATCGCCCGGTCGATCCGTAATCTCGCGATCGGCGAGCTCGTGGTCGCGGGTGACCTCGGCGATCGCGGGCCGCGGATCGACAAGGTGATCGATCTGCTGATGCAGCAACCCAAGGTGTCGATCACCTGGGGCAACCACGACACGGTCTGGATGGCGGCCTGCCTCGGTCACGCGGCCTCGATCATGACGGTGATCCGGATCTCGCTGCGCTATCGCCGGCTGTCGCAGCTCGAGGAGGGCTACGGCATCGCGATGGCGCCGCTCGAGAAGCTCGCGCGCGACGTCTACGGCGACGATCCGGCCGAGCGCTTCCAGTGCAAGGGCGAAGGCCTCCGCGATTCGCAGCTGATGGCGCGGATGCAGAAGGCGGCCGCGATCATGCAGTTCAAGCTCGAGGGCCAGCTGTTCCAGCGCCGCACCGACTGGAACATGCAGCACCGCGCCCTGCTCCATCGCATCGATCGCGAATCGGCCACGGTCGACCTCGGCGACCACGGCAAGCACCCGATGCGCGACATCAACCTGCCGACGATCGACTGGAGCGATCCGTACAAGCTCGATGCGCGCGAGCAGGCGTGCCTCGATCGGCTGCAGCGCGCGTTCTACGACTCCGGGATCCTGTGGAAGCAGATGACGTTCGTCGCGTCGCGCGGCCGCATGGGCCTGCGCCGCGACAACTGCGCCATCTTCCACGGCTGCATGCCGGTCGATGACAAGGGCGAGTTCCAGGAGATGAACGTCGACGGCACACCGAAGCAGGGCAAGGCGCTGTTCGAGGCGGTCGATCACGTGGTCCAGCGCGCGTTTCGCAAGCAGCACCCCGACGACGTCGACATGCTGTTCTATCTGTGGACCGGCCCGCTCTCGCCGTGCTTCGGCAAGGATCGGATGGCGACGTTCGAGACCTACTTCGTCGCCGACAAGGCCACGCACAAGGAGACCAAGAACCCGTACTTCAAGCTCATGCACGACGCCGCGTTCTGCAAGCGCGTGCTGAAGGAGCTCGGCGTGTCGGAGACCGGCTACCTCGTCAACGGTCACGTGCCGGTCAAGCTCGAGAAGGGCGAGGCACCGATCAAGGATTCGAAGCGCGCGATCACGATCGACGGCGCGTTCGCCGCGGCGTACGGCGACAAGGGCTTCTCGCTGGTGCTCGACGCGCACCGCATGTACCTCGCGCAGCACACGCACTTCGACGGGGTCGATGCGGTGATCGAGGGCGGCGCCGACATCGTGCCGACGGTGTCCGACGTCGAGGTCTACGATCAGCCGCGGCTGGTCGGCGACACCGAGGCCGGCGAGACGATCCGCGCGGAGATCGCGGCGATCGAGGAGCTGGTGGCGGCGTTCGAGATGAACATCATCCGCCCCACCCTCTGAGCGTCGCGCAACGTTGGCTATTCGCCGGTCTGCTCGTAGCGATCCGGATCGACCGGCCCCTTGAACGTCGCCGCCGGGCACCAGGCGCGGATCAGCTCCGCTGCCGCACCGGTGGCCCGAGGGAGCTCGAGCTTCGTCAGCCGCGCACCGAGCGTGGAACCATCGAGCGGGAGTGCGAAGGCGAACGCCCCCGGATCGACATCGTGCAGGGTCAGCTCGCGCAGGTTCGGCGCGCCGCCGGCGAGCAGCGGCTCGAGGTCCTTGACCGCCACCTCGCCGTCGAGCTCGAGCCGGGTCAAGGTGGCGGACCGCACGGCACCCGGCGTGACGTAGCGCGCGCCGGCGTAGACACGCTCGACCCTCGGCAGCTGCGCCCAGATCGCCGACAGATCGAAGTCGCCGCACGGTGGCTCGTTGCCGCCACGGCGATACGAATAGACGTGCAGCGAGCGCAGGCATCGGCGCGGCTGCTCCGCGATCGCGTCGAGCAGCCATTGGCGATCGTCGTACAGGCTGCCGCGCAGCTCGACCTCGAGGCTCTGGACGAAGCGCATCGAGGGATGGGCGAGCCCCCTGGCGAGCTCCTCGAGGTCGTCCTCGTCGACGCGACAGCGCGCGCTGCGGACGAAGCCGTAGAACCACTGCACCGTGCCGGGGAGCGCGGGTGCGAGCTCGCGCTCGAGAGCGTGCCTCCGCGCGTCGACCTCCGCACCGCTCCGCCGGTACAGCGTGATCAGCTCGCCGCGCGGATCGACGAGCTCCTGCAGCAGGTCCGCGAGCACCAGGTAGTTGTCGGCCTGATCGGGGTCGTCATCGATCGCGGTCTCGAGCTCGTCGCGCGTCGCCATCACTCACCTGTCTGTTCGTAGCGATCGCGATCCTTGTCGACGAACGTCACCATCGGGTAGCGCGCCTGGATGCTCTTGACCACGCGGCTGCGCGGGCTCGACACCACGAGCTTGGTGAGCGGTGGAGCGCTGGCTGCGCCCTCGATGATGCTGCCGAGCCGATCCGCATCGACGTCGTAGAGCTCGAGCTCGCGGAGGTACGGCGCGCTCCCGGCGAACAGCGGCGCGAGCTCGGCGGCATCGACGCCGCCGTCCAGCGCCAGCTCCTCGAGCGTGACCGACTGGAGGGCGCCCGGGGTGATCGTGCGCGCGGTGATGCGCAGCTTCTGGATCCGCGGCAGCACGGCCCACAGCGCCGACACGTCGAGGTCGCCGGCGGGCGGATCGTTGCCGCCGCGCCAGTACGAGTTGAGCGTCAGCGACCGCCAGCACGGCCGCGGTTGCTTCGCGATCACGTTCACCAGCCACTGGCGGTCGTCGTACTCGCGACCGGCGAGATCGAGATCGAGCGTCATCGCGTGCCGCATCGAGCGATGGTCGAACAGCTTGGCGATCACCGCCTCGTCATCCTCGTCGATGATGTTGCGGTAGTAGCTGACGAACCCGTACTTCCAGGTCCAGCTGCCGTACCGCGGCGGCGGCGGTCCGAGCTCGCGCTGCAACACCGCGGCACGGCCGTTGTTCGCGGCCGCGAGCGCGATCAACTCGCCGTACGGATCTTGCTGTTGCTGGAGAAAATCACCGAGCACGAGGTAGTTCTCGGGCTTGTCGGGGGCGGCATCGATCGCTGCCTCGAGCTCGTCGCGCGTCGCCATCAGTGGTCCTCGCAGCCGACCTTAGCCTGGCGAGCGTGATACGGTCCCCCGATTCAAGGGGGATAGCGTCAATGGCAAGCCTGCTCGATCAGCTCAACAAGATGACCGTCGCCGTCTGCGATACCGGCGATCTCAACTCGATCAACAAGTTCAAGCCGCGCGATGCGACAACCAACCCGTCGCTGATCACCGCCGCGGCGCAGATGCCGGAGTACGGCGACGTGGTCGACGGCGCGCTCAAATGGGCGGCCGACCAGGCCGGCGGCGACAAGGCCAAGACGCTCGGCCTCGCGCTCGATCGCCTCGCCGTCGAGTTCGGGCTCCGCATCCTCAAGATCGTCCCGGGTCGCGTGTCGACCGAGGTCGATGCGCGGCTGTCGTACGACACCAAGGGTACCGTCGAGAAGGGCCGCTATCTGATCCAGCAGTACGAGGCCGGCGGGATCGCCAACGCGAAGGACCGCGTCCTGATCAAGATCGCCGCGACGTGGGAAGGCATCCGCGCCGCCGAGATCCTCGAGAAGGAAGGCATCCACTGCAACCTGACGCTGCTGTTCGGCATGCACCAGGCGGTCGCGTGCGCCGAGGCCGGCGTCAAGCTGATCAGCCCCTTCGTCGGGCGCATCCTCGCCTGGTACAAGAAGGCCGAGAAGCGCGATTCGTATCCGCCCGCCGAGGATCCGGGCGTGGTCTCGGTGACCAAGATCTACAACTACTACAAGAAGCACGGCTACAAGACCGAGGTCATGGGCGCGAGCTTCCGGAACCTGGGCGAGATCACGGAGCTGGCGGGCTGCGACCTGCTGACGATCGCGCCGAACCTGCTCGCCGATCTGCAGAACGGCAACGGCGATCTGCCGCGCAAGCTCGACCCGGCGAAGGCCGCGCAGATGGACATCCCGAAGACGCCCGTCGACGAGGCGACGTTCCGCAAGATGCACGAGGCCGACAGGATGGCCAAGGAGAAGCTCGACGAGGGCATCCAGGGCTTCTCCAAGGCGATCGTCGCGCTCGAGAAGCTCCTCGAGGAGCGCTACGACGCCATGGGCGGCAAGAAGAAGGTGGGCGAAGCGGCCCACAACTTCTTCAAGATCTACGATCTCGACGGTGACGGCTACATCACCCGCGAGGAGTGGGGTGGCTCGGCCAACGTGTTCGCCGCGCTCGACACCGACGGCGATGGCCGGATCTCCCCCACCGAGCTCGGCGCCGGCCTCGGCGGCGCGTTCGTGCTCGCGAAATAGCGGGTCGAAAGCGCGTTAGAATCGTGCTGCTTTGATCGGGCAGCAGGTCGGTAACTATCGCGTCATCTCCCTTCTCGGCCAGGGAGGGATGGGCGAGGTCTATCTCGCCGAGCACGTCACCATCGGGACGCGGGTCGCGATCAAGGTGTTGCAGTCCTCGATCTCGAAGGACCAGGAGCAAGTCAACCGGTTCTTCAACGAGGCGAAGGCGGTCAGCAAGATCCGCCACTCGGGACCGGTCAAGATCTTCGACTGCGGCTATCACGACAACAACGGCCAGCGCGTCGCGTACCTCGCGATGGAGTTCCTCGAGGGCGAGTCGCTCGCGGCACGCATCAAGCGGCTCGGCACGCTGCCCGGCGAGCAGGTCGCCGAGATCGGCCGCCAGATCGCCGGCGTGCTCGATGCGGTCCACACCGCCGGCATCACGCATCGCGATCTCAAGCCCGACAACATCTTCCTCGTCCCCGATCACGAGCTGGCCTCCGGAGAGCGCGTCAAGGTGCTCGACTTCGGCATCGCGAAGCTGACCGGCACGATGGCCGGCCCGCAGACCAAGGGCACGATGGGCACGCCGGCGTACATGGCGCCCGAGCAGTGGAACAACTCCGCCGCGGTCGATGGCCGCGCCGATTGTTACTCGCTCGGCTGCGTGATGTTCGAGATGGCCGTCGGCAAGCCGCCGTTCCCGTCGCAGTCGATCGGCGAGGCTTGCAACCACCACCTCAACACGCCGCCGCCGCGCGCGAGCCAGGTGATCCGCGCCATCCCGCCCGAGTTCGATTCCCTCGTCGATCGCATGCTGTCCAAGACCGTCGATCAGCGGCCGACGATCAAGGAGGTCGCGCGCGCGTTCGATAGCCTGCGCAGCAGCGGTGCCACGCAGCGCTGGCAGGCCTCCGCGGTCTCCGGCGTCCAGGCAACGGTCGTGCCGGAGACCCTGCTCGGCTCGCAGCCCAACCTGGGTCAGGGCTCGCAGCCGGCACTCGCGGATCACGGCATGTCGGGGCAGCACGGCTCGCAGCCCGGCATGTCGGCGCAATACGGCTCGCAGTCGGGGATGTCGGCGCAGCACGGCCCGGTCTCGGGCCAGTACGGATCGCAACCGGCGATGGTTCCGCCGCAGCACCAGACCCCGCATCACCCGACGCCTCCGCCGCAGCAATT
>JAEYYY010000588.1 GCA_023430775.1 Pseudomonadota bacterium
GGGTACCGATGCGGCGAACCGCGGCGACGATGCGATCGCCCTCGGCGCCGAGCGTGCGCGCGATCGCCTGCAGAGCGTCGGGCTTCGAGCGCAGCGCGAACGCCAGCTGATCGGCACCGGCGTTCGCGAGCCAGCCGACGAGCGCCGCGCTCGAGAGCCGCGTCAGCTCCGCGAGCGTTCGGGCCGTCGTCAGCGCCGGATCGATCGGTGGCAGCGGCGGGATCTCGGCACACGCCCAGCGCGCGAGCCAGACGGCGACCAGATCGGTGGATGCTGCGGACAGCGCGGCGCGCGCTCGCTCCGGACGCCCGTCGAGACCGGCCTCGATCCACGACGGATGGACGCCTCGGATGCCGGGTGGGATCGGCGAGCGCATGGCCGCGATCAACCGGACGCGCCAGGTGCGCGCCCTGGACACGGACATCTCGACGAGCTCGCCGGCGGCATCGCGCGCGGCTTCGCCGATCGGTCCGCCGATCCTCGCGAGGACACTCGGATCATCGCAACTCGCCGCGAGCAGCTCGCCGATCACGACACCATCGTAGCCCGCGCGCCTACATGCCGCGCGTTCGCTGCGGGAGATCATTTTCTCGTCGAGAAATTGCGATCGCGATCATTTTGCTAGTGACAGCTCGCACGAGACTTTTGTACGGTGAATTCATCGACGACGACTGACTGATCGACTCAGCCGAAAGGAGGAGCGTGAAGTACATGACTCGAATCAGGGCCGGCCCTTCCTAGCCGGCTCGAACACTGGGCCTGTTGACGTCTGCGTTGGCTGACACGAAACACGACCCGCGTCCCCCGGCATGACCCGCGCGACGCCCTGGTCCCTCGGCGGTTCGACGTTCGATGAACGGTGCGGTGTGAGTTACCAGGCCGGAATTCTCCGGCGCCACGAAACGGCAACCCGCGCGCGAGCGCGCTACGCAAAGCTTCCGGACTCATCGAGTCAGCGGGGCTACCGATGGAGGCGAATGCACGCAAGAGACGATCCGCGTTAGCTAGCGATCACCTCGACCGCTCTGGTTTGCGAACGCGCGTGTGAGACCGCATTGCGACTCACGCAGGTTGCCCCGGCAAGGCCGGCCCACGCACGCAACGGTCCCGCGCCCGGCAGACGGCGGTCACTCGAGACCAGCTACAGCTACGAGCCCCACCACCTCAGCCGTGGTCCGGGGCTCGAGCGCTTTTCGGTGTACGTTGATGACACGATGAAGGCGGGGCGCGTGATCACGGGTGACGAGGTGGACGCGCGAACCGAAGCGCGGCGGATCGTCGACGAGGCGCACAAGCTCGCGAACGAGCAAGTCGAGGAGGCGCGCGCGAAGGCACGCCAGCTCGAGCAAGACGCCGACGCACTCGCCAAGCAGATCGTGCGCGACGCCCGCGCCGAGGCCGAGCGGCTGACGGCACGCACGCGGCACCTGGTCGCCGACAAGCCGGTCGACAAGAGCGGCGATGGCAAGGTCGAGGAGGTGGTCGGGCTCGTCGTGCGCGCGAACGTTCCGGGCGTCGCGCTCGGCGAGCTCGTCAACATCGATCGCCGGTCGGCGGGTCCGCTGCGTGCCGAGGTGGTCGGCTTTCGCGGCGAGCAGGCGGTGCTGCTGCCGCTCGGCGAGCTCGCCGGGGTGGCTCCTGCAGGCGCGGTGTGGCGCACCGGGCAGACGCTCGCGGTGACGTGCGGTGACGATCTGCTCGGTCGCGTGCTCGATGGCGTCGGCGAACCGATCGATGGTGGGCCGGCGTTGACCGGCGAGCGCTGGGATGTCGATCGCGCCGCCCCGGATCCACTCTCGCGACCGGCGATCGAGGCGCCGCAGCCGACCGGCGTGCGCGCGATCGACACCATGCTGACGCTCGGCCGCGGCCAGCGGATCGGACTGTTCGCGGCGGCCGGCGTCGGCAAGTCGACGCTGCTCGGACAGATCGCGCGCGGTGCCGATGCCGATGTCATCGTGCTGTGTCTGGTCGGCGAGCGCGGCCGCGAGCTCGGCGAGATCCTCGGTGACGAGCTCGCCCCCGCGCGGGGCCGCGTGGTTGCCGTGTGCGCGACCTCGGATGCACCGCCGCTGGTCCGTTTGCGCAGCATCCACGTCGCCACCGCGATCGCGGAGTGGTTCCGGGAGAAGCGCGGCGCGCGCGTGCTCTTGCTGTGCGATTCGCTGACGCGGGTCGCGCGTGCGCAGCGCGAGGTCGGGCTGTCGGCCGGCGAGCCACCCGCGAGGCATGGTTATCCGCCGAGCGTGTTCGCGTTGCTGCCGCGCTTGATCGAACGCGCGGGCGCGACGCCCGATGGCGTGATCACCGCGCTGTACACGGTGCTCGTCGCCGGCAACGACCTCGACGAGCCGATCGCCGACGAGGTGCGCGGGCTCGTCGACGGACACATCGTGCTCGATCGCCGGCTCGCGCAGCGCGGCCAGTTCCCGCCGATCGACGTCGTCGGCTCGACCTCGCGCCTGATGGCGCGCGTGGTCGATGCCCGCCACCTCGCCGCCGCGGCCCGCGTCCGCGAGCGGCTCGCGATCTATGAAGAGCACCGTGATCTGATCACGCTTGGCGCGTACCAGAGCGGGCGCGACAAGAAGATCGATGAGGCCGTCTCGGCCTACCCCGCGATCGAGCGCGTGCTGCGGCAGGGCAGGGACGAGACGAGCGACTGGGATCACGCCGTGTCGGCCCTGCTGACACTCGCTCGCGCTCACTGACCATCAGGGGGAGCTGTCACCGGGCAAAATCCCACCGAGACGTCGGCGTTGCAGTTCGTGCGCCTCATTGCACGTCGAGAGCGAAAGCTCGCCTACAATGCGCGACCAGTGATCCACTGCTTGGAAGATTGTCCGCAGTTGGGGATCGCCGCCCCGGGTGGCGTGACCCTTGCTGAACCGGCGCTAGCCACATGCGGCGCCGCACTTCGAAGATCACCAACCCCATGACTCCCATCGGCCCCGTGCCCTTCGTGGGACGCTCGGCGGAGCTGGCCGAGCTCAAGGAACACCTCGCGGTCGTTCCGTTGGTCTCGCTGCATGGCGCGCTCGGCTCCGGCAAGACGCGGCTCGTGAACGAGCTCGCGCCGAGCCTCGGGGTGCCGTGCACCTTGATCGAGTGTCACCCCGGCGATCGCGCATCCGCGTTGCGCGCCCGCGCCGAGCGCGCGCTTCGCTGTGTGCCCGGCACCCTCGCGCAGACGCTCGCGCAGCAGTCGCGCGTGCTGATGATCGATGACATCCAGCACCTGCGCACCGACGAGGCCACGAGCCTGCTCGGCCCGCTGCTGCTCGGTCCCACCGCGCTCGGGCGCGTGATCGTCGTCGGTCGCGATCCGCTCGCGGCCGCGGTCGGTCACGCGATCGCCGAGGTCGATCTGGGCGGGCTCGACGTCGAGGCCGCGCAGCAGCTGTGGACGAGCCTGGCGGAGGTGTTCGGCGAGCCCGAGGCCGCCGGCGGCTTCGACGCGGCCTATGCGAGGACGCGCGGCGTGCCGCTCGGCCTGCGCCGCGAGTTCGCGCGCGCCCGGTTCGGCGCGAGCGCGTGGGACATCGCCACGCTCGAGCGCCCCGCACG
>JAEYYY010000432.1 GCA_023430775.1 Pseudomonadota bacterium
GGCCGGTGCACCACACCAGCGGCCTGCGCGATGCGGGGGGGCTGGCCACCCGACAGCGAGGATCCGCCATCGGCGAGCAGCGTCTCGTACCCCATCGGCATGGCATCGATATCTTGATGGATCGCGGCCGTGCGTGCCGCAGCAATCGAGTGATCGAGCGAGAGCGTCGGGTCGGTGAGGGCGATGTTGCTGCGGATCGAGCCGGCGAACAGATACGGCTGCTGGAACACGATGCCGAGCTGGCGCCGCAGCGACTTGAGCTCGAGCCGCGCCATGTCGTTGCCGTCGTAGAGGACGCGTCCCTCGGTGGGCCGGTAGAGGCCGGCGATGATGCCGGCGAGCGTCGACTTGCCGCAGCCCGAGCGGCCGACGATCGCGACCGACATCCCGGGACGGATATCGAGGTTGACGTCGCGCACCACCATCGGCGCGCGCTCGTGATAGCGGAACGACACGTTCTGGAGCGTGACGCGCCCCGACAGCTTCGGCGCGCGCATCGCGTTCTCCGTCACCTGCTCCGGCGGCTGGGAGAGCACGTCGTCGATGCGATCCATGTACGTACCGATCAGCTGGAGCTGCAGCACGCTCGACACCAGGGTCTGCAGCGGGCTGAGCACGCCGATCGCGATCGTGTTGATCGCGAGCATCGCGCCCAGCGTCAGCTGCCCCGACATCACCGACATCGCACCGATCACCATGATGATCACCGGCGATGCAGCGCCGACCAGTCCGACGGCGCCATCGACGAGCGCCGAGATCCGACCGCGATCGAGCGCGACGTTGAGCTCGTCGATGTAGTGATTGGACCACCGCTCGACGGCGCGACCCTCGGCGGCACACGCCTTGAGCGTCGACATGCCGGCGAGCATCTCGACCAGCACCGATTGCGTGCGCGCCTGGGCATCGAGCGCGCGGGCCTGCAGCACGCGATAGAACCGGCGCGAGATCGCGAGCAGCAACAGCTGGATGAACGCGAGGCCGCCGACGATCAACGCCATCGTCGGTGCCATCACCACGATCAGCACGACGTAGGCGATCACCATCACGCCGTCGAGCAGCGCCGACAGCGAGTTCGACGTCAGCAGCTCGCGGATGGTGGCGTTGTTGTTGACGCGCATCATCAGATCGCCCGCCGAGCGCGACTGGAAGAAGTCGTAGGGC
Source organism: Pseudomonadota bacterium (assembly GCA_023430775.1). Taxonomy (GTDB): domain Bacteria; phylum Myxococcota_A; class Polyangia; order Haliangiales; family Haliangiaceae; genus JABFXX01. Next base: position 1,162 of record JAEYYY010000432.1, read on the forward strand.
AACCGCGAGAGGTAGTCGACGAACCCCATCGTCAACCGGGTGTCGAGGTTGGTGCGCAGCTGGAGGAACAGCAGCGACCGGATCAGCGTGGTGAGCGCCTGGAAGACGAGCACGCCCGTGATGCCGATTGCGACGACGATCAACAGCTGCTCGTCACCGCGCGGGATCACGCGATCGATCACCATCGCGGTGAGCAGCGGCAGGCCGAGCGCGAGCACGCGCAGCATCAGCGAGGTGACGAGGATGCGCGCGAACAGCCGGCGCTGGCCGTACAGCTGCTTGAGGTACCAGCTGGTCCGCCCTTCGCCCGCCTTGCGCTTCTCGAACTTGCTGGTCAGCTCGAACACCAGCGCGACGCCGGTGAACGATTCGCGCAGCTGCTTGATCGTGACCTTGCGCGGTCCACGCGCGGGATCGACGATCTCCGCGCCGTCCTTGGTGACGCGATCGAGCACCACGAAGTGGGTGAACTCCCAGTGCAGGATCGCGCCGCGCGGGAGATAGCGCAGCAGATCGAGATCGAGCGAGACGCCGCGGCCGCGCAACCCGAACCACTCACCGGCACGGACGATGCCGGCCGCATCGGCGCCGTCGCGACCGGTGCCGAGCGCCTCGCGCACCTCGTCGATCGTGACCTCGCGACCGAGATGCCGGAGCACCATCGCGAGACACGCGGCACCGCAATCGGCGGTCTCCGTCTGCTGGACGAACGGAATGCGCCCGCGCCGCCGCGAGTGGGCGAGCCGCTGCAGATGAGGAATCAGATCCTCGGAGATGCCGACCTGCGGCTCCTCGCGCTGGGTGTTGTCACCGCTCACAGGTTCAACCCGGGGAAGATCGTCGCCAGCACGGAGCGCGACTCGAGCTCGACCTCGGCGGTGCCGAGCATGCCGTCGTGGAGCTCGAACGATTCGTCCTCGACCTCGAAGCGCGTGGTGCTCAGCGTGCCTTCGACGACGACGACCGTGCCGCTGACGGCGATCGAATCGGCGAGCCGATCACCGAGGAACCGCGTTCCGGCTTCCTTCGCGCCGAGCACCTCGCTCGAGATCGCGTGGACCTCGGTCTCGAAGTGGACGCCGCGATAGCCGGTCAGGTTGACGCGAATGCGCTGGCGAGCGCGCAAGCGCGGGCGATCGCCGCCGGGGAGAAACGCGATCACCGACAAGCCCTCGGGCTCGTCCTTGCGCGCGATCGTCGCGACCACCGCGCCGCCCTCGACGCGCTGGCCGATGCGCACGTGGATGTCGCGGATCTTGCCGGCCGCGCTGGCGCGGATCACGCGCGCATCGACACCGGCCGACGCCTTCTCGAGCTCGGAGACCGTTTGACCGAGCGCGGTGCGCACGCCCTCGTCGGCCGAGTTCTGGAGATAGGCGACCAGCTTGCGCTCGAACTCGGAGCGCAGCGCGCGCAGCGCCGTCGCCTGCTCGGTGTCGTGGAGGCGCACCAGCACCTGACCGACCTCGACGTCCTGACCCTCGGTGGCATCGATGCCGGTCACGGTGCCGCCGTCGAACGCGATCGCCTCGGCGCGACCGGTCGCGCGGATCACGGCCTGACCCTGACTGTACTGATGGATGTGAACGAAGTAGCTGAACCCGCCGAACGACAACAGCGCGACGATCACGATCCAGTACGCCGCGCTCACCCACGCCGGGTTGACGCGCACGACGTCACCTTCGTTGCCGCGCTTGAGCAGGTGATTGACGGCCTCGCGGCGGAAGATGCCGGCGTCCTTCTGATCCTCGATCGCCGCCTGCGCGAGCTGATGGATGAAGGGACCCCACGCCTCGGCGAGCGCCTTGAGCAAGCGTTCATCCTCGAACGTGAACGGCTGCGAGCTCGGCTCGCGGATCGCGATCAACACCGCCTGGATGCGCTGGTCGCGATCGCGCACGGGCACCAGGGCGAGCCGCTCCTGACCCGAGCCCGCCGGATCGTCGACCGACGCGCGATAGCCCGGATCCGATTGCGCTTGCTCCAGCACCAGTGAAACGCCGGCGCGCACGACATAGCCGGCGAGGCCGATCGAGGCCGGCGAGCTATCGAGACCGTCCTTGGTCTCGCGCCACAACATGCCGCCGTCGTCCTCGTCGAAGTAGCGCACGCGCGCGCGATCGGCGCGGCAGACCTCGCGGATCGCGGTCTCGACGGCGACCGCCGCGGCTTCGGCCTCGGTCGCCATCGACAGCCGCTTGGTGTGCTCGATGACGAGCCGCGTCCGCACCGGATCTTCTTTCGGTGCCGCGACCTGAGGAGGTTGATCCTGCTTCTGCAGCGCGATCTGGAACAGCTCGCAGATCCGCTGCGGCGGCAGCGATGGCGTGAGGCGGAAGAACACCGGCACCTGCGTCTCGTCGACCTGCGGCATGTCGGTGGGCGACGTGCCGAGCAAGAAGATCGTGGGACCGTGATGCGGACCGACGATCTGATAGCGCGCGGCGTGCGCGAGCAGCACCGATCCGCTGACGTCGAGCAGGTTGGTGCCGACGACGAGGATGCGCGGTGGATCGGCGGTCAGTCGCTCGAAGACGCGGCGCGAGTTGTCGCTCGATTCGACGCGAACATCACCACCGAGCACGCTGCGCAGCCACTCGCCTGCGTTCGGATTCGCGTCGGCGATCAGGATCCGTTCCGCACCTTCGAACGCGAAGCCCTGGATGATCTGAGTGGCTGGCTCGTCCCACTCGGAGTCCATGCTGCCGGATGGTAGCAAGTTCCACTCGCCGGTGGCCAGAAGGTACACTTCCGCCCGGATGGCGACGGCGCACGAGTCTCTGACGGGCCGGACGCTCGGAGATTTTACGGTGTGCGACCAGATCGGCGAGGGCGGGTTCGGCGTCGTCTATCGCGCCGAGCAACGGCTCCTCGGTCGCGAGGCAGTCATCAAAGTTGCCCGCACGGCATCCGAGGAGTACGTCGCGCGCTTTCTGCGCGAAGCCCGCCTCGCGTCCAAGCTCGATCATCCCTACGCCGCGCACATCTACGCGTTCGGTTCAGAGGAAGACGGAACGCTGTGGACCGCGATGGAGATCGTGCGCGGCACGCCGCTCGATCAGCTGATCGAGAACCAGGGTCCGCTGCGGCTCGAGCGGTTCGTCGGGCTGTTCGACAAGCTGTGCGAGGTCGTCCACACCGCGCACGAGCAGGGCATCATCCATCGCGATCTCAAGCCGGCGAACGTGATGGTGCTGACGAGGGCAGGGCGGCTGCTGCCGAAGCTGCTCGATCTCGGCATCGCGAAGGGCGAGGACGCCGATCCGGTGGCGAGCGCCGCGGGCTCCGATATCCGGATCACGGCATCGGCACCTCCCGCCACGCCGCTGACGACATCGGCGAAGCACACGCGCGTCGGCCGCCAGCTCGGCTCGCCCGCGTACATGGCACCGGAGCAGTGGGTCAACGCGAGCAAGGTCGACGCGCGCACGGACATCTACGCGCTCGGCATCCTCGCGTACGAGGCGCTGACCGGCAAGCTGCCGTTCTCCGGCGGCACGGTGCGCGAGATCATGGTGATGCACGCGCGCAAGGCGGTGCCACCACTCGGCGGCGAGCTGCCGGCGGCACTCGATCAGGTGATCGCGAAGGCGATGGCCAAGAAGCCCGCCGAACGCTACGCCTCCTCGCTCGAGCTGGCGGCGGCGTTTCGCGAGGCCGCCGGTCTCGAGCCGCGCGCGATCAAGCTGCCCGAGATCGATCCGCTGCTGCGCGAGGAGCTGGTCACCGGCGCGCCGCAGCCGCTCGCCGAGGCGGTGGCCGCGCTCGACGGTGTTCGCAACGCGCACCAGGCACAGGGCGCGCTGTTCGGCGTCGCGCGCGTGGTGGTTCGCATGCTCGGCGGCATCGCGCTCGCCGCGCACGCGGTGCACGACAAGGCGCCGCAACCCGCGGAGCTGGTGACGCTGCTGCGGACGATGCGCGCGACGGGGCTCACCGACGAGCAATGGCTGCAGCTGATCCGGCTCGCCAACACCTCCATGCTTCCGGAGCTGGTGCCATCGGAGATCGATGCCGATCTCGAGGCGCTGGTCGTCGACAAGGCGTGGTTCGATCAGCACCTCGGCGCGAGCGAGGAGGCGATGCTCGAGGAGCTCGGCCGCGCGACGCAGAAGCTCGAGCGCGTCCTGCGCAAGCTGACCTGGCTCGTGCACTACCCGATGGTGTCGCTGGACGCGAGCGAGCGCTGGATGGGCATCCGGCGTCCCGCGCGCCAGGCGTGCACGATCCGTGGCGGCAAGCCCCAGACCACCGATCAGACGGAGCTCGCGCTCGTCGACGGCGACGGTGCCTTCGTGCTGTCGCTGTGGCCGATGTTCCAGGTCGCGGCACCGGCGCCGGGGCATCCCGCCGAGGTGTTCGTCCTCGACGGTGGCAACCGCGACGGCGCGCGGATGATCTCGCTGCCGACCGGCTTCGAGAAGACCGACGACGCGCTGTGGACGTGGCTCGACGACCGACTCGCGATCGCGACCGCCTCCGCCGAGTCGCACACCGATTCGAAGCCGCCGTACCGCGGGTTGTCGACGTTCACCCCCGACGATGCCAGCCAGTTCGTCGGCCGCGAACGCGAGACCGAGATGTTCGCGAACCGGTTGCGGGTCACACCACTGCTCGTCGTCGTCGGTGCATCCGGCGCCGGTAAGAGCTCGTTCGTGCAAGCAGGTGTGATCCCGTCGCTCGGCGGCCAGTGGACCACCGTGATCGCGCGCCCGGGAACGTCACCGGTGGCGACCTTGCACGCGGTGCTGCGCGATGCCGGGATCGCGGCCGCGAGCTTCGATGACCTGCCGGATGCCATCCGCGCCTGGACGCGCGAGACCAAGCGCTCGCTGTTCCTCTACATCGATCAGTTCGAGGAGCTGTTCACGCTGTGTCACGACCAGGCGGAGCGCGAGCGCTATGCCGGCATGCTGGTGCGAGCGGCGCGCGATCCCGACGATCCGGTGCGCGTCGTGATGACGGTGCGCGATGACTTTCTCCTTCGCTGCCAGCAGGTCAACGTGCTGCGCGAGCGGCTCGTCCACGGCCTGCAGCTCCTCGCCACGCCGAGCTCCACGGATCTCGAGCGCATCCTGATCGAGCCCGCGCGGCGCGCCGGCTACGAGTTCGAGGATGCCGAGCTGCCCGCGAAGATGGTCGCCGAGGTCGCCGCGATGGCCGCCGCGCTGCCGCTGCTGTCATTCACCGCGTCGCAGATGTGGGAGTTTCGCGATCAGGTCAATCGCAAGCTGACGCGCAAGGCGTACGAGACGCTCGGCGGCGTCGGCGGTGCGCTCGCGCAGCATGCCGAGAAGGTGTTCGGCCGGATGTCGGCCGACGAGCAGCGCATCGTCCGCATCGCGTTTCGCAACCTGGTGACGGCGGATGGCACGCGCGCCGTGCTGACGAGAGCCGAGCTCCTCGAGGTGCTCGGCAATGCGGCAACCGCCGAGTCGATGCTCGAGAAGCTGATCCACGCGCGCCTGCTGACGGCTTCGGAAGGCGTTGGTGGCGATCGCGTCGAGGTCGTCCACGAAGCGCTGCTGTCCGCGTGGCCGCGCCTGATCGACTGGCGCCGCGAGGACGCCGAAGGTGCACGCCTTCGCGATCAGCTGCGCGTCGCGGCGAGGCAATGGAACGAGCGCGATCGGCCGCGCGGCCTCTTGTGGCGTGGCGATGCGCTCGCGGAGTACCGGCTGTGGCGCGCGCGTCATCCCGGCCAGCTGATCGCCACCGAGCTGGCGTTCGCCGAGGCCAGCGAGAAGGAAGCGCATCGGCTGCGCCGGCTGCGCAACGGCATCGTCGCCTCGATCCTGACGATCCTCACCGTCGGTATCGTCGTCGCGCTCGTGCTGTATCGCGATGCCGAGGCGCAGCGACGCGACGCCGATGCGCAGCGCGTTCGTGCGGTGACCAGCGAGAAGGAGACCGAGAGCCTCGTGATCTCGAACTACGTCGCGCAGGGCCAGCGCGCCGCGGTGACCGGTGACTCGAGTCGTGCGCTGGTGTTCCTCGAGGCGGCGCGGCGCGGAGGTGCGAGCGGTCCCACCGTCGACATCCCGCTCGCCGAGGCGCGGCGCGGCATCATGACCGAGCGCGCTGCCTATCACGGACACTCGGGCAACGTGCGCGCGATCGCGGTGCGCTCCGATGGCAAGCGGTTCGCGAGCGGCGGGTTCGATCACATCCTCAACTTCTGGGACACCGCGACTCCGAAGCCGGCCGTGCGCGACGCGCGATCCACCGCCAGCATCTACACGCTCGCGTCGTCGCCCGACGATCGCTGGCTCGCCTCCGCCTCGACCGACGGCAAGGTGCGCCTCTACGACTTCGCGACCGGCAAGCTCGCACACACGTGGCAGCTCGGCGAGGGCGTGATCTTCACCGTCGAGTTCACGCGCGACAGCAAGCGGCTCGTCGCCTCGACCGAGAACAACGATGTCGCCCTGTGGGATGTCACGAGCGGAGCGGTGATCAAGCAGTGGAAGGCCGAGGGCGACACCGTCAACCTCGGTGACCTGTCGCCCGATGGCGCGCTGCTCGCGCTGCCGAGCTACGACCACCAGGTCCGGCTGTGGAACCCGGCGACCGGCAAGCTGGTGCGTGCGATCGGTCCGCATGCCGACACCATCTGGCACGCGTCGTTCTCACCCGACGGCACGCTGCTCGCGACGGCGAGCTGGGACAAGACGGCGAAGCTGTGGAATCCCGCCACCGGCGCGCTGATCGCGACGCTGATCGGCCACTCGGCGGCGATCGATTACGTGCGCTGGAGCGGCGACAGCGCGCACGTCGCGAGTGGATCGCGCGACGGCTCGATCCGGCTGTGGAACCGCAAGGGCGAGCTGGTCGCCACGCTCGAGTGCGGCGGCATCGTCCGCGATCTGACGTGGAACGCGACCAACGATCGCATCGTCGCCGGCTGTGGTGATTCGACCGTGCTGTTCGATGTCCGCATGGCGATGCCGGTGTTCCGCAAGCAAGCGCTCGGCAACGGCGTGCCGCGCGTCGCGTTCCTGCCGAGCGGCGAGATCCTGTCGTTCGAGGCGGACGGCACCGTCCGGCGCTGGACGCCGGAGCTCGACGCGCACTTCGAGGCCAAGGCCCACGAGGGCGGCATGAAGCACACCGATCGCTGCGCCAACGACCTCATCCTCACCGTCTCCGACGATCACACGGCGAAGCTGTGGTCTCCGCAGGGCGAGATGAAGTGGCGCACGCCGAAGGAGCTCGAGGTCGCCGACGCCAGCTGCGTGACCGGCTCGCAGGCGATCGTCGTCAGCACGACGAAGGGCAAGCTGCTTCGCTTCACCGATCTCGCCGCGGCACCCGCGGAGGTCTCGACCAGGCCGCTCCCCGAGTCGGCGATGATCGCGCTGTCACCCGATGCGAGCCGCGTGGCGGTCGTCGACGAGGCGCACCAGGCCGCGCTGATCGATCTCGCCTCGGGACGCGCGACCGATGGCACGGCTGGCACGTTCAAGCGCACGTGGGAGCCCAAGCTCGTGTGGGCCGCCGACGGCTCGGCGTTCGTCGCCGTGTCGGATGCCGGCGCGGTGATCTGGGATGGCGCGTCCGCGAAGCGGCGCTTCGAGGTGCCGCCGCCGGGAGGTCTGGTCCGCCGGATCCTGATCGATCCGTCGACCGATAGCCTGTTCGTGTCCGCGATGACCGCGGACGTGCGCCGCTACTCGCTCGGTAAGGGCGGCTTGACCACCGTCTACAAGAACGCGGCGTTCCCGTGGGGCATGTCGCTGATCGAGGGCGACCTCTACGTCGGCTTCGAGGACGGCACCGTCGTCGAGTACGAGGTCGCGACCGGCAAGCTGGTGCGCACCGTGGCCACGCTCCCCGCCGACGTCTACTCCGTCGCCGATGCCGGCAACGGTCTGCTCTGGGTGGGTGCCGGAAACCGCACGCTGAACCTGATCGATCGCGAGACGCGCGCCGTGATCTACGCGAAGCGCGTCCCCACCGAGCCGGTGTTTCTCGCCGCCCGCGGCCTCACCGTCTCGATGGCCGGCCTGACCGGCATGCTCGCGTTCATCACCGTCGACGATCGGCCCGCCGATCTCGCGCGCCTCGAGGTCGAGGTGCGTTGTCGCACGACCGAGGTGCTCCGTAACGGTACGCTCGCCCAGCGCACCATCGATGCTGCGAGCTGCGCGCAACAGGGGTTGTGATGAGCCTTCGCCTTTCGCCACACGTGCTGCCGCAACCGCGGCTCGGCATTCACCCGCTGCGCCCGCAGAACATGACCGACGGCGCCGATCGCTTGCGCTACGCGCAGCACGTCATCGACATCGCGCGCGCGATCGCGAACCGCGGCGCCATCGAGGAAGCGCGACGCTGGCGCGACGAGGTCCCGTTCGGGCGGAGCCTGATCATGTGGCGAGAGCACGACGCGCACGTCCACGTCGATCCGCTGCCGCAGCTCGCGAACGCGCTGACGTTCTCGATCGAGGAGCTCGGCATCCTGTTCCGCGACGGTCGCGAGCGCGACGACGGGAAGATGGTCTATCTGCCCACCGCCGACGCGACACCCGACGTGCTGGCGCTGATCCGCCGGCTGCATCGCGGTGTCGGCGAGACCGAGCTGCTCTCCGATCCGCGGGCGGAAGAGGTCGGCTTCGATGCCGATCTGCTCGCGACCTTGAAGACCAGCCGGATCATCGAGCCCGGAGCGGTTCCCACACCGCAGGCCGCCTCCGCGTTCGCGATCGAGTGGATGGGGCACGCGTGGGTGCGCGCCGTCAGCCCGCACGGCTCGGTGTGGTTCGATCCGTTCACCACACCGCGCATCGCGTGGACACCCGAGGAGGAAGGCTCGGTGTTCGGGGCGATGGTTCCGGATCACATGCTGCTGCGTGATTACGGCCCCGCGGCGCACCAGATCACGCTCGACGAGCTGCCGATTCCCGACGCCATCTTCATCACGCACCAGGATTCGGATCACATGGACCTGGGCATGCTCGCGCTGGTGCCGCCCGAGGTGCCGATCTACGTGCCCGTGACCGATCCGGACAGGCCGTGGCAGGTCGATCTTCCCGCCGTGCTGCGCGCCGTGCTCGGTGCCGATCGCAACGTCATCCCGCTACCGCACGATCGCACGATCGAGGTCGCAGGGATTCGCGTCACCGCGTTCCCGTTCCTCGGAGAATTTCCGGCCGGGCTCCCTCACCACTGGAACGGCTACTTCGTCGAGCTGCCGGAGCAAGCGTGGGCGCTGTGCGCCGACTCCGCCGTCACCGAGCTCCACGTCGAGTGGCTGCGCGCGCGGCGCTCGAACCGGCCGCTCGGCATCATGGTGAACGGCCTGACCGAGCGCGCGGTCAGCGACGGCTATCGCGACACCTTCGACGAGGTCACCAGCTTCAATCGCCTGTACTCGTGGTACCTGCCGCCGGCTCGCCTGTTCGATCCGGTGCCGTCGTGCGGGTTACCGCTCGAGGTGCTGAAGCGGCTGATCGCCGACGCTGGACTGACGAGGGTCTACTTCTACGCGCACGGCAACCTGCCCTGGTACCGGATGCAGGACACGTTGCTGCATCGCTCGCACGTCGGCTCGCACACGCTCGGCCTGTGGCGAGGCATGACCAAGGTCGTCGAGGAGCAGGGTGCGATGGTCGTCCACCTCCAGCACGGCGTTCCCTACATGTGATCTGCACAATCTGTGAAGGGTGCACAATCTGATCGCTTGCCCCCCTCGAAACTTCGAGCCCTTGCGCTGGATCCGATGTTGCTCAGATCCGTCTCGCCATGAAGCCCAAACGCACACTCAAAGCAACCACCCTCGATACCGGCGCACTCGCCCAGGCGAGCGGCGGTCGCGGAACGCTGTGCGGCAACGTGATGCACTGTAGCGGGTGCGGTTACGCGTGGGGCCCGAACGCGAGCGGTAGCTACGGCGTCGCGTGTCCGGGCTGTGGCCTCGGCGTCAACTCCGATTCCACCGGTGGTGGCGGCGGCGGTGGTGGGGGTGGCGGTGGCTCCTGCCTCCAGGCCCGAAGCTGTCTTTGCTAGAGGAGACAACCATGAAACCCAAGCGCACCCTCCAGGCCACGACTCTCGACACCAACGACCTCAAGGCGGTCAGCGGTGGACGCGGCACGCTCTGCGGCATGGTCATGCACTGCGATGGCTGCGGCTATGCGTGGGGCCACGATGTGAACGGTAGCTACGGCGTCGCGTGTCCGTCGTGCGGTCTCGGCATCGATACCGCGGCGGGCGGTGGCGGCGGTGGTGGCGATGGCGGCGGCGGTGGTGGTGGTGGCGGCGGTTGCGAAGATCAGTTCGAGTGCTGCGCCGCACTCATGTGCTGATCGACAACAGCGCGTCTGCTTGAATTCGCTCGACGAGGAACGAACCCTCGTCGAGCGTGTTAGTTTTTATCGTGTGCGTACCCTGGCGTTTGTGGTCGTCGTCTTGTCCGCGTCGACGGCTCGTGCCGACGAGGACCTGAATATCGAGAACGCGCAGAGCATGACGCTCGACGACCTGTTCAAGGTCGCCGTCCGCGCGGCTCCAGAGCTCCAGGCCGCAGCGTTCGATGCGGGCGTCGCACAGGCGAAGCTGGTGGCCGCGCGCGGTGTCGAGGACTGGACCGCGACCCTCGCCACCAGCGAGTCGCGAACGAAGCGTCCGGCCTCGACCGACCGCGCGTTCAGCTCGTCGCTCAACCTGACGCGCTTGTTGCCGACGAACGGTACCGTGACGATCGCCGCGACCAACACGAGCACCGAGCACAAGGAGCCGCGTGCGTCGAACAAGTTCACGATCCTCGGGCTGTCGGTCGCGCTGACCCAGCCCGTGCTCGCGAATGCAGGGCCCGCCGTCCAGAAGGCGCAGATCCGCAGCGCCGCACACGCCGCGACCGCCGCGACGATCCGGCGCTCGGCGATCGCGCGCGACTTCGTGGCAGCGGTCGTCGAGGACTACTGGCAGCTCGCGCTGTCGTGGCGACGTCTCGCCGTGCATCGCCGATCGCTCGAAGCGGCGAACAAGCAGTACGCGACGATCCAGCGCGGCCTGACCACCGGCGCGATCGCGAAGAGCGAAGCGATTCCGTTCGAGCAGGTGATCGCGTCTCGCAAGATCGACATCCTCAACGACGAGCGCGACATCATCGTGCGCTCGATCGACCTGCGCCTCCTCGTCGGCCTCGAGGTCCCGGAGAATCCCGTGATCAAGCCGCTCGAGCTGCCCGCACCTCCCACGCCGACGCTCGAGGTCGGAAAGCTGATCGCGGAGTCGGCGATCATCAGCGACGAGCTCAAGGCGGCGGTCGAGGACGTCCGCACCGCCGACGCCACGCTCGACGCCACCCGGCGCAACAAGCTGCCGTCACTCGACCTGTCGGTGTCCGGCGAGATCTCGGGGCTCCACAACTCGCTCACCAACGCGTTCGCCGAGATCCGCGACACGCCCGGCTATCAGGTCACCGTCGGCGCGACGTTCGCGATGCCGATCGGCCGGCGAGCCGCGACCGGAAACTATCGTGCGGCTCGGGCCGTCGCGGCGCGTGCGCGCTTCGACCTGATGACGCAACGCCGTGCGGTGACCGCGGAGGTCGTGCGGCTCTCGACCGAGGTGCGCGCCAACTCCCTGACGGTGAAGCTCAGCGGCGAGGTCGTGAAGCTCGCGCGCCAGAACGTCGAGGCCGAGATCAAGAAGTTCGAGCTCGGCAAGTCGACGTCGAACGATATCGTGCTGCGCCAGCTCGACCTCGACAACGCGTCGCTGCGCGTCGAGGAAGCGAACGCCGCCGCGACCATCAGCCAGGTCAAGCTCGAGGCGCTCACCGGTCAGATCCTGACCCACTACGGGATCAGGATGATCGACGTCGGTCGCGTGACCAGCGACGCGTTCACTTCGGCAAGATGATCTGCGGGATCCGGCCGGCGGTCAGCTGACCGTCGCCGTTCGGGATATAGGATTCGGCGATCGGCGCCTGGAGAGCCGAGTAGCGGAACACGAACACGTCGCCCGACTGGAACGGGAACTCGGGAGCCTCGGCGTCGTACTCGAACGGCTGCGCGAACGAGTTCTCGCCGTTCGCGAGCGGCATGTACATGTCGGTGAACGACGCGAGCACGGTATCGGTGCCGCCGCGGCGGTGAATGATCTCGAACTGGATCTCGCAATTCGCGTTGATCACCGCATCGAGGATGAGGTGATACGTCCCCGCAGGAATTGGTTCCTTCAGGTCACCGTACTTCGCTTCTTGGGACCCACCGGGCCCCAGTCCTGGTGCTCAATACTGAAACGGTTCGCGGTCGCTCAACGCGACATCGAAGCCGTTCGCAGCCGGCGCGAGATACAGCACGTCGGGGTTACCGCCGCCGCCGCACGCCGCGAGCACGAGGAGTGATGCTGCCACCGGTCTCATCGCCCCCATCGTATCAGCTCGCGACAGCGCTCGGCCAGTTCATCGCCGCCGGCCGGTGTAGGCGTTCCTCCTAGTCGTCGAAGTTAAAGCTGCTCGGATCCTTGTCCATGATCCGCTCCATCGCCGCCTCCTCGAGGAGGTCGATCATTCGCTGACCGCCGTACTTCTTGACCAGCTTGTCGTCGTACTCGTCGGCGATCAGCGCGACGTCGCGCAGCGTGGCCGTCAGCTCCTCGGGATCGAGCGTGGTGCCGCCGAGGATCGTATGGGTGAACAGGATGGTGTGCTCGAGCGAGTCCATCGCGAACGCGCCGAACCGGAGGTGGCCGTTGAGCTCGAGCAGCTGCTTTGCGAGCGGACCGTCGACGTTGGCGCCCTTCACGAGCTGCGCTGCGCAACGCACCATCGCGCGGTTGTCGCCCCACGGGACGACGCTGATCATGACGTAGGCGGACCCCTGCTTGATCACGTAGAGCGTGTCGTCGACCTTGCGGTACGCGGGGCTATCCTGGAGCGTGCGCTCGATCAGGAGCGCGGTGGCTACCTCGGCGGGATTCATGGCAGCGTTCGTAACACGGTTGCCACCTACTGTGATCGGGTGGACACGAGCGGCGCCTCCCAGAACGCTCATTGTCCGTCCTCCTCGTGCCATACTCGCGAGCGTGAGGGCCGCAGTTATTGCTTATCTTGCGCTCGCGCTCATCACCGGGATCTCCTCCGCGCACGCCGAGGAGATCAAGGAGATCCAGGTCGACGAGAACACCAAGACCAGCGACGACACCGTCGCGCTGATCGGTCGCATCGAAGTCGGCGACGACTGGAACCTCGACATGATCGAGGAGATCAAGGCGCGCCTGATCTCGAGCGGTCTGTTCAAGGACGTCACCGTGTTCTCCGAGCCGCACAAGAGCGGCAGCGGCGTCAAGGTGACGATCGTCGTCAAGGACAAGCACTCGTGGGTGATCGCACCCGCGTTCTACACGCAGCCCACCAACATCGGCGGTGGCGTTGGCTTCGGCGAGAACAACCTGTTCGGCAAGAACCAGAAGCTGCTGCTCTACGGACAGATCGCGACCGGCGACTCGTTCTTCATCGGCGCGTGGGTGATCCCGAACCTCGGCGGCACGCGGTGGTACGCGCAGGTCGACACGTTCTTGAAGAGCCAGCGCAACTTCGAGTACGCGGTCCCCACGCGCTACATCAACGCGGCCGACAAGCTCGACGAGAACGGCTTCTCGACCAACGCGAACAAGCAGGTGCGCGAGTCGCGCCTCAACTACCTCAACGGCGGTCTCAAGCTCGGCATCGAGCTGTTCCGCGGCTTCAAGATCGACGCCCGCATCCGCGGTGCACGCGTCACCTACGGCAAGACCAAGCTCGTCGAGGGCGCCACGCTCGCCGACGTCGGCGCGGATGCCTGCCTGTCCGGCAGCGAGGCCACCAACGACTGCGTGGTCCCCGATCCGGGCAAGGAAGGCAGCGACATCTCGACCGAGTTCACGATGTCGATCGATCGCCGCGCCAACTACTACGGCATCTCGACCGGCTACAAGTACTCCGCGTCGTTCGAGAACGCGCAGCCGGGCCTCGGCTCCGACTTCCGCTACTTCCTCGCGGGCATCGGCTTGTACCGCGCGGAGAAGATCCTCGACCGGCACAACCTGGTGTTCAAGAGCAGCATCGGCTACGGCTTCCACCTCCCGTTCCAGCAGGAGTATCTGACCGGCGGCTCGACGATGCGCGGCTACCTCAACAACCAGTTCCGCGGCGACTTCCGCGCCGTCGCGAACCTCGAGTACTCGGTGCCGGTGTTCACCATCAAGGGGTTCGGCGTCCGCGCGCTCGCGTTCTGGGACTCGGCGTACACCACGTTCCTCAACACCGAGAGTCCGGATCGCAACTACCTCCCGGATTCGAAGTTCGCGAGCGGCGGCGGCTCGAAGTTTCAACAGTACATGTCGCCGTTCAAGAACTCGGTCGGCGTGGGAACGCGCTTCTACTTGCGGCAGATCGTGCTGCCACTCCTCGGCCTCGATGTCGGGTATGGTCTCGAATCACGTGACGTCCAGGTGTATCTCGCGATCGGCCTTACTGATTAGCGTCGCTTGTTCGAGCGCGGCGTGCTCGGGCCATCCGTCTACACCCACCACCAGCTTCACCGGTTCACCCGATCTGATCCTCCATGGTGCGGACATCCACACCATGGATCCTGCGAGGCCCCGCGCGCAGGCCGTGGCGATCGCGGGTGGCAGGATCGTCGCCGTCGGTGACGATGCCGAGATCCGCAAGCTGGCGAACGACTCCACGCGACTTCTCGATCTCGCCGGCAAGACGCTGACGCCCGGGCTGATCGACGCGCACTGCCATCTCTACGGACTCGGCGTCGACCTCGAGAACATCTCGGTGCGCAACCTCGACTCCGAGGACAAGGCGGTCGCCAAGCTCGCGACCACCACGAAGAGCAGCGGAGAGTGGGTGCTCGGCCGCGGCTGGGATCAGAACAAGTGGCCCGGGCAGCAGTTCCCGACGAAGCGATCGCTCGACGTCGCGTTCGGGACCACGCCGGTGCTGGTGCGCCGGATCGATGGTCACGCGAGCTGGGTCAACAGCGCGGCGCTCGCCGCGGCGAAGATCACCAGGGACACGCCCGATCCGCCCGGCGGCAAGATCGTGCGCGATGCGGCGGGCGAGCCGACCGGCGTGTTGATCGATAACGCCGGTGACCTCGTCGACGCCGTCGTTCCGGTCGCCACCGCCGAGGTTCGCGAGCGCCGGATCCGCGCGGCGGCGAAGCTGGCGATCGAAGCCGGCATCACCGGTGTCCACGACATGGGGATCGAGGACGCGACCGCGGAGGTCTATCGCAAGCTCGCCACGAGCAACGAGCTCCCGCTGCGCGTCTACGCGTACCTCGCCGGCGATCCCACGAAGCTCGATCGCGTGCGCACCGCGCCGGCGCCGGCGACTGGCTTCTTTGCCATGCGCGGCGTCAAGTTCTTCGCCGATGGTGCGCTCGGTTCGCGCGGCGCTCGGCTCTACGCGCCGTACGACGACGAGCCGAAGAACAAGGGCCTGTGGGTCACCGAGCCGGAGCTGTTGAAGGTCGCCGTCGACGCCGCGGTGTCGGGTGGCTGGCAGGTCGCGATCCACGCGATCGGCGATGCCGGCATCGGCAGCGTGCTCGACGCCTATCTCGCCGCGATCACCAAGCACGGTGGCGATCGCCGGTTGCGCGTCGAGCATCTCCAGGTGGTCGCGCCCGACGACTGGAAGCGGCTCGTCGAGAGCAAGGCGATCGCGTCGATGCAGCCGACGCACGCGACCTCCGACATGCCGTGGGCCGAGCAGCGCGTGGGCGCCGAGCGGATCAAGGGGGCGTACGCGTGGCGCACCGTGCTCGACAAGGGCGTGCCGCTCGCCGCCGGCTCGGACTTTCCCGTCGAGGAGGTTGCTCCACTGCTCGGCATCTACGCCGCCGTCACCCGACAGGACGCCACCGGCAAGCCGCCCGGCGGCTGGTATCCGGATCAGAAGCTGACGCTCGACGAAGCGCTCGCGGCATTCACCAGCGGCGCCGCGTACGCCGAGTTCGCCGACGGCACGCGCGGCATGATCGCGGTCGGTCGCGACGCCGACATCACGGTGTTCGATCGCCCTCTCGCCGCGGACAAGTCGTTGCTCGAGACCCGCATCCAGATGACGATGGTCGGTGGTCGCATCGTGTTCGAGCGTGGAGCTGCGCCGCCGTGAGGTTCTGCCCGTTCTGCAGCGTCGAGAACAACGACGACCAGGGCACCTGCGTGGCGTGTGGCCGCCGGATGCCGCCGCTGCCGCCGCGCCGCGCGCGCAATGCGCCGCCGACGGGCGTGCAGTTGCCGGCGCGCGTCCCCTCGATCCCGCCACGCAAGTCGGGCACCACGGTGCCGCCTCCGGTGCCGCCGAGCGTGCCGCCGCCGGGCGCCTTCCACGCCGACGACTTCAACACCATGCCGGCCGCGCCGGCGTTCACCGAAGGCCTCTCGCGCGGAGAGAGCGACCCGAAGGAGGCGGAGCGCCGCTCGTTGCTGTCGGCGATCTCGCCGGGCCCGGCAGCGCAGCGTCGCGAGGCACCGCCGCCCGAGCCGCGCGATGGCGAGCACGCGCGCCGCGCACGCGATGTTCGTCCATCGCAGCAGCCGCCCGCCGGCGTCACGCCCCGCCACGATCCGCAGACCGAAGTCGCGGTGCGCGCGAACGGGCCGCAACCCGCGAACAACATCCGGCGCGTGCCCACCCAGCCGCCGCCGTTGCCCGGCAGCGGGCCACACGTCGGCCCGCGCGTTCATCCACCATCGCAGCCACCACCCTCGGTGATCCCGCGCGCCACCGGATCGCAACCGACCGAGCCCAACCGCGCGCCGTCGCCGTCACCGGTTCGCAAGCCGCCCACGCTCCCGCCGCCCGGACCGCACGCGCCGATGCGTCCGCTGACGCCGCCGCCGGTCGGTGCCGACACGTCGTCGCCTCTCCACGCGCCGAGCCCGTACCCGACACTCCCTTCGACCCCGAGCGAGACGCCGGATCCCATCGAGATCGCGGCGCGCACGGTCCGCCACGGCACCGGCGCGACACCGCCGCCGACGAGGATCCAGCAGGGCACCACCGACCGGCCGTTCACGCCGCCGAAGGTGTTGCCGGTGCCCGAGATCCCCGAGCCCGGTCTGGTCAATGCCGCGAAGTACTCGGTGCGCTTCACGCGGGCGAGGTGGCAACGGCGCGGCGCGATCAAGACGCTGGGCGCCGAGATCAAGCAGGACACCGAGGCGCTCGACCAGGTTCTCGGCGCGCTCGGCCGCGAGGCGCGCGTCGCGAAGGTCGAAGGCCGCGTGTTCTCCGCCGAGAACGCCGCGATCGATGCCGCCGAGGCGAGGATGGTCGCGCTCGGCAAGGAGCACGGCGACGTCGATGCGCGCAAGGCCGAGGAGAACAGCAAGTTCGTCGACGTCGAGACCGAGCGCAACACCAAGCTCGGCGAGGCGGAGAAGACGGCCGACGAAGCGCAGAAGGAGCTGCAGCAGCTCGAGGGTCAGCGCCGCGCCCTCCGCGACAAGCGCAAGGAGCTCGAGCGCCGGCAGAAGACGTACCTGAAGAATGCCGAGGACAACGATCGCCAGGCCGGCACGGCGACGATCGGCGAGGTGCGCGCGGATCTGCGGCGCAGCGCCGAGGGTCATCGCAAGGAGGCCGCGGCACTCGAGCCCGAGAGACAGGATGTCGATCGCAAGCTCGCCGCGCTCGAGCGGCCGATCGGCGAGGCCGTGGCGCGACTCGACGCCGCACGCGCCGAGCTCGACGCGGCGAAGCGCAGCCTGACCGACGCGCGCGAAGGTCACAACCACCGGCTCGCCGAGCTCGATGCCGAGCAGAAGCGCAAGTCGCGCGAGATCGGGCTGGCCGAAGCCGAGGTGCAGCGCCGGCTCGTCACGCTCGGCACGCTCGTCAACCTCAACCGGATCGACAACGCGGCGTTCGCCGAGCTCTACGAGCGGATCGATCGGATCCGCGGCGCGATCACGGCGCGCACCACCGAGATCGAGAAGCTGACCGCCGAGCGCGAGGCCTACGACCGCGGCACGCTGGTGCGCGGGTTCTCGACGATCGGCGGCGCGATCGTGCTGTTCATCGCCTTCATCGTGATCCTGCGCGCGATCCTGTGATCAGCTGATCGAGACGTTCGTCGTGATCCTGGTCAGTCCGTCGGCGCTGACCGAGCCGGTCGAGCCACTCGGTGGCGGGCCGCCACCCGGGCTCGGTCCAGCCGCCGGAGCGCCACCGCCACCGCCGGCCGCGGCCTGGTTCTGCGCCATCAGCGCCTCGGCCTTCTTGGCCTTGGATTGACCGATCGCACCCGTGATCTGGCCGGCGAGCGAGGCGCCGGCACCGATCAGTCCGAGGAGCGGGAGGAACCCGCCGTTGACGCGGGAGAGATCGTCGAGAGAAATCGTCTTGAGGGGCTTCATGGTGGTGACCGCGAGATGAGTGAAAACGACCGCGTGCTCGCTGGGCGGCGAGCGTGCGGGAACTACGAGATCGAAACGTTGGTCAGGATCCGCGTCGACGGATCGCCACCACCGGACGCCGGCATGCCGGGAGCCGATGCCGCGGCCATCGCCGAGCCGGCCGCACCACCGGGCGCAGCGCCCGGATCGCCGCCGGCGGGAGCGCCACCACCCGCACCCGCGTTGATCGCGTTTGCCTGGGCCTTGGCCACCTTGAGCTGGCCGATGCCGCCGAGCAGACCGCCGATGCCTCCCATGAGGCCACCGACGCCGCTGGCCGCCTGGCCGATACCGCCGAGAATCGCGCCGCCGGCACCGCCGTGGACGCGATCGAGGTCGTGGAGTGAAACTGTTTGGATGGGCACGACAGGAGTCGCTATCAGGTTTCGTGCCGTCTCGATCCGCGCGAAACAGCGTCGCGAGCCACGCGCGCGCCGTCGCCTCGGATAGACAACCTGTACACCACCGCAACCACGAGACATCGCGTGGTGTTAGCTTGGATCCAGGTGGCGAAAGTACTCGTCTCGAACAACGGGGAACTGCTGCGGCACTTCACCGCCGCCCCGTTCAAGCGACTCGGGCTGGAGCTCGTCGTCGCGCGTCAAGGCGACGATATTCGAGCCCTGTTCGAGCGCGAGGAGCCGGCGCTGGTCGTGCTCGATGTCGAGAGCTTCGAGGTCGCGAGAGCGATCAAGGGCAAAAGTCCGGCGACCCGCGTCATCCTGGTCGGCGGCAAGCTGCTGACGGGCGACCAGATGCGCGAGGTCGCCGCGTCGGGATGCGACGAGCTGCTGATCTCGCCGATGGCCTCCGACGAGCTGTACGACGTGGTCGCGATCCAGCTCGGCGAGCCGCGCCAGGGTGCCGAGGACTTCGCCGTCACCGTCGAGCTCGACGGCAGGAAGCTCGATGCCACGGTCTCGAACCTGTCTGTCGATGGCGTGCGGCTGATGCTGACGCAGCCGGTGAGCGAAGGAAAGCTGCTCGAGCTCTCGATCTCGCCCGCCGGCGACGCGCCGGTGACGATCAAGGGCACCGTGGTGTGGGCGCAGCCGCGCGAGGGCAAGACCGTCGCCGGCGTCGCGTTCGACAAGCTCCCCGACGAGGCCAAGCTGGTCCTCGCGAAGCTCACGCAATGGCAGGTGGTCAAGGACGGCGAGCGCACGCGCGTCGTGCTGCGCGGTGACTTCACCGAGGCCACGCGGTTCGACGAGCTGCTTCCCGCGATGGTCGGCCGCGTCGTGTTCGACACCGCGCAGGTGACGTACATGAACTCGCTCGGCGTTCGCGCCTGGTGTGAATTTCTGCGGTCGGCGCGCATCCAGGGCTACGAGTTCCACGCCTGCTCGGTGCCGTTCATCCTCCAGGCGTCGATGGTGCGCGATGTCATCGGGCGCGGCACCGTGACCTCGTTCTTCGCGCCGTTCCACTGCATCGGGTGCGATCACCAGGAGGAGCGGCTGCTGCAGTCGGCGGCGATCCTGGCGTCGAACCTCGAGCCGCCGGTGTTCAAGTGTCCGAGCTGCGGCGGCGCCCTCGAGTTCGACGATCTGCCCGAGCGCTACTTCGCCTTTCTCGAGGACGAGGCGGACTAGGCGATGCGTAGGCTGTTCGTCCGATCGTTCGCGATCGCGCTGACGTGCTTCACGGTGTTCTTCGGTCTCGAGTTCTTCCTCGAGTGGAGCCGCGCCGGTTATCCCGGCTGGGGCAGCCAGAGCTACGCCGGCCACCACGACAACGCGAAGCTCGTCGACGTGCTGTCGCCGATGGCGCGCGCGTACAACAACATCCTCGCGATGCTGATCGGCATGATCGGTCTCGCGATCCCGCTGACGGCGAACATGCACACGCCGAAGCTGATCGAGATGTTCCTCTCCGATCGCATCAACCGGATCGTGCTGACGTTCATCACGGCCGGCGCGGCGCACGTGCTGTGGGTCGATTACATGATCGGCCCCGAGTTCGCGCCGACCTGGGCGATCGGGTTCGCGGTGATCTTCGCCCTCGTCGGCTGGGCGCTACTACTACCGTACTTCTTCTACGTCATCCGGTTCATCGATCCGTCGCGCCTCGTGGTCCGGCTGCAGCTCGCCGCCAACGTGATCGTTCACCAGGTCGCCGAGCGCACGCGCGATGCGGCGAGTGCGCAGCAGGAGGCGCTGCGCCGCATCGGTCAGCTCGGCACCATCATCATCAAGTCGCTCGATCGCAGCGATCGCGATGTCGCCGCCGAGGGCGCGTGGGCGCTCAAGTGCATGCTCGACGACTACGAGAAGTTCAAGAAGCGGATGCCGAAGGAGTGGTTCATCGTCGACCGCGCGGACTTCGTCGGGCTCTCCGACGAGGCGCTCGAGATGATCTCCGAGGACAAGACCTGGTACGAGTTCAAGGCGCTGTTGCAGCTCGAGCTCGGCTTCATGCGCGCGCTGTCGTCGGCGCCCGACACGGTGTCGGTGTTCTCCGATGCGCTGCGCGTGATCGCGAGCCGCGCCCACGAGAACCACGACGAGGCCGCGCTTCGCCAGTGCATCCGGTTCTTCAACAACTTCCTGCGCGAGGCGATCAAGAAGGGCAACCTGCGCGCCGTCTACGACGTGTTCCACCAGTACCGCAAGCTGGCGCGCACGCTCGTCGATCGCCCCGAGGTGCTGCGCGAGATCGGCAACCACTTCGTCTACTACGCGGGCATGGCGCGGATGTCGAAGATGGTGTTCGCGCCGCACCTCGCGCTGTTCGACCTCGGCTTCATCGTCCGCCGCGCCTACGAGCGCGCTGCACCGTGCGCCGCCGAGCTCCTCGCACAGGCGCTGTCGCTACCGCATCGCACCAACGAAGACGTCCACTCGATGGCGGTCAAGGCGAAGCTGATCCTCGGCGGGTTCTTCATCGAGAACAAGCTCGCCGCCGAGGCCGAGCTGGTGCGCAAGAACCTGGCCGACATCGAGAGCAACGAGATCGATCGCGCCGAGAAGGATCTGCTCAACGCCGATCGCTCGTTCTTCGAGGTCACCGATCGCCAGGTCAACCTCGAGTACGTGCCGCCCGAGCGCCGCGAGCCGCTGCGCGAGTTCTGCGTCTCGCTGCAACACCAGCGCGGTTAGTGAGGCTTCGGCACCACGTTGAGATCGCTGTCGCGGCCTTGCGAGCCCGCTTCCTGGCCGCGCTTGTCGACCTTCAGCGACCCGGTCTGCGACGACCACAGCACGTACGCGATCACGACGAGCCCGATCACCGCGACGACGAGGAGCGCCGAGAACGGCACGCGATCGCCGAACGTCTTGCGGCCGAAGAACCGCCCGGCCGAGCGCGCGTGGATGATCTTCTCGACGTTGTCGGTGAACTCCTCGGGCGCCGGCGCCTTGCGAGCCTTGAGCACCGCCGAGATCTCGTCGGGCTTCCGGGTCTCCTGGAGCTCGCCGAGGATCCGCTTGTAATCCTCGTCGGTCTCGAGCTTCGTCTCGACCTCGGTCTTCTTGGCCGCGGGGAGCGTGCCGTCGAGATAGTCCGAGAGCGTCGCGATGACCTGGTCTTCTTCGTCCGGCGTCATGTGGTCACGTGTTTCTGCAGCTTCTTGCGTAGCGCGAGCCGCGCGCGGTGGAGGCGAGATTTCACGGTGCCGTCGGGAAGGTCGGTGATCTCGCAGATCTCTTCGATCGACAGATCCTCGACATCGCGCAGCACGACGACGATCCGGTGCTCCTCGTCGAGGCTGTTGATCGCGTCGCGCAGCACCTCTTCCATCTGGATGCCCTCGAGCGCGCGATCCGGTTGCGCTGCCCGCACCGGCGCATTCATGGTCGCGCCGTTGACGCCGGCCGCATTCTCGTCGAGCTCGTCGCGATTTCGATCGTGGCGCCGCGCGAGGTACTTGATCCGGTTCTTGCAGTGATTGACCGAGACCCGGTAGAGCCAGGTCGAGAACTTCGACTCCTCGCGGAACGAGTCGATCGTCTTGAACACCGCGATGAAGACTTCTTGTGCGACGTCTTCTGCTTCGTCGCGCCGCCCCATCATCCGGTAGCAAATGTTGTAGACGCGGTCGCGATGCTGCGCGACGAGCTCGCGGAACGCCCGCTCGTCGCGTTCGCGCAGTCGGCGAAGCAGCGCACGCTCGGGCTCAGTCATGCGTCGCGAGCATACTCGTTGGCTTTACGGACACCTGGCCTCCGCGTGGAGTTTCTACGTTTTTCTCCTAGAAGATCCGCAAGCTTGTGGCTGGGTTGTACTTGTCGATGGCGATCGTACGGCACAGGGAGTAACAATGGCCCTGCCACGGCTCGTCGGTTCGGTTCTGCCTCCGGTGCTCAGTGGGAAACAGTCAGAAATCCGTTCTGAAACCCGCTTGAGAGCACGATGGCCCCCTCTGGGGCGGGTTGAATCTTCGTTTCAGGGCCAGATCGAGCAAGCGATGAATACTCGTCTGTACGTTGGCAATCTCTCTTTCAACACCAATGCAGAAGGCGTCCGCGCCGCGTTCCAAGAGTTCGGAACGGTCAGCGACGTCCACCTGGTCTCGGATCGCGAGACCGGCCGTTCGCGTGGATTCGCGTTCGTGACCATGGGTACCCCCGAGGAGGCCGCGAAGGCCATCGAGGGCATGGACGGACGCACCCTCGACGGTCGCCCCCTCCGCGTTAACGAAGCCGAGCAGCGTCAGCAGCGCGGCGGCGGCGGTGGTGGCGGTGGCTTCCGCGGCGGTGGCGGCGGTGGCTACGGCGGTGGTGGCGGCGGCTACGGCGGCGGCGGCGGTGGCCGCGGCGGCGGTGGCTACGGCGGCGGTGGTGG
>JAEYYY010000525.1 GCA_023430775.1 Pseudomonadota bacterium
CGCGGCTGGTCGAGCGCAAGAACCGGCTCGAGCGCGAGCTGACCGAGGTGCGCAAGCAGCTCGAGGACAGCGCGCAGCGCATCGATCCGGCGGAGCTCGAGCGCGAGCGCGATGCCCATGTCGCGGAGCTCGAACGCGCGCGGCGCGAGGCGGCGCTCGCGACCGACCGGCTTCGCGACAGCCAGGCGGCGGAGCTCGAGCGCGCCCGGCGCGAGGCCACCACCGCGTCCGACCAGCTTCGCGAGAGCCAGGCGGCAGAGCTCGAGCGGGCACGGCGCGAGGCAGCAGCCGCGACGGAGCAGCTTCGCGAGAGCCAGGCAGATGTCGCCGCACTCGAGCGACGCGTTCACGCCCTCGAGGACGGCATCGGTGTCGCCGAGTCCGCGGCGCTGGCCGCCGCTCGCGCCGAGGTCGAGCGTGCGAAGGAGGAGGCCGCCGAGCACCGCCGCGAGCTCGAGACGGTACGTGCGCAGCTCGATGCCCGCGCGGTCTCGAAGCGGCGGATCGATGCCGTCGAGCGCGATCGCAAGTCGCTCGAGAACCAGCTCGCCGACGCCGAGCGGCGCGCGCGGGGAGCCGAAGAAGCGGAGCGCGAGCGCAGGGCCGCGGAGGGGCGGGTCGCGGATCTCGAGAAGCGTGCCCGGCTCGCCGAGCGCGACGTCACCACGTTGCGAACACAGGTCGCCGCCATCACCCAGCGCGAGACCGCCGCCGAGGCACGCGTCGAGCTCGCCGAGCGAAGCATCGTCGAGCTGCGTCGCAAGATCGTCGAGGGCCAGGAGCAGATCTCGCAGCTCCAGCGCGAGCTCGCCACCACCGAGCGCGCGCGGTTGCTCGCTTCGGACAACGACGAGCGCGAGATCAAGAGGCTGCAAGACGAGCTGCGGAGCGTGCGGGCGGCGCACTCGCAGGTCGAGCGAGCGCGTCACCGTCGCGAGTTCACCGAATCCGAGACCACGGTCGAGCGCGGCGCGATCCGCTATCGCAACGACGACGACTGATCAGTCCCTGGTGATCGCGTCGACCAGCTCCTGCGGCGGTGGCCACTGCGGCTCGGTCGGTGGACCGCCATGCGTGTAATCGACGCCGAACGTGTGGCCGAGCTCGCAGACGTAGTGATCGTCCTCGATTCCCTCGTAGACCCGCGTCGCCTTGGTGATCGCCTTGTGCTCCCACAGGCATGTCGAGCACGGGACGAGCTGGGCGTGCGGGCCTCCGGCCATGGGCCCTGGTATACAACGGCGATGCGCGTCGGCTTCGTGTTGCTGCTCGGTGGCTGCTGGTCGAGCGCGCAACCGCCACCGCCGGCGCCACCTGTGCCGACCGCCGCCGCGCACAACTGTACCGATGCAGCGATCGGGCTCGAGCGCGGCACCAAGAACGTGCGGCTCCCGGATCAGGAGCTGCTCGGGCCGATGAAGATCCGCTGCCTCGAGGATGCGTGGCCGGGAGCCGCGATCGATTGCTTCGCGAAGATGGGCCACGACGAGCTCGGCCACTGCGCGGGGATGCTCGACGAGGGCGATCGCGACAAGCTGTTCACCGCGCTCGGCGGCGGTGCCGGCTATGGCGATCGTGCCGAGCTCGCGCAGGTCGCGGCGAAGGTGGCGTCGATCCAGACCGGGATCCCGGCCTGCGATGATTTCCACCTGGTGCTCGGGCGGGTGCTGGTCTGCGAGTACATGCCGATCAATACCCGGATCCAGATCGGCACCGAGGCGGCGGACTGGTCGCTCCCGCCGACCGGGCTGTCGGGCGACATGGTCAAGCGAATGACACAAGTCTGTGATGATGCTCGGGTCGGCCTCGAGCAACGGGCCGTCGGGGCAGGTTGCAAGCTGTGACGATCCCGGCCACATTCCGCCCATCTACCTGGAGGCTGTGATGACCGACGTTTTCATTTACGACGCACTTCGTACCCCGCGTGGCCGCAAGCCGAGCAAGACCGCGAAAGGCGGCCTGCAGGACGTGCATCCGCAGGAGCTGCTCGCGCAGACGCTCAACCACATGGCGGAGCGCAGGAAGCTCGACAAGAACCTGATCGATGACCTCGCCGTCGGTTGCGTCACCCAGGTGAAGGAGCAGGGCGCGTGCATCGCGCGCGTCGCGCTGATCGCCGCGCAGTGGCCCGAGGATGTCACCGGCTTCACGATCAACCGCTTCTGCGGCTCGGGTCTCGAGGCGGTCAACTCGATCGCGGCGAAGATCGGCGCCGGCTACATCGATGCCGGCATCGGCGGTGGCGTCGAGTCGATGTCGCGCGTGCCGATGGGCAGCGACGAGGCGATGCTCGACGGTCTCAACCTGAAGCTGCGCGAGCGCATGTACCTCGTGCCGCAGGGCATCTCGGCCGACCTGATCGCGACGCGCGAGGGCTTCACGCGCGCCGATGTCGACAAGTTCGCGCTGGCGTCGCAGCAGAAGGCGGCGCGCGCGATCGAGGAGAAGCGGTTCGCGAGCTCGCTGTTCGCGGTCAAGAACAACGACGGCTCGGTGGCGCTCACCGCCGACGAGCACCCGCGTGCGGACACCACCCTCGAGGGCCTCGGTGGCCTGAAGGCGGCGTTCGAGCAGATGGGCGGCATGGCCGTCGGTCCGAACAAGGAGACGCTCGATCAGCTCGCGCTCCTGAAGTACCCCGAGACGAAGAAGATCGAGCACGTCCACACCGGCGGTAACTCGTCGGGCATCGTCGACGGCGCGGCCGTGGTCCTCATGGGCTCGGCCGAGTGGGGCAAGAAGGCCGGCCTCAAGCCGCGCGCGCGGATCCGCGCTGCCGCCACCGCGGGCGCCGAGCCCGTGATCATGCTGACCGCGCCGGCGCCGGCGTCGAAGCGCGCGCTCGATCGCGCCGGCATGAAGGTCTCCGACATCGACCTGTGGGAGATCAACGAGGCGTTCGCCGTGGTGCCGCTGCAGACGGCGCGCGCGCTCGGCATCGATCACGACAAGATCAACGTCAACGGCGGCGCGATCGCCCTCGGTCACCCGCTCGGTGCGACCGGCGCGATCCTGCTCGGCACCGCGATCGACGAGCTCGAGCGCTCGAACAAGTCCACCGCCCTGATCACGCTGTGCATCGGTGGCGGGATGGGCATCGCGACGATCATCGAGCGCGTCTAACGCTTCGCCTCGAACGCGTCGAGGCCGCGAGCTGCTTGCTTCTGGATCGCGCCCTTCACGAAGGACGACCAGCCGAGCAGCTTGCCCTTGGCACCGAGGGCCATGCCCGCCCACTTCCACAGGTCGAAGGTATCGACGTGGCGGATGATCTTGCCGTCCTCGAACTCGAAGGTGGCATCGATGACGTTGTGCACCTTGCGGCCGGTGGCGGTGAAGTCGTAGCGCGCCTCCCAGTGGGCGCGGCCGCGCGTGTCGTCGGCGGAGACGCCGGAGTGCTCGATCGCCAGCGTGGTCGCGCGCTCGCACAGCATGCGCCACATGTTTCCGGCGCGCGGGCCTCGCAGATCCGGGAACACCGGATCGGAGAAGTGAACCTTCGGGTGGTAGCAGGCGACCATCGCCTCGGCGTCGCGCTTCGCGAATGCGGTGTAGAAGCTCTCGACCAGCTGCGCGTGCGGGTGCATGCCCGAGTTGTAACCGAAGCCGCCCGCGATCAGCGACAAACGCTGCCGGGGCCGTCGGCGATCGTCACGCAGCTGCGACCGGCGGGACACGCTCCGCCCTTGCCGCTGCACTTGATCTCGCAGGTCTTGAACTGCGGACCGCGGGCACCCGCGATGCCGTAGTACGCGACGCACTCGGCGCCCGCCACGCACGAATCGCCGGGACCGCAGGTCTCGCCGATCGCAGCTCCGCCCGCCGGCTTCGGACCGGGTGGCGTGTGGTCGTGCGATGGATCGGGCGTCGGCGTCGTCGACGACGGACCGGGCGGTGACGACGGTGCCGGCGTGGCCTCGTTTCCGCGCGGTGGCGAGGCTTCGCGCGGCGCGCTGGTCGAAGTTGGCGGCGCGCTGGTGGTGCACGCGGCAAGCAGCAGGATCGAAAGCAAGGGCTTCACCGCGTGTCCATAGCACGGGCGGGGGACTTCCGCGCAGGAGGTGGTTCGCCCGCGTCAGTAGACGCGGCCGTCGACGACGATCGCGTCGCGCTCGACGCGCAGCGTGCGCGGTGCCGCGAGCTGCGAGACGATCACCTTGCGCTTCGACTTCCACGTCCTGGTGTCGTACGCGATCGCGAGGTGGTAGCGCGGCGTCCGCTCGTCGTTCCGCGATGCGAACACCGGGATCGTGATCACCGCGGTCTTGCTGTCCCTCGAGAACGCGATGCCATCGATCTCGCGC
Organism: Pseudomonadota bacterium; assembly: GCA_023430775.1. GTDB lineage: Bacteria > Myxococcota_A > Polyangia > Haliangiales > Haliangiaceae > JABFXX01. Next base: position 4,305 of record JAEYYY010000525.1, read on the forward strand.
TCGACGATCGGCAGCATGACCTCGATCACCGGCGCCGTCTCGTTCTTCAGGTTCCAGATCGCCAGCGTGCTCCGGGTCTCGTCGGTCACCCCGACCACCGCGAGCTCGCCGTTCGGCGATGTCGCCCACCGCGTCGGTCGCTGATCGATCGTGCCGGCGAGGTGCGCCGAGCCATCGCGCGCGATCCGGCTGAGCGCGAGCTGACCTTCCTTGCCCTGGATCACCAGCAGCTCGTGGCTGTTGCCGATGAACGTGCTGCCGACGAGGTCGGGCACCGCGTGGGTGGTGGCATCGCAGGTCCGCGGGTTCCAGATCGACAGCTCGTCACCGCCGTGCACGGCGACGCGCGTGTCGTCGGTCGATCGCGAGATCGATGCGCCGCTCGCGATCAGCACGCGACAACCCTCGGTGACGCCGCGCGATGCCAGCAAGATCGGCCGCGGCAGCTCGCGGCTCCTCGAGGTCGCGACCGTGGCCGGGACGACACCGTGGTCGGCGCCGTCGTTCGGCCCGAGTGGCGCGGTCGGAGCGACCGGCGCTTGCATCGTTGGCGAGCACGCAAGGAACGCAAACAAGATCATGGCCCTCATCTCGGATCGCAACGAGGTCGGGCGAAGGCGTATTTCACCGGCGAAGTCGAGCCATGTCGCTCGTCTAGCACTGGTCATGACGGGGAAGATTTCGGCCCCGTCGAACGTGCCGGCCGCAGCCCTGGCAGCCAGCTCGGCCGATAGCTCGTGTTACCGTCGCCGGCGGTGCGACGCTCCGTTCTCCTCCTGCTCCTCGCGAGCTGCACGGAGGCCGAGCCACCGACCTACGGCGAGATCCCGAAGTGGGTCTATCCGCCGGCGAATCCGGTGTGGCAGCTCGGCGAGCCGAAGGGGCGCTTCGGCCGCGGTCAGCCACCACAGCAGGCCCGCGAGCTCGGCATCACCGGTGATGCGAAGGTTCCGCTGCGCGATGCGATGCCATGGCCCGTACCGGGTGAGCCGGCGCGCGCGGTGGTGTATGGCCTCGAGGGAACGCAGCCGGCGATCGAGCTGATCGAGGTCGATAGCGGCAAGCACCTGTGGCGGCACGGCAGCGCGTGCGTCGAGCCGGTGATCGGCGTGACCGGCTCGACGATCGTGTGCGGCGGCAACAAGGGCGTGCGCGGCGTCAGCCTCGACGGCAAGCCGACCTGGAGCAAGGACACGCCGCTGATCGCGATCACCGATACCCGCGTGCTGGTCGAGACCGGCAGCGAGCTCACCGTCTACGACGCCGACACCGGTGATCACGTCGCCACGGTGCCGAAGCCGGCCGAGGTGCTGCGCGCGGGGATCGCCGGCGCGTGCGATGGCGAGATCCTCGCGCTGACCTCCGACCGGCTCCAGAAGATCACGCGCGGACCGACGAAGGCCGTGATCGCGTGGACGGTGCCGATGACGGCGAAGGCCGCCGCGCCGCCACCAGCAGCGCCCGTGGTTGCTCGACCGCGCGTGCCGCAGCGCTTACCGCCGCGCGGTGCGCCCGCTCCGGCACCTCCCACGCCGCCGGCGCCGTCGACGATCGCGATCGCGAAGATCGCGTGCACCGCGGAGACCATCCTCGTCGAGACCCGCGCGCTCGTCGGTGCGCAGGTCGTGCCGTCACCCGCGCCGCGCACGCTGCACGCGATCGCGCGCGCCACCGGCAAGCTGACCGGCAGGATCGAAGCGCTGCGCGGCTGGTGGCCGGCGCGCGATGGCTCGACCGGGATCGAGGTGTCGGCGGCGGGGCGGGTGGCGCTGTGGCCCGGCGATCTGAGCGAGCCGATCCGCGGCCTCGCGATGCCCCACCTCGGCGAGCTTATCTATGCCCACGAAGATCTGCGCCTGGTGCGCGCGACTCCACTCACCGCGGTGGTGCTCGATCGCCAGGGCGTTCGCGCCTACGTGCCGCTCGCCGCATCGCACGCGGTGATCGGCGAGACCGCGCTCATCGCCACGACCGCCGAGGGCGCTCCCGACTCGACATCGCGCGGCGGGTTGCGCCGGTTCGAGCTGCCGCCACCGCCGTCGTCGATCACGCGAGTCCCGCCGCGCCGCGCCGGTGTTGCCTTGCCGGCGGAGCTGCGCGCTCTGCCCGCGGCGCCCCAGCCGCCCGGCCCTCCCGTGAACGTCAAA
>JAEYYY010000555.1 GCA_023430775.1 Pseudomonadota bacterium
TCGCCGCCAACACCGGGCTCGCCGGCTCCGAGCTGATCACGATCGAGGACAAGGCCGCGCTCGACGCCAGCGCCGAGGGCCACGACATGGGACGCGACGTCCTGCGCACGCTGCCCGGCAGCGGCAACGACGCGCTCAAGGCGCTGCAGAGCTTGCCCGGGACGGCGCGCGTGCCGTTCGGGCTCGGTGGGCTGGTGCTTCGCGGGTTCTCCCCGCGCGACAGCAACGTGTTCCTCGACGGCATCGAGGTGCCGGTGCTGTTTCACTTCGGCGGACTGGCGTCGTTCTTCCCGAGCACGATGATCGATTCGCTCGAGCTGATCTCGAGCGGCTACGGCGTTCGCTATGGACGCGGCCAGGGCGGCCTCGTCGACATCGCGTCGCGCAGCGGTCGCACCGATCGATGGGCGGTGGGCGCCGAGATGAGCCTGCTCGATGCCAGCGCGATGGCCGAGGGACCGGTGCGGGGCGGCGGGCTGACCGTCGGCGTGCGGCGCAGCTTCGTCGATGCCGTGCTCGCCGCGGTGCCGATCAGCGATCTGACGCTGGCGCCGCGCTACCTCGATTCGCAGGTGCGCTGGCAGTCGAAGGACAAGAAGTGGACGGCACTGCTGTTCGGGGTCGACGACGGCATCGGCCTGACCGCCGACGGCGGCGACGACACGTTCGACGCGCGCCAGAGCTTCATTCGCGCCGGTGTCAAGTATCGAGCGCGGCGCGGTGACCTGACGCTGACCGCGACTCCGTGGCTCGGCTTCGATCGCACCGCGATCGAGACCGACAACGATCGGGTGATCCGCAACAACGTCACGTTCGCCGGGCGAGCGACGCTGCAGCGCGATCTACCGAGCGGCTTCGTCGCCGGTGGGCTCGATCTGCAGGGCAATCGCTATGGCTACCAGCTCGACGACGACATGCCCGATCTGCCCGACGGCATGGAGGCTCCCCCGGCCTCGCTGACCGGAGCGCGCTGGGGCGCCGACCTCGGTGCGTGGGCGGAGTACTCGCATCGCTTCGCCGGCGGCAAGCTCGCGGTCCAGCCGGGCGTGCGCGGCGATCGATTCGGTCTCACCGGCGAGTGGGTGCTCGATCCGCGGCTGACCCTGCGCGAGCAGCTCACCGACTCCCTGACGCTGACGCAGGCGATCGGTCGCTACCACCAGCCACCGCTGGTCACCGCGGTCGACTTCCGACTTCCCGACGAGCCGTTCAAGGCGTCGTATGCGTGGCAGGTCAGCGCCGGCGCGACCGTCGTCAGCAAGCGGCTCGGCGGCGACATCAGCGCGACCGCGTTCGCCGCTCGGCTCGACAACCTCGCGGTCGATGTCGTCAGCGGCGCGACGCCGATCGCGGATCCGTCGAGCGCGGCCGCCGGCGGTGTCGGTGCCGCGAGTCGCGAGCTGATGGAGGAGAACTTCGGGCGCTACGCGTACCAGGCGAGCCGCGGTCGCGGTCGGACGTACGGCGTCGAGACGTTGATCCGCCGGCGCGTCGGCTGGCTGCAGGGCTGGGTCGCGTACACCTACTCGCGATCGTTCCGCCACGGCGATCCGTGGTCGGCGGAGCGCTACGTGCCGTACATCCTCGATCAGCCGCACGTGCTGACGGCGCTCGCGACGGTGCCGCTCGGCGGCAAGTGGCGGATCGGCGCGCGGTTCCGGTTCGCGTCGGGAAACCCGATCACGCCGACGACGGGCGCCTACTTCGATACCGATCCGCAGGAGTTCGTCCCGATCTCCGGTGCGCCGCTCTCCGATCGGCTGCCGCCGTTCATCCAGCTCGATGTCCGCTTCGACCGGGTGTGGCGGCGGTCGTGGGGCAACCTCAAGCTGTTCCTCGCCATCCAGCACGTCACCAACCGCGTGAACCCCGAGGGCGTGACCTACAACTTCGACTTCAGCCAGCGCTCGTACACGCGCGGGTTACCGATCTTCCCGTCGCTTGGCCTGGAGTACACGCCGTGAAGCACCTCGCCCTCGTCCTGCTCGCGGCCTGCTCGGACGACAGCACCGGCTCGATCACGGTGATCGATGCACCGCGCGTGCTCGCGATCCCGAGCGAGCCGTCGGTGCTCGATGTCGATGGCGAGGTCCAGCTGCGGCCGGTGATCGTCGACGGCGATGGCCCGCGCAGCGGCGATCCGGTGCGGCTGCGCGCGTGCTCGCCGTGGCGGTTCGTCGCCGAGCCCGCGTCGGATTGCGCCGGCGCCGATGCGTTGCCGCTCGCGGAGGATCCCGACGGCTCGTTCACGGTCTCGACGGCGCAGCTGCTCCAGGCATTCCCGCCGCCGATGGGCAACGCGGATGCCGAGACGCTCGCGCTCGCGATCGAGGCAGGGCTCGATCCGCGGATCCCGGTGATCGCCGAGGTCGAGATCGCCGGCGAGACGCTCGTCGCACGACGCGATGTCCGGATCGTCGTCGATGCCAGCGAGCTGCAGAACCCGCGGCTCACCGCCGTGACCTTCGACGATGTCGACACGCGCACGCTGCGCGCGGCGACCGCGTACGAGCTGCGGCTGCAGTTCGATCTCGCCAGCTTCGATCCGCGCGACCCCGACGACGACGATGAACCGGAGCGGCTCGAGCGCTACGACTGCTACTTCTACAGTCCGACCGGCGAGCTCGAGGAGCACGAGATCGACATCCGCGAGCCCGAGCTGTCCGTCGAGACGCCGGCCAACCTCTACACCACGGGTGCCGCCGGCCCGGGCTGGTTGTTCCTCGTGGTCACCGATCGCACGGGCGGGATGATGGCCGAGGCCGTGCCGCTCGTGATCGAGTGAGAGCTAATCGATCTCGATGTACGTGTTGACGACCTCGCCGGTCGTCTTCGACACCGAGACCTCGATGTACGCGCCGAGCCAGCGCCCGATGATGACGTCGCGGTCCGGCATGCCCGGGTAGGGCTCGATCGGGTTCGTGGTGCGGAACTCGCCGATGCTCTCGGCGTGCTGGAGGCGGTACTCGGAGACCAGCTGCTCGTAGCTGCGCGAGAACTCGCTGTGCGCGAAGTCGAACTTCGCGAGCTCGAGGAGCAGCGTGTCGGCGGCCGCGTCGCGGATCGCTTGCTCGTTGCCGACCGCCGGCGACACCGGCTCGACGAGATCGAGCGGGTGGGCGTACGCCTCGTCGAGCGACCCGGTGACCGCAGCCTTCAGCACGGCGGTCTTCGCGGTGGGCGACAGCAGCCAGCGGCCGAACGTGCGCGACACGCGATCGTCGAGCGTCTGCTCGGCACCGCCGATCAGCTGCTCGACGCGACCGGCGCCGACCAGGTTGGTCGCATCGAAGCGGAACTTCGGGCTCGACGTCACCGCGATGCCGTCGGCGATCGCGCCCTGCACCGCGACATCGTCGATGACGACGCCGAGGTGGCCCTGACACGACTGGACGACGAACGCCTCACCGCAGCTCGCCAGATCGAGCGCGCCGTCGGGCAGCGCCATCAGGCAGGTCTTCGTGGTGGAGGGGCAGTTCGGACGCGGGAACCTGTCGAACGGATCGCCCGCCGTCAGCGCGAGCTTCTTGATCGAGAGGCCGAGCTTCGCGTGCTTCTCGACGAGCGAGTTGTCGGCGAGCTCGATGGTGATCGCGACGTCGCTCGTCCCGCCGGCGATCGCGAACGCGGTGGTCGGAGCGAGGTCGATCTCGAAGTGGGTGTTGTCGACCCGGCGCACCGGGTGCGCCTTGCCGGCCACCGCGACGTCGAGCGCGAGCATCTGCGAGGCCGCCTTGCCCTTCGCGCGATACACCACCTGGCCTGCGACGACGACCGGCGTCAGCTCGGCGGTGAGGTAGATGGCGGACGAGCCGCTGAACGACGCGAGCCGCGGCCGCACGATCGCGCGGGCGGTCAGCGAGTCCGGCCGCCCCTTCGAGTGCGGGAACGTCAGCCGGACGAACTGATCGACGCCGTCGACCAGCGTGCGCGCGGTCGACACCGGCCACGTCAGCTCGAACGACTGCGCGCCGCGCTTCGCGAAGTCGCCGTACGGATCGTCGATCACGAAGCCGACGCCCTCGGTGATCTTGCGGCTGGCGCGGCCGCGCATCACGAACAGCGAGCCATCCGCGGTCTCGCGGCGCTCGAGCTCGCGGCGCATCCACACCGTGGTCTCGCCCGTGCGGACCGACAGCTCGCTGGCGGTGTCCGCCTTCGAATCGGGACCGACCTCGACCTCGTCGTCGACCCAATCGGGATCGGCCGCACACGCGGCCAGCACGCAGACGAACAAGCTAGCGAGACGCATTGCTGCGTCGCGTTGCAAAGTTCATACGCGTGATGCGCGGATCAGAACGTCGAGATCACGCGGCGATCCTCAATCAGGACGCGCACGTGCGAAGGCGGTGGCTGGTTGGCTAGCCACCCGCCTCGCCGTCTTCTGCAACAACTGGTGCATCCAGTGCAACTCTCGTTGCGCCGGATTACTTCGCGGGCTTGTCCTCGGTCTTGGCTTCCGGCTTGGCCTCGTCGGGCTTCGCTTCCGTCGGCTTCGCTTCGGTCGGCTTGGCCTCGTCGGGCTTCGCTTCCGTCGGCTTGGCCTCGTCGGGCTTGGCTTCCGTCGGGTTGGCCTCGTCGATCACCTTGGTCTGCGGGTCGGTCTTCTTGTCTTCGCTGGCCTTCTTCGGGCAACCGGCGAGAGCGAACATCGAGGCGAGAGCGGCGGCGGCAAACAGCTTGGTGGTCTTCATCTTCGGTGCATCTCCAGGACGACGTCGCGTCCGTGAGCTTCAAGATGAGCGCTGCCCGCGAGCGCGCCACGCAACTATTGTCGTATCTCGCCGCAGCGGCTCGACGAGCTTGTCGCGAGCCGATGACGATCGGCGAACACCATCGACGATCAGCCGCGATGGTGTTCGACCGTCACGACGCCGATCCGGATCCTGATGATCCGCTACCGGTTGTCGCCGGCGGCGTATCCGGACCGGAGCCACGACCCGGCGGGGAATTGGCCGGCGGTGTCGCGCGTTGCGGTGGCCTCGACGGACGCTGCGAGCCGGTCGCTGGCTTCTGCGAGCCCGAGCCCGAGCCCGTCGCGGGCTTCGCCGATCCCGAGCCGGTCGCGGATCCACTGCCGGAACCGGCGCTCGGTGCATCGCTGCCGGCGGCGCGCTCGAGATCGTCGATGCGCGGCATCGGCAGCGCGACCTTGAGGCTGCGCAGCTGCCAGTCGAGCGTCTTCGATGGCCGCGTGAAACCGAAGATGACGCGGACGTTGGCGCGCGAGTACTCGGCGATGACGTCGAAGAACGCGCGCTCCTCTTCCTTGCTGCTGAACACCTTCGCCTCGGTGACCGCGATGATGCGGCGGTACTCGCCGAGCACGCGCTGATGCTCGGCCTGGATCGCGATCCACTTCCCCTTCTCCTCCTGCTTCTGGAAGACGTCGCGATTGGCCGCGTCCCACACCGCTGCCGCTTCGTTGTCGCGTAGCTGCTCGAGGACCTTGTTCGCCACCACGTGGACGTCGCACTTCTTGGTGTTCATCGTCCCGTTCGGGATGTCGTCGTCGGTGTCGCGCTTGCCGTCGGGCCCCTTCTCCTCGCACGGCGTCACGCGCTTCTCGCGCTCGGCCTGCGTGATCTTGAGCTCGGGTGGCACCTCGACGCTGACACCGAGCAGCTTCCACTCGCCGTCGAGCCAGTGGAGGCTGACCGCCGCGCGCGTCTTGCCGCGCTCGTACTGCACCATCGTCGACATCCGGCCGATCCGGCCCGTCGGACCCGACGACATGAACGATTCGTTGACCGCGGTGATCTCGAGGAACCGGCCGCACGTCGCGTTGAGATCGAGCATCTCGTCGACGAAGCGCTCCTTGCGCACGATCTCCTGGAACCGCGGCGACGCCTTCTCGTAGAGCTCCTCGATCTGCGGCTTGCCGCGGCTGATCTGCGTGAGGATGCGATCGGCGTACGGCCGGAAGTCGGGCGAGTCGGTGCCCTGCACCTGCAGCATGACGATGATCGCGATCCACGAGAACACGAGGATGAAGCCGACGATCAGGCTGCGCACCAGCAGCGCACCACGCCGGGTGCGCGCGACCCGCGGCAGCCCCGTGATCGACTCGCCGAGCTTGGACACGCCTTCGCCGAGCCGCGCGATGTTGGCGCCGACCACCGGCACCTTCTTCGACGCCTCGCCGAGCTTGCTCACGCCCTCGCCGATCGTCTCGATGCCGCTGCCGAGCGTGGTCATGCCCTTGTCGAGCATGTCCTTGCCGACGTCGGTGATTCGCTTGCTGCGCGGCGCTTCGGTCGGCCCGGTCGCCGCGGCGTGCATCGAGGTCACGCGACCGCTGGACACCGGCGCGGAGTCTCCCGCGCTCGCCGGCTCGACGACGGCACCGTCTGGCAACACGGGCGGTTTGGGAAGCTGACCCGAGAACGCGACATCGATCGATCCGGACTCGCCCGGCTTGTCGACGGTGATGTCGATGCCCGCCGAGTCCGCCGCCTTGACCTCCGGAACACCGTCCGGAACGCGCGCCGCTTCCGCGACCTCGGCATCGACGGGGGCGGGCACGCCCTTGTCGTCAGGAGGATCAGGATCCGACGGCACGCGCCGCAATTCTGCCACGTTGCCCGAAAAAGCGAGCGACGAGGTTCTCCGCGACTTCGCGGCGGTAGCCCGCGGTCGACCGCACGTCATCGATCGGCTTGATCGCGGCGCGCATCGCCATCCGCGCGGCATCGGCCGCTTGCGTGCCGACCCGCTGCCCGCGCACCGCTTCCTCGACGGAGGTCACC
>JAEYYY010000599.1 GCA_023430775.1 Pseudomonadota bacterium
ACCGCTACCGCCAACCGCGACCGCTACCGCCAACCGCGACCGCTACCGCTACCGCCAACCGCTACCGAAAAGCGAAACGGCCACTGCGAACAGTGGCCGTCACTCAATCCGTCGGCGCATCCACCCCCGCATCCGGCGGCGGATCCGGCGGCGGCGGCGCCATGACATCAAACGTGATCGTCGGATTGTTCTTCGCAGCTCCGACAAACGTGTCAAACGAAGTCTCGAACGCAATCTCATCGTTCTCGTCACGCCCGACCACGACAAGTGTCGCAGGCCCCGACGGAATCCCCTCGGCGAACTGCGCGAACGACTCGCTCAGCGCCCGGCATGGCTTGGGATCCATGCCGTTCAGCTTCTGCCCCTTGTCAGTCTCCTGCGTGGCAACGGTGCTGCCGCCGACCATGAGAGTGAGTGTCTGCGTGACAACGTTGGGCACCGCAGTCTCGCAAGACGCCCCCGCCCACGACAGCCGGAACAGCAGCGTGCCGGTGTACGAGAGCTTCCACTGCTCGAACGGCAAGTTCACGGTGGAGGTGCTGGGCATGCCGCCGACGCCGGCCATCACGACCGCGCTGGTGGGCGCCTTGACCATGGGCTCGCCAACGTTGTCGAGTGGAGTCAGCACCGCGGTGTAGCTCCCCGGCGGCAAGCCGAGGAACGACGCCTGGGACTGATTGCACTCGACTTCCTTCATCTCGAAGTACGTCGGATCGTCGACGCCCGTCATCTCGACGCGCATCATCTTGACGTCGAGATCGTTGCAAGTGTCGCCCTGGAACAGCAGCTCGGGATACGAGTTGAGCGTCCAGCGCACCACCGTCGAGCTCGGCAGCGTGCAATCGCCGGTCGGGCACAGCGGTGGCTCCTCGGTCCCGCCGCAGGACAGGCCGACGAGGCCGAGAAGCACGAGCTTCTTCACGCCGAAGCCTCCTCGCGGACATGCAGACCGAGGTGGCGACGGACGTTGAAGTACTGCTCGGACACCGCGAACGAGAGCAGGTCGCGCAGGCGGTCCTTGACGGACAGGCTGGAGAGCGCCGCACCCTCGGTGGCGATCGCCTTGGCAGCGGTCTCGAGGTCATTGCTGACCACGAAGCCGACGCGGTTCGCGGTGAGGTCGGTGGCAGTGCGCCAGCCCGAGACCAGGCCGTTGCCGACCCGACCCGAGAGCTTGTTCGACAGCTCGCCGACCTGCTCGAGCAGCGGCCGCGGCACCTGCTGACGAAGCGCCCGCGCGAGCGTCTGCGCTTCCTCGTTGGTGGCCTGGGCGTGCTGGGCAAACGGCTTGCCGTCGTGCGCGGTCACGTTCTTGCCGCCGGCGAGCACCGACGCCGCGAACGCGGCCTCGAGCTTGGGCAGCGAGCCGAGCGCGAGCGTGACGAAGCGCTCCGGCCGCAGGTACGCCATCCGCTTGCCGACCTCGAACGCGAGCTCGCGCTCGTCGCTCTTGCCGATCAGCTGCGAGCCGACGAGCAGCGACGGGATCAACCGCTGCCGCTCGGCGCCAAGGCCGACCGTGTTCGCGACCCGTAGGCCATCGCCCGTCTCCTGGAGCCACACCATCGGGGCCGGGTCGATCGCGAGCACGCTGGTGACGTACTTGACGATCCGGCTGACGGCGCGTGGGTCACGATCGAGGTCGGTCCGCGTCTCGGGCGACAGGCCGAACGCCGTGATGGGCTGCGCCGTGCCAGCGGCGAGTGCACCGAGCGTCGAACTGAAGATGGCCCCGACGTGGCGATCTTCGCGCGGATGGATGATCGCCTTCTGCCACAGCTCCTCGGTGAGGCGCCGCGGTGCGGGCTGGAAGCTCGACGGACGGAACCGCCGGTAGAGCAGCTGCTCCTCGTCGGACGCGGCACCGAGGAAGACCAGCGCCTGCGCCACGCACCACGCCTTGTCGAGCTCGTGCTCGGCCCGGTAGAGCAGCGCGAGCGCCTTGAACAGCTCGACGCGATCCGGCTGGTGGCTGATCAGGAGCTGGAGCTCCGCGATCGCTTCCTGCCGGCGAGCCTCGCCCGCCTGCAGGTACAGATCGGCGAGCTGCTCGTGACGCTCCATGTCGTCGGGGGCGAGCTCGCTGGCGACCTGGTACGCCTCGGTGGCCGCCTCGGCATCGTTCAGGTGATCGATGCAGACGTCGCCGAGCTTGGTCCACAGCGAGAGCAGGACGTCGGTGGGAGCATCCTCGCCCATCCGCTTGAGCTGACGGCGATACGCGCGGGCCAGGTTCTTCCAGTCCTTGCGCTCGGCGAGCAGCTTCTCGACGCCGTCGAACGCCTTCGGCGTCAGCGGAGCGTCGTCGAGCGCGGCGTGGAACTTCTCGACCGCGAGCTCGGCGTCGCGAACCTCGTCGCGCGCGATCACGGCGGCCGTGTAGTGGAAGCGCGCGCGGCGATCCGGCGATGCTTCCTGGGCGGACAGCTGATCGAGCGTCTCGATCGCGCGCCGCCACTGCTTCTGCTCGGTGAACGCCTCGAGCAGCTTGTGCAGCAGGCTGCGGAGCAACGACGGCGAGCCGTTCTCGCCCTGGGCGAGCTCGAGACCCGACGCGTACGCGCTGGTGGATCCCGAGAGATCCTTCAGGCGCTCGCGCAGGATGTCACCGATCTCCTCGAACAGCTTCGCGCGACGCTCCTCGCTATCGGGCGCCGTCTTCAGCGCCTCGACCTGGCTGCGCTTGGCCTCGGCGACCGTCTTCCACTCGCCGCGGGCGCCACCGAGCTCGACCATCGCGCCGAGCGTGGCCTCGTGCAGCGGCTCCTTCTCGAGCGCGCGGCGGAACGAGATCTCCGCCTTGCGATCGTCGCCGAGCGCGCGCGACGCGACGCCGAGGTTGAACCAGATCTCGGCGATCCGGTTGTCGGCGATGCCGCGGTGCTTCGCGAGGATGTCGCGATAGCGGCGCTCGACCTCCTGCCACTGATCCTTCGCACTCTCGTTGCCCTCGTTGGCCTTGGCCTCGATCATCAAGATCGCGGCGAGACCGACGGCGGCATCGAGCGAGTCCGGATCCTGCTCGACCGCGAGCCGGTAGTGGCGCGCGGCCTTCTCCGTGCGGTGCAGCATCTCGTAGGCGCGACCGAGCTGGGCCTCGCGGCGCGACCGCTCGTGGCGATCGAGCCCCTCGGCCTGACGGGCGAGCATCTCGAGCACCGGCAGCGCGTCGTCCCAGCGCTTGGCGGTGACCAGCTGGTCGACCACGCGCTGGCCCGACTCGACGTGATCCGGATCGAGCTTGAGCACGCGCTCGTAGAGCTCGAGGGCGCGCGACGGATCGCCGACCTTGAGATCGATGAGCTGCGCGGCCTGCCAGAGCAGCGCGACGCGCTCGTTGCGGCTATCGGACACCGCCTCGGCACGCAGCATGTGCTCGACGGCTTTCTCCCAGTTGCCGCGCGCCTCGTGGACCTCGCCGAGGCCCTTGAGCGCCGCGAACATCTCGGCGTCGAGCGTCAGCGCCTTCTCGAAGTGGCGCTGCGCGACCTCGAGATCCGACATCGACTCGAGTGCGATCGCACCGGCGCGCGCGTAGAAGAACGCGCCGCGATCGCCCTCGATGCCCGCGTGGCGGACGAGGATATCGACCGCGCGATCGTGGGCACCCGTGCGCTGGTAGAGCGCCGGCAGGCCCGCGAACGCATCGCGGTTGTTCTCGTCGATCGCGAGCACGTTGAGCAGCGCCTCGATCGCCTTGTGCGGATCGTCGAGCCGATCCTGGTGGATCTTCGCCGAGCTCAGATAGAGCTCGACGCGCTGGGCCGGCGTCTTGGCAGCCGCGATGTGGCGGCGCTGGAGCGCGACCAGCTCGTACCAGTTCTCCTGCGCCTCGAGCACGCGCCCGAGCCCGCGGTACGCGTCGTCGGCGTTCGGGTCGGTGGCGAGCAGCTTCTCGTACGCGGCCGCGGCGCGCGCCGGATCGCGATCCTCGAGCTCCATCGCCAGCTTGCGCAGCGTGGCCAGCTTCTCGCCTTCCGGCGCGACCTGACCGAGCCGCTCCATCGTGCGGAGGTAGTCGTCGGTGCGGCCGGTCTTGTCGTACAGATCGACGAGCGCCTTGAGCGCCTCGGCGTCGCTGCCGTTCTTGGCCACCGCGGCCTCGTAGCGCGCGATCGCGCCCTCGAGATCGCCGAGCTTCTCGGCGCGCATCGTGCCGAGCTCGCGACGGATCGCGGCGGCGCGACCCGCGTCGCCGGCCTCTTCACAGATCTCGGCGCGGCGGTCGAGGACCTTCGCGAGGTTCGCCCACCGCTTGTCGCGGCGATACAGCCGCTCGAGAGCAGCGAGCGCATCGTCGCTCGAGTCGTCGAGGTCGGCGGCCGCCTGGTAGGCCTCGATCGCCTTCGCGGTCGAGCTCAGCTGGCTCTCGTTGAGATCACCCAGGCCGAGCAGCAGGTCGACCTTGACGGTGTTGTCGGTCTCGACCTCGGCGTGCGCGCGCAGCGTGTCGGCGAGCTCCGCCCACTTGCCCTGCTTGCGCTGGGTCTCGGCGAGCGCCGTGTACGCCATCCGGTTGGTGGCATCGAGCTCGAGTGCGCGGCGCAGCGACGGCACGCCGTAGTCCGGCCGATCGAGGCGCGTCGAGTACCAGTTTCCGAGCCGCGCCCACCAGGCCGACGCGACCTTGGGATCGCTCGCCTCGGTGGCGATGCCCGACGCTTCGCTGACGAGATCCGCCCAGCCACCGGTGGCGGCCGCGAGCTTCTCGGCGAGCTTCGCGCACTCGTCATCCTCCGGCGCGACCTGGCACGCCGTGGTGACCGCTTCGAACGCGCGCTGCAGGTCACCGAGCCCGAGCTCGTAGACCTCGGCCATCTGGCGCAGCAGCTCCGCGCGGGGCTTGCCATCGCCGGCGTGCTCGATGCGACCGAGCAGCACCTCGATGACCGTCTCCCAGTCCTTGGTATCGCGAGCGCGGCGCTCGATCAGATCGAGTGCGTCGTTCGCCTCGGCCTCCTCGCCGCTGTCGCCGAGCAGTGCGATCCAGCCCTCGACATCGTCGGCATCCGGCCGCGCCTGCGACAGCGTGATGCTGGCCTTCTGGCACTCGGTGCGCAGCTGCTCGAGCCACTCGATGATCGAGCGCTCGGCGACCTCGTCGCCACCGCGGCCCTGGAGGTTCACCACCTCGATGTGGTGATCGGCCATCAGCTCGTCGACGGTGACCGGACCGACGCCGGCACCGAGGAAGTAGTGCGTGCCGCGCGGCGGCTCGAACATGCCGAACACGCGATCGAGCAGCGCCGCGAGATCGGGATCGCCGTAGCGGAACCCGACGAACACCAGCGCGCCCTCGACGTAGAGCTTGCGCGCGTAATCGCGGAGGTCGATCGCGCGGGACAGCGCGCGGCGGACGCTGCGCGGAGTCACCACGTAGGTGTCGAAGTTGCCGAGCATCTTGACCAGCGTGCGGCGCCGCGGCGACAGCTCGCCGAGCTCCTGGTAGGTCACGACGCGGGCCGGCGGCCACTCGTCGGGCGAGGCGGTCTCGAAGGCGTGCTCGAGCACGTCACCGGGGAACGTGGTCCAGACGTGCCGGAACGGCAGCGTGGCCAGCACCTTGGGCAAGGTCGGGGTCTCGGCCGGTGCGGCCCAGACTTCCTCGACGATCTTGTCGCAGGTGTCCTCGCCGAGCGCGCGGGCCAAGAACCCGACGGCGCGAACGAGGCTTCCTTTATGGAGGAGCTTCTCGACGTCGCGCGTGGCGGCGTCATCGCCCTCGCGGCCTCGCGTCTCGAGCGCCTTGGTGAGGCGCTCCAACAGTTGCTTCCAGCTAGGTACTCCGATTCCCGCACCGACGACGAGCGCAGCTTTGCCCGTCCGGATCTGCTCGATGAGGGACTCGGGGATCGTGTGCTCAGGCATCCTAAACCCCAGGTTCGTGATCGTGTCGATCAGTTGATATGAGTTACGTGGTTCCCCTGTCGCGGCGGAACCTAGGCCGGCCGCCCGACCTCCGTCAACCACGGAATTGAGAGAGCCCCAAGAAACCCGATTCCGACGGAGATCGAGGTCCGCCGTGGTCCGGATCGTGCGCCGGGATGCACGATCAGAGAGCTTCTGGGACGCCGTGTTAGGGTCTCCGCGGGGACGTGCGGCTCAGACGCAAGCTCACGATCGCGTTCTTCGGGGTCAGCTCGGTGTTGAGCGTGCTGCTCGCGCTGTTCCTCTATCGCTTCGTCGAGTCGTCGATGACCACGCAGTATCGCGACCGGCTGCGCGACGTCACCGTGATCGGCCGCCACGCGATCGATCTCGAGGCCTACAAGCGGCTGCTCGCGAAGCGCGGTGTGGGAGAGGACGAGGCCAAGGTCAGCGAGATCGAGCACTCGGCCGACTACAAGATCATCTACGACCAGCTGCGCACGATCCGGTCCACCGAGGCCGAGCTGTTCCACTTCGCGTACCTGCTCGCGCCGACCGACGATCCCGACAAGCCGCGGTTCGTGGTCGATGCCGACGTGCTCGAGCTGCGCGCCAAGGAGGCCCGCGGCGAGAAGCTCGGCGAGCACGAGGAGATCAGCCACTTCGATCAGGAGTACGCGGTCGACGAGATTCCGCTGCTCAAGAAGGCGCTCGCCGACTGCACGATCGAGCGCGAGGCCGACTTCGTCTACGACGAGGAGTTCGATCTCACCAGCGTGTCGGCATACATCCCGCTCTCCGATATCCACGGCACCCCGCTGCGCGATGACACGGGCAAGTGCCTCGGCATCCTCGGCGTCGACATCTCCGACAGCAAGATGCGCGACGTGCTGTCCGACGCCGGCAACCTGGCGATCAAGCTGTCGCTCGCCGTCATCGCGCTCGCGCTGATCGTGTCGATCGCGATGGGCACCGTGCTGACGCGGTCGATCCTCGAGCTCACCAACACCGTGCGGCGGTTCGCCGACAAGGACTTCAAGGCGCGCACCGCCGTGCGCAGCAAGGACGAGATCGGCCAGCTCGGAAAGAACTTCAACCAGATGGCCGACACCATCCAGTTGCACAGCGAGCACCTCGAGCAGCTGGTCGAGGAACGAACCTCCGAGCTGACCGAGGAGAAGGCCACGAGCGAGCGGCTGCTCCTCAATGTCTTGCCGGCGCCGATCGCGGAGCGCCTCAAGACCGGAGAGAGCCTGATCGTCGATCGCTTCGATGCGGTCAGCGTGATGTTCGCCGATCTCGCGGGCTTCACCACGTTCGCGTCGAACACCAGCCCCGAGGAGCTGGTCACCATGCTCAACGAGCTGTTCAGCATGTTCGACAAGCTCGCCGAGCAGCACGGCCTCGAGAAGATCAAGACGATCGGCGACGCGTACATGGTGGTCGCCGGCATCCCGCAACCGATCGCCGACCACGCGACGGCGATCGCGCACATGGCGCTCGACATGCAGGCCGGCGTCGAGGCCTATGCGAAGCGCACCGGCTCGGCGCTGTCGATCCGGATCGGCATCCACACCGGGTCGGTGGTCGCCGGCGTGATCGGCACCAAGAAGTTCATCTACGATCTGTGGGGCGACACCGTGAACACCGCGAGCCGGATGGAATCGAGCGGCCTGCCCGGCCGGATCCAGGTCAGCGAGATCACGTACAGGCTGCTCGAGACCCAGTTCGACTTCGAGCCGCGCGGCCCCGTCGAGATCAAGGGCAAGGGCCAGATGAACACCTACCTGCTGGTGCGCCAGAAGCTCGATCCCGATCGGATCTCGATCGGCGACATCGCGCGGCGCGCGTCGAGGCCGCCGGAGACCTGATGCGATCGATCTATCTGCTCGGCAAGGACACGGCGGACGAGTGGCGGCTGTACGACACCGTCGGCGGCTCGCCCAAGCGGTTCTTCCAGCTCGCGCAGCGGATCGCGTGGGGCGTCACCCAGCCGGAGCTGATCCGCGTCGATCTCGTCGCCACCGCGCGCAAGCTGGTGGCGAGTCACGGCAGCGCGTTTCCGGCGCATCTGTTCGCGGCGTGGGTGTGGCGCGCGCGCGATCCGGACCGCGCGGAGCGTCTCCTCGAGACCGCGCGCGAGCTCGCCACCGCCGATCATCCGCTGGTCGACCTGCTTCCGAGCGCCGCCGAGTGGCAGCTCGCACCGGTCGACCAGAGCTGGATCGAGATCCATCCCGGCCGGATGTGGCGGGTGCCGCATCTGTTTCCGCTCGCCGGCGCGCCGTTTCACACCAGCTCGATCGCGACCGTGATCAAGCTGTCGTCGGGTGACGTCGCGATCCTCAACCCGGTCGCCTTCGTCGACGCGATCGCGAACCGGATCGCCGAGCTCGGCCCGGTGCGCTGGGTGATCTCGCAAGGCAAAGGCCACAGCCAGTTCGTGGCCTCGGCTCGCAAGCGCTTCCGCGGCTCGCTCGCGATCGGCACCGAGGGCCATCTCCGTCATCCATCGGCATCTCACCTGACGCTCGACGGCCTGCTCGAGCACACGCGGCTCCCCGACGAGCTCCACCCGATCTCGATCGACGGCCACCTGTTCGACGAGGTGATGATCGTCGATCGCCCGACGCGCACGCTGATCGCGCAGGACGTGGTCGGCTTCTCCGGCGGCGAGCGCTCGTTCGTGGGGCGGCTCTACGCGCTCGCGTTCGGGCTCGTCGAGCCACTCGGTTTCGCGAGCTACTCGCTGATGCTGTGGCAGAAGTTGCCGGCACTATATGAGAGCTTCGCCAAGCTGCGCGCTGCCGACCTCGCCCACGTGATCGGTGCGCACGGTCCGGCCGCGCCCCGCGCCGGCGATCTCGAGGCCCTGCACCTCACGCTCGAGCACGCCCGCGGCGTCGGCAACCTGGCGCACAAGGCGCTGGTCGCGCGCTACTTCGCCGCGCAACCGAGCTTCTTGCGCGACCTGCTGCGCTACATGAAAGCGAGCAAGGGCAAGGCCGGCGCGCAGCTCCGCGAGTCGACGGCCGTCGATTAGAGCTGCTTGCAGCGGCGCTTGACCAGCTCGACGACCGCGTAGGCCTCGCGCATCGCGATCGGCGGATCGACGATCAGGTCGAGCTGCCGGTAGGTCTGCTCGGTATCGAACACGCTGAGCCTGCCGAGCGTACAGCGCGGCACCGGCGTGATCCTCGCGAGCGTCGCGGCGTGCGCGGCCTCGTAGTCCCGGAGCCGGCGTTCCTCGTCGGGATTCGCCGGCAGCGGCATGCCCTTGCCGGTGGCGATGTCGTCGATCCGGTACTTCTTCCGCAACGGCGCGAGCTCGGCGTAGATCTTCGCGTTCGCCGCCTCGACCTGCGCCAGCCGCGCGGCCGACCACGCGGGCTCGGTGCGATAGCGCAGGCGCAACGTCTCGGTGGGTGCGTCGATCGACGGCGCCACGTAGGCGTTTCCGTAGTGCGGCGCATTCGCGAGGTACTTGCCGCTGATCCGGACCGGCTGTTTGCGCTCGATCGTCAGCGTGTCGCGCGTGGTCGACA
Source organism: Pseudomonadota bacterium (assembly GCA_023430775.1). Classification (GTDB taxonomy): domain Bacteria; phylum Myxococcota_A; class Polyangia; order Haliangiales; family Haliangiaceae; genus JABFXX01. Next base: position 9,414 of record JAEYYY010000599.1, read on the forward strand.
GCTGCCACCCCGCCGGCAGCGCCTGCTGCAAGTCGGCCATCGGCTCCGCCGCGCTCGCGCTGACGAGCAGCACGGCCGCGAATCCGGCGAAGGTCGCTGCGAGGGGCAGGCGCATCGCCGTCGAGGATGCCAGCTCGGGTCGGCCTCGCAAGCGACCGTTCGAAGACAGTTGCCGACCCGGTGCGATCTACACGCCTCATCCTGCGACGGCGGAAGCTCGCAATTTCACGATGGTAGTAGTATCGCGACGTCGTGTTCGCCGAGATCGCTGATATCTACCGGGCCTCGAAGAAGAAGCGCGACATCAACCGGTTCACGCAGTACATCGCG
>JAEYYY010000603.1 GCA_023430775.1 Pseudomonadota bacterium
ACCTGATCGAGCATGACGACGAGCTCGTCGGACGGCATCCGCGGCTCGTTGCGCAACCTGGTCGCGAGATCCTGCCCGTGCAGCCGCTCCATCGCGATGTACGGCACCGGCGCATCGGGCTTCGACAGCTCGAGCACCTTGACCACGTGCGGCGAATCGAGCCGCGCGACCACCGACATCTCGCGATGAAATCTCTCGACCAGCGACGCCGAGCCATCGCTGCGCGCGTTGAGCAGCTTCACCGCGGCCGGTCTTTGCTGCGACGTTACTGAAATATCGACGGCCTCGTAGACCTCGCCCATCGCGCCGCGACCGAGCACGAAGCCGAGCCGGTACGAGCCCATCATCTGACCGGTCCAGCGACCTTCATTCGCGCGCGCCCGAGCGAGCGCCTGCGCGTCGTTGACCTCGGCGAGCACCTGCTGCTGATCGCCGATCACGCGGACCGCCCGGGCGAGCTCGTCGAGCGCGCGCTTGTTGACGTGGCGAGCCCAGCGACCGAGCGCGTAGCCGGAGGTCAGGAGGCAGATCACCAGCACCTCCGCGATCGCCAGCTGCGACGTCTCGGCCGCGCGGCTCGACAGCACGCCGACGTCGTCGATCCAGCCGAGCATCACGGGCCCGGCGATCGCGAGGTGACCGAAGATGCAGATCGCGCTGACGCCGAGCGAGGTCAACCGATCGCGCCCGAGCGAGATGAACACGATGCCGAGCAGGTGAATGATCAGCGCGCCCGAGAACGGTCCGAAGTAATACAGCGCCGACAGCGATCCGGTGGTCGCCACCATCCACAGCGCGCCGACCGGCACCGGCTTCCAGCGCTCCGGGGCGCCGGTCAGCCAGACCAGGCCGACGTTGGCGATCGAGATCAGGCCGATGCCGAGCCAGAACAGCTTCTGCGCGAGCGGATCCCCACCGAGCAGCAACGACAGCGCGATGCCACCGAGCGGCATGAAGATGCCGAAGATGTGAAATGCGCGCATCCGCGGGATCTCGCTGCGCTCGAGAACATCGTCCGTTGTCGGGACGCTCCGCGCCGCGGTCCCCCACGCCGAGGGTTTCGGGTCGGCCTGCGCGGTGCCCGCATTCGAGGCCGCGACCTCGGCGAGCGCGCGCGGTGAGGCCGCCTGCGTACCCGCCACGTCCTCGGCGTCGACCTCCGAGGCAGCGCGCGGCGGTTCCGCGGCGACCTCGGTGGCATCGTTGGGCTCGGGGGGCGACACGAGGGAGGAATTGTCCCCCGTCGGCGGCGCCGCCGCTACTCAGGCGAGACCGACGTAGAGATTCTGCACGTCGTCGTCGCTGTCGAGCTCCTCGAGGAAGGCCTCGACCTCGGCGCGCGCCGCGGGATCCTCGAGCTTGACGGGATTCTTCGGACGCCACGCCATCTTGATGGTCGCCACGGTCCACCCGGCCGCCGACAGCGCCTTGCTCGCGGCATCGAGATCGGTGGGCTCGGTGTAGAAGCGAAAGCCACCCTCACCATCGGGCTCGACATCCTGGGCGCCGGCCTCGATCGCCGCGCCCTCGGCATCCGCGCCCTCGGGAGCCGACGCCTCGACGACGCCGACGTGGGTGAAGTCCCACGACACCGAGCCGCTGTTGCCGAGCTGGCCCTTGCGGAACAGCACGCGGATCGCGGTCGCGGTGCGATTGGTGTTGTCGGTCAGGCACTCGACGATCACCGGCACGCGATGCGGCGCGAAGCCTTCATAGGTGACCGACTTGTAGTCGACGGGATCGAGCAGGCCGGCGCCCTTCTTGATCGCGCGCTCCAGCGTGTCCTTGGGCATCGACGCCTTCTTCGCCGCTTCGACCGCTGCGCGCAGGCGCGCGTTCATCGCCGGATCGGCGCCGCCCTTCGCCGCCATGATCAGATCCTTGGCCAGCTTGCTGAAGATCTTGCCCTTCGCCGCCGACGTCGCGATCTTGCCTGCGGTCTTCCACTGAGCGCCCATGGCGCTCGTTTATCACGTCCTCCCTCGACGAGGAGCGTCACGGGGTTCGCGCCAGCCGGTTGCGCGGCCCCGCCAGTGGCCGCTCGAGCACAGCCCTGGCCGGGGCTGCACTGCGGACGATCGTTGGCAGTCGTGCACGATTCGCGCAAAGCGCACGACGCGGCGTGAAAGCTCTTTTGATCGTCAACAGCGTCGCGGTAACGTCCGCCCATCTTCGAGGGGGGATACCGATGAAGATCATTTCTGCTGTACTGGTCTCGTTGCTCGCTGCGTGCGGCCCTGCGGATCGCGAAGGTCCTGGCGACCCGAACGATCCGAATGATCCGAACGATCCGAACGATCCGAATGATCCGGGCATGCCCGAGCAGTGCAACAAGATGGACATCCTGTTCGTCGTCGACGATTCGGGCTCGATGGAGCAGGAGCAGTCCAACCTCGCCGCGAACTTTCCGATGTTCGCGCAGCTGCTCTCCGACTACGTGACGCCCGATGGCGATCACGTCGATTACCGGATCGCGGTCACCACCACCGGCCGCGATCAGGATTACACCGCGCAGGGCCTGCCGTTCCCGATCCACGAGGGCGGAGACAACGGCGCGTTCAAGAACAACTGCGGTCTCAACAAGCGCTTCATCGAGCCGACCGACGCGAACATGCAGTCGACGCTGTCGTGCCGCGCCAACGTCGGCATCAGCGGTCCGAGCTACGAGATGCCGCTGCTGATGTCGCGCTGGGCGCTGTCGGAGCGCATCATGGACGGCACCAACGCCGGCTTCCTCCGCGACGACGCACTCCTCGGCGTCATCTACCTGACCGACGAAGACGACCTGTCGACCGACACCAACAACTGGTCGATCGGCATCAGCAGCGGTCCGACGCCGAACTGGCACCCGGCCGATCAGGTGCAGTTCTTCGACGCGCTCAAGGGTCACCGCACCAAGTGGGCGGCCGGTGTGATCGCCGGCGAGACCAGCTGCATGTCGAGCTTCGGCGACGCCGCGCAGGCGACGCGCCTCAAGGAGTTCGTCGATCTGGCGAACGCCAACGGCACCACGCAGGCGACGTTCTCGTCGATCTGCAACGGTGACCTGACGAGCAACCTGCAGCAGATCCTGGCGACGTTCCAGGCTGCCTGCGGGAACATCCTGCTCTGATCAGCGGCGCTTGCGGCTCAGCGCGAGGCCGAGGCCGAGCAGGACGAGCCCGAAGCCCCCGGCGCCACCACCGGTGCTGCAACCGCCGGTGAGATCGCCGCCGGCGCCACCGCCGTTACCGCCGCCGGCACCGCCGAGGTTGACGCGGACGGTGCCGCTGGTCGCCTGGTTCGCGGTGTCGTACGACTTGACGACGAGGTCGTGCGCGCCGTTCGCCAGCGTGGTCGGCGCGGTGAACGTGTACGGCGCCTTGAAGACCGTGTCGACGACCTGACCGTCGACGAGCAGCTCGACGCGGCTGATGCAGGTCTCGTCGGTGGTGGTGACGTTGATGGCGAAGCCGGACGACACGCCCGCGTTGTTCGACGGCGAGGTGATCGAGACCGCCGGCGCGATGGTGTCGGGTGCCGGCGGCGAGCCGACGCCGACCGCGGCGAACGCGAGGCTGATCGCCGGCTTCGCGCAGCTCGACGGGTAGAGCTCCTCGGCCGACTGCTCGATCAGCGTCCGCGCCTGCGCGAAGTTGGTGTTCGGCGTCATCTTCGTCGTCAGCGCGCGATGGAAGATCTGACCGGCGGCCTCGATGCCGATCGACGGCACCAGGATGTTGGTCTTGTTGCGCGGGTGCTTGCCGCCGTCGACGAGCAACTGGAACGCGAGGTTCGAGATACCCGAGTTGCCGTGGACGCCGCCGTTGTCCTCGGCGATCTGCAGCCGCTCGGCGTAGTTGTCGGGCGAGTAGCCGTCGCGCGTCGGGTTGTCCATGTAGCGGAGCGCGTCGCCCGGCGTGTTCGGCGTGAAGATGTCGTCGCCGAGGAGCCAGGTCTGCTTGGTGGGCGTGCCGCCCTTGTTGAACGTCTCGCAGACGACGCCGAAGATGTCGCTCATCGACTCGTTCAGCGCGCCCGACTCGTTCTGGTAGATCAGGTCCGCGCTCGCCGTGGTGACGGCGTGGGTCAGCTCGTGCGCCGTGACATCGAGCGAGCGCGCGAGCGGGCTCATGTTGACGCCGTCGCCATCGCCGTACGCCATCGTCCGCAGGTCGGCGGCCCAGATCGCGTTGTTCGGATCGAGCTGCGCGCCGCCGAAGTCGAAGCGGACGTGGACCTGCGAGTTGAGCGCCGCGCCCCCGCCATCGTACGAGTCGCGGTTGAACAGCGTCTGGTAGCAGTCGTGGGTGATGCCGGTGTTGGTGTACGCGGCGAGCGCGATCGCCTCGGTCGGCGGCTGCGCCTCGCTACCCACCACCTGGGCGCCGGCGACCGGGAACGCGCCGTTGTTGCCGGTGGTGATCGTGCGGTTCTTCGCGGTGAAGATCCGCGGGTGGCGATCGACGACGCGCTCGCTCAGCGCATCGACATAGACCAGGTCCGACATCAGCGCGCCTTCGGAGGCGCCGTTGACGCGAACTTCCCACGCCAGGTAGAGTTGGCCGTCGCGGTTCGACACCACGTAGACCAGCTCGGCATCCTCGACCGAGCCGACGGTGCCGGGGGCCGACGACTGCACGGCGATCTCGATCGCGCGCGCGGCCTCGGTCGTCGGCGAATCGGGCAGGTCGCGATCGACGAGACCGCTATCGACCCCGCGGATCACGCCATCGCTATCGAGGTGCAGGATCGCGTCGCCGCTGACGACGCGCAGGCCGTGCTTGTGCTGGCCGACGCGGACGTGCGTCATGCCGAGCTCGTCGTGCTCGATCCGGCGAACGCGCAGCTCGCTCGACGAGGTCAGGTTCATCTGGGCGTGGACGGCGGGGACCATCACCTCGGCGTCGACGCGCAGCTGCTCGGGAGCCAGCTGGCCGAGCTCGCCGACCATCATGAATGGTTGGCCGGAGGCGGTCCGCTCGACGCGCTCGACCTCGACGTCCTGGGATCCGGAGGAGGGCTCGACGCAGGCAGTCAACGCGGTGGCTAGCGTGAGGGCGATCCCCGTCTTGAACATGTAGGAGGAGTCTCCACGTGGCGTACCAGTCCTCGGGGTGTTTGGTTTCGAGCGGTTGCCCGCTTGCCCCAGGGTGTGGAATCCCGAAAGTTGGTGAATCTCCCCAGGGGGTTGTCCCCCGATCCCGCGGACTGTCGTGGTCGATTTTTTAGGGGTGAAAATCGCCGGCTCCCCGCGTAGTGGGGGCAGAGTCGCGGGTTTGAATGCCGA
>JAEYYY010000621.1 GCA_023430775.1 Pseudomonadota bacterium
GAAGGGCGGCGTGCCCAGGAGCAGGATCGAGTCGGGAAAGCAGACCGTACCGAGCGGCACCTGGAAGGGCATCTGCGCCGACGGCGGCCCCGACTGGGGCGATCCGATGCCGATCGAGATGACGTTCAAGGCCGAGGGCGGGCAGCTGTCCGTCGAGGCCACGATCGACTTCGAGAGCGACACCAAGGAGAAGCGCCGCGCGAAGGCGGCCCTCAAGGGCAAGGCGGTCGCCGCGCGCTGGGTGCTGCGCGGCACGATGACGGACATCAACGACAAGACCGAGTGGGACGTCGAGCTCGACACCAAGCTCGAGAGCAATCGGCTGTCGGGCAAGTTCCTCGAGAAGGACAACAACGACGCGCTGATGTGCCGGTTCTCGTGGACGCGCTAGATCGGGGTCAGTCCTTCGGCCGCATGAAGATCAGCCACGGCTGCCGCTTGAGCAGCTTGCCGAGCGCCTTCGCATCCTCGGGGAACTCGGGATCGCGGGCGATCTTGCCGATCGTGCCCTCGCCGCGCGCGATCCGCTGATTCAGATCCTCGACCTTCGCGAGCAGCGGATCGATCTTGTCGATCGCGGCGCGCAGCTTCTCGATCGCCGCCTCGACCGACTTCACCGCTGCCGGTCCTCGATCGCCGAGCCTGGCGCGCAGCGCATCGATCGACGCGGCCAGCGCCGTCGCCTTGGCATCGAGCGCGTCGAGGGTCTTGCGCGCCTGCGCGACCGTCGCGCGCGCGTGGCCGAGCGTGGCACCGAGCTGGTCGATGCCGCGGTCGCCACCGAGCGCGGCGCGAAACCGATCGACCTCCGCGAACAGCCCCTCGACCTCGACGCGCAGTGACAGCGCGCCGATCACGTTCGAGGGCGCGACGCTCTCGAGCGTGGCCGCGAGCTCGCGCATCCGATCGCGCAGCAGACGAAACTCGGGCCCGACGTCATCGGCGAACCGCTTCGCGATCATCAGGTTGTCCCAGGTGCGCTGCATCACGCGGTCCATGGTCGGCGGATCGATGCCGCGGATGGCCGATGGATCGTCGGCGAGCGTCGGCCCATCCGGCGCCGGCGACGGCCCGATCTCGAGATGGCGCGCCGACAGGAAGCTGCCGCGCGACGAGATGAACACGTCGCCGCCACGCGCGATCTCGCGCGCCGCCGAGGTGCGGAACACGAGCGTGACATCGACACCGCCGCCCTCGATCCGCGGTATCGCCGACGGCGAGTGGACGGCGATCGACTCGACGGCACCGACCGCGCGACCGGCGACGATCACCGGCGCGCCTTCGCGCAGCTCGCCGGTGTGCTTGAAGTAGACGTGGACGCGCGTGCGGTCGCCGAGCTCGAGGCGGTCCCACACGAACACGAAGAACGCGATCGCGGCGGCGAGCACCAGGATGACGACGGCGCCGACGCGGGTCGCGAGCTTCTGATCCTGCGCTAGCAGCGGCTCACTCCTTCCAGAAGAACTTCCACGGATTCCGCTTGAGGTCGCGGATCAACTCGCGGAGGTCGCTGTAGAGCTCGTCGCGTGCGAGCAGCGCACCGGCGGTGCCCTTGCCGGCGCGCAGGTCGGTGACCAGGCCGTTGACGTTATCGATCAGACCACCCGCCTGCCCTGCCGCCGCGGCGGCCTTGTCGGCGGCGTTGATCGCGCGATCGATCCGCTGCTCGTTGATCAGGCCGGTGACGCGCGTCGCATCGGTCATCAGCTCGGAGGCCTTCGGCGTCAGCGTGGTCAGCGTGTTCTGCGCGGCGACCAACGTCCGATCCGCATTGGCGACCAGGCTCGCGATCGGCCGGCCATCGCCGAGGCCGTTGTTGACCTTCGACAGCGTCGTCTTCGCCTCGCGCGCCAGCTCGGCGCCGTTGCCGATCAGCTCGGACAGCTGCTGCTTGTTCTTGGTCAGCAGGTCGTTGACCTCGGCGACCGCGCTGGCGCCGTTGGTGAGGAGGTTCTTGATCGCGTCGCGGTCGTCGCGCAGCACGTGCGAGACGCCCTCGAGCACCTCGTAGAGCCGGGCGACCACCAGATCCGTGCGCGGCGGATCGTGGACGAAGTGGGGATCGTGGATGATCGTGTCGGGCTCGATCGCGGGCTTGTTCCAGTCCTTGCCCGGCACGATCTCGAGGTACTGCTCGCCGAGCACGCCGGCGGTGTTGATGAAGTACTCGGCGTCGGTGCGCACGCTCTCGCGCACGCGATCCTCGATCCACGCGGTGATGCGGACCTGCGTGCGCTGGTTGGTCTTCGGATCGAGCTTGCCACCGAGGAACTCGACGTCCTTCACCTTGCCGACCTTGATGCCGGAGACCTTCACCGGTGCGCCGGGCTGGAGCGAGCCGACGTAGTTGAAGTCGACCTGGATCTCGAAGCCCGAGCGCAGCGAGAAGTTGCCGAGCACGAAGTTGAAGCCGACGAGGATCGCGGTCGACACCACGATCAGGAGGCCGACCTTGAACTCGAGGCCTCGCTCGCGCGCCATGGCGGCGATCGTAGCGGATAAACCAACGCCCGGCGCTCTTTCGAGGACCGGGCGCGTTGCACATCGGTAACTAGCTCAGGCGGGGTAACCACCACCCGGCGGCGGATAGCCTCCACCCGGCGGCGGATAGCCTCCACCCGGCGGCGGGTAACCACCACCCGGCGGCGGATAACCTCCACCCGGCGGCGGGTAACCTCCACCCGGCGGCGGATAGCCTCCACCCGGCGGACCCGCCTGCGGTTGCGGCGGCGGGGGCGAGTTCGGGTTGATGCCCTCGAGCTCGTTGAACTTGCCCTGCGCCACCCACACGCCGTACGGCGCGATGAACAGCATGAACAGGAACATGTTCATCTGCTTGAGGCCGGTCGCCTTCTCGACGGCCTGCGACCACTTCCACAGGAACATGAACGGGCCGTAGATCGGAACCGCGAGCCACCAGCCGCTCGGCAGATCCATGCCGGTCTTCTTCTTCAGCTGCTCCTTGGTCTCGACCATCCAGTACACGCCGAACAGCGGCACCATCATGAGGAGGAGCGTGCCGAGCTGACGGCGGCGCATCACCGGCTCCGCGAACATCGCCTCGTACACGTTCGGCGAGGACATCAGCAGCACGCCGAGGAACGCGACGAGATAGAGCAGACCGCGCGCGAGCAGCAGCACGCCGCCGACCACGTCGAGGCTGATGATCACCTGTAGCGACATCAGCAGGATGTGGAGCGGCAACCAGAGCAGCAGGATCGCCGCGATCCACGGACCGAGTGCATCCATCGCCTGCAGTGCGGGCGGCAGCTTCTGGGGCGGCAGCACGAACGTGACGCAGAAGATGCCGAGCGCGGTGGTGAGGAACAGCAGCAGCGAGTCGATGATGAGGAAGATGCCGCCGCCGAAGCCGAACGCCGGGCCGATCATCGACAGGAACGGCAGCACGAGCAGACCCGCGCCGATCGCGATCACGACACGCGCGGTTTGATCTGTTGGTCGGGAGATCCGTGACAGCAGGCCGAACAACAAGATCGCGTACGCGAAGATGTAGATGAACCCACCGATCGGCATGATCGGAGCGATCACCATCAACAATCCTAGATAGGAGCCTCCGAACGGGATCCATTGGATCACCGCCGGCGGTATCGACTGGCGCATGCTCGCGGGCGCGGCTGCGACGAGCAGATAGGCGCCACCGACGATCAGCGGCCACAGCACCATCGTCCCGAAGTTGCCGCCCTGGAACGGGAACACCAGCGGGCTGATCGTCACGGGCACGACGATCGAGACGACCAGCGCGATGCCGGCCATGAACAGGATCTTCTTCTGCAGCCCGACGTCGGCCAGACGCGACACCGGGATGCCGAGGATCGTGCCCGGCGCGAACTGCGGGAGGCCGCGCGCGATGTTGTCGATCGGGCCCGGCAGATCCTGCTGCGGCGCAACGCCGAATCCACCCGCGGGCGGATACTGCGGCTGCTGCGGCGGCGGGAACCCGGGCTGCCCCATCGGCGGTCCACCCGGAGGTGCACCGTACGGTTGACCCATCGGTTGCCCCATCGGTTGACCCATCGGAGGACCACCCGGCGGCGGACCGAAGCCCGGCTGCGGACCACCCATGCCCGGCGGCGGACCGCCCATCGGCGGACCACCCGGCGGCGGACCGAAGCCCTGCTGGCCGGGCGGCGGACCGAAGCCCGGCTGACCGGGCGGCGGACCGAAGTTCGGCTGTCCCGGCGGCGGACCGAAGTTCGGCTGCCCCGGCGGCGGGCCACCCATGCCGGGCGGCTGGCCCGGAGGCGGACCGAAACCCGGTTGACCCGGCGGCGGACCGAAGTTCGGT
>JAEYYY010000611.1 GCA_023430775.1 Pseudomonadota bacterium
CCGCGGTGGCGCTGCTGCAGGCCGCTGCGGTCGTCGGTCGCAACTTCGCGGTCGGGCTCGCGGCCGACGTGGCGGGCGTCTCGGCGAGCGCGCTCGAGGAGGCGATCGGCGAGGCAGCGGGTGCCGAGGTGGTGACGGCGATCGAGCCCGGACGCTATCGGTTCTCGCACGCGCTGGTCGCCGAGACCTTGGCCAGCGGTCTCGCACCGACGGTGCGCACCCGGCTGCATCGCCGTGCCGCCGAGACGCTGCTCCAGCAGCACGCGGGAGATCCGATGCGCCGTACGGCGAGATCGCGCATCACTGGCTCGCGGTCGGAGTCGGCGCCACCGGCGAGGCGCTCGATGCGACCGAGCGCGCCGCCGCGCAGGCCGAGCGCCGCGTCGCCTTCGTCGATGCAGCCGAGCATTACGAGCGCGCGCTCGGGGTGCTCGCCGGACATGCGCCCGGGGATGCGCGGCGCCGCGCCGAGTACCTGATCAAGCAAGGCGAGACGCTGGTGCGCGGTGGCGAGCGCGAGCGGGCGAAGGCGCCGTGCGTTGCAGCCTGCGAGCTCGCGAGCTCCCTCGGCGATGGCGTGCTGTACGCTCGCGCGGCGCTCGCCTTCGGAGCCGATGTCGCGGTCGCGATGGTCGACGGCACGCACGGCCACCTCCTCGAACAGGCGCTGTTGCTGCTGCCGACCGCCGACGATCCGTGGCGCGCGAAGGGGATGGCGCGGCTCGCCGCGGCGCGCCAGCCCGCCGATGATCCGCGCGGACCGATCGCGCTGGCGCACGAGGCGATCGCGATGGCGCGCCGGCTCGCTGATCCGCAGGTGATCTACGACGTCACGTTCTCCGCGATCGGCGCGCTCACCGACTTCGAGCAGCCGCGGGTTCGCGTGCCGCTCAACACCGAGGTCGCGCGGACCGCGGCCGCGTGCGGCGATCGCGCGCGCCAGCTGCGCTCGCTCCAGCGCCTCGCCTTCGACATGATCGATCTCGGCGATCCCGACGGCTTCGAGCGCACCGTCGCCGAGTACGAGCGCATCGGGCTCGCCACCAACCAGCCGCGCTATCGCTGGGTGCCGATCATGTTCCGCGGCATGCAGGCCGGCTGGCGCGGCGACTTCGCGCTCGAGCAGCAGCTGGTCGACGAGGCGTTCGCGATCCGCGAGAGCGTCGGCGAGGCGGTGGCGCAGCTACGCTCGATGCGCCGGGTGATGACCACGCGCGCGGTGGTTCCGGCCGCCGACGTCGCGGAGCTCGCGATGGTGATGTCCGGCGGACACCCGATGTTCTCCCGGTTGGTGCGAACATGGCTTCACGCGCGAGATGGCCGGCAGGCAGAAGCCCGCGAAGCGCTCGCCACCATCTCGCTGGACAGCCTCGGCGGCTATCTCGAGATTCACGCGGGCATCATGTTCGCGCAGGTCGCCTGGGCGCTGCGCGATCGCGAGCTCGCGGCGCGGTTCTACGATCGCCTGCTCGTCGAGGCCGGGCGGCCTGCGATGGTGACCAGCATGGGCTTCGTCCTCGAGGGCTTCTGCGATCACGAGCTGATGCGCCTCGCAGCCTTGCTCGGACGCGACGACGACGTCGCTCGCCATGCCGCCTCCGCGCTCGCGCTGTGCGACAAGCTCGGCGCCACCCCGTTCGCCCGGGCGATCCGCGACGACCTCGCGACGATCGCAGCCGAGCGTGGTGCGCCGGTCGCAGCAACGCGACCGCGGATCGCCGAACCGATCGCCTGCACGCGCGAAGGCGAGTTCTGGACCGTTCGCGGCTGCGGCGAGCTGTGCAGGATCAAGGACAGCCGCGGCATGCAGATGCTCGCGACCCTGATCGCGAATCCGAACCTCGACCATCACGTGCTCGACCTCGCGGGTGCGGAGACGGTGGATGCCGGTGATGCTGGGGAGGTGATCGATCGCGATGCCCGCACCGCTTACCAGGCGCGCCTCCGCGAGCTGCGCGAAGATCTCGAGGAGGCCGAAGCGCGCAACGATCTCGGCCGGCGCGAGCGGCTCGAGGCCGAGCTCGAGGCGCTCACCGCACAGCTCGCCGGCGCCTACGGCATCGGCGGGCGCGAACGGCGATCGGGCGCCGCGGTCGAGCGTGCGCGGCAGAACGTGCGGCGCCGGATCGCGGATGCGATGCACCGGATCGCCGAGGCGTGCCCCGCGATCGGGCGCCACCTCGACGTCGCGGTACGGACGGGAACGACCTGCATCTACCAGCCCGATCGCTGACGCGAAGCGGGCCTCACGCGATCAGTGGCAGCTGGTCTCGGCCTTCGCGCACTTGAAGCGGACGTGAATGTGGTGCGCGTGGTTCCGCCAGTGGCGGACGATGCCGTTGCCCGACCACTGACCGTGCGGGTACTGGAACACGCGATCGAGCCTCGCCTCCGAAACACCGTGGCGCTTCGCCCACCGGTAGATCACGCCCTGGACGTTGTAGTCGAGGAAGATCACCCAGACGCCGCCGTCCTTGTTCGCGGTGCGCGTCAGCTTGTTGAGCAGCGTCCACATCGCGGAGGCGTCGAGGTTGGCCTCGGTCCCGTTGATGAACGAGCTCGGGTAACCGGGCGGCTTGCGCTTGTAGAACAGGCCGATGTCGACGTCGCGGCCCGACTGGTGCGAGCGGTGATCGCTGACCTTGCCACCGTAGTGCGCGGACAGATCGCCGACCGCGAGGACGTGTGCTTTCGGGTGGAGCTCGATGGTCTCCTCGATCGCGCGCTTGGTGAACTCGACGGTCGTGCGCGTGCCGAACGCGCGGTAGGGACGGCGGATGTACGCGCCGTCGCCGAGGCGCAGCCGCACCGGGTTCTTGAGGGAGCCATTCCACGGCACGCCGAACGACTGCGGACCGGCCGCCTCGCGCTTGTCGCGCTTGTTGCGCTTCTTGCGCGGACGATCGTCGTCGTTGTCGCGCACCGCGATGTCGCGATTGTCACGCGAGCCGGCAGTGTCGCGCTTCTGTCGTTTACTCGTCTGGGCCTTTCGCGGCTTGGCTTCCGACGTGGAAGACGCGACGAACAGGCAGAGTGCAACGACAGCAAGCAGACGCATGAGCGGCCCCCGATTCGAGTGGTGGATACCCAGAATGCGGATCCGGTGGACAGCGGGCCAGTTTCTATCCATCAGCCCTTGATGAGCTTGCAGCGTTCGCCGAGGAGCTTGCCGATCGGACGGAGGTCTTCCTGGAGCTTCTTCTGGAAATCACCGCGCTTGAGGGTGCGCCCGGCGAGGACGAGCTTGCGGAGATCGCCGCACGCGCGGTGCGCTTCGATCAGCGGGGCGAGGCCGCCGTTATAGACGCGCGTTTCAGTAAGTGACGCGTTGTTGGGGCGGCGACGGATCCGCAGGTCATCGACCAGCTCGTCGATGATGCGAGCCTTCTGCTCGAGCTTCTGTGCGCGCGGGAGCTTCGAGTCGTAGAGCTTCTTGAGCTCCGTATAGGTCTTGAGCTGGCGTGCCGCGCGCGGGAGATGGAGCGCCTGACCGAGCGTCCACGCGAGCTCCTCGTTCGAGCCGCGCCCGAAGTTGACCTCGACCCAGTGATCGGTGAGCACGTCGGCGACGTACGAGGCGAAGCTCTCGTTGAAGAACGGCTGGTCGGGCACGAGGACGGTGGCGTGCACCGACTCGTGAAGGACGACGTTGGCGAGCGCGGGGTACGCGTCGTCGCCGCCGCCGAGCATCGTCGACAGCACGGGATCGGGGAACCAGCCGCCGGTCGAGTAGGCGCCGGCGGGGCGCACGATCGCGTCGTAGCCCTTGCGCTCGAGCGCGAGCTTCTGCTGCACGGCCTCGTCCTCGTCGAACCAGCCGAGACCGGCGAAGCAGCCCATGATCGGGAAGCACCAGCGCAGCGGCTTGAACGCGACCGGATCGGCGGCGCCGACGAACCACACCGCGGCGGGGCGTCCGAGCCAGACGAAGTGCTTGTAGTTGTTCTTGATGGAGAGGCCATAGGTCCGGCCATACCTGCGGATCTCCGGAATCGCCGCGAGCAGCATCGCGGTGCGCGTCGGCGTATCGGGATCCTTGATCACGTTCTCGATCTTCTCGGCCTTGCCGAGCAGCTCGAGCTGGCCGTGCGCGCCCTGCGCGAGGTAGCGCGTCATCAGGCAGCTGCTGGTGAGCAGCAGTACGACGAGAAGGAGGATTCTCACAGCTTGTCCGCGATCGCTTTCGCCAGCGCCTCGCCATCGGCCAGCTTGCCCGCGCGCCACACGATCCCGAGCCCGGTGCCGTCGTCGTGCATCGGGATGATGTGGAAGTGGACGTGGAACACCGCCTGGTGAGCGGGCGCGCCATTGTTCTGCAGCACGTTGAAGGACGTGGCCCCTGTCGCCTCGAGCACCGCCCGCGAGATTCGCGGTAGCGCGCGACCGATCGCCGCCGCCGACTCGGCGGACAGCTTGTCGAGCGTCTCGGCCGGCTCGCGTGGAATCACCAGCGTGTGGCCGCGCGAGATCGGGTTGATGTCGAGGAACGCGAGCACGTGCTCGTCCTCGTAGACGCGATGGCAGGGAATCTCGCCGCGCAGGATCTTCGAGAAGATGGTCTCGGCCATCTGCGTAGCCTATCAGCGATCGAAGCGGTAACCCGAGCCGCGCACCGTGATGAAGTGACGCGGCTGCTCGGGATTGATCTCGAACCGCTTGCGCAGCTGACCGACGAAGTTGTCGACGGTGCGCACCGACCCGGCGGACTGGCCCCACACCAGGTTGAACAGCTGGGTGCGCGAGAACACCTGGCTGGGATGGCGGACGAAGAACACCAGGAGCTCGAACTCGAGGTGGGTCAGCTTGACCTCCTCGCCGGCGCGGAGCGCGGCGCGCTGGGCGAGATCGATCACGACGTCGCCGAAGGACAGCGTGGTACCGGTGTCGGCGGCCGGCACCGGCGTGGTGGTGGTCTGGCCGGTGCGCCGCAGCACGGCATCGATCCGCGCCATCAACTCGGCGAGCGCGAACGGCTTGGTGACGTAGTCGTCGGCACCGAGGCGCAGCGCCGCGACCTTGTCGAACTCGCCGTCGCGCGCGGACAGCACGATGACGGGGACCAGGTTGTCGGTGGCGCGCAGCGTCGACAGCACCTCGAGACCGTTCTTCTTCGGCAGGTTGATGTCGAGGAGGATGAGGGCGAAGTCCTCCTCCTCGGTCTGCGCGAGTGCGGCCTCGCCATCGCGCGCGATCTGGGTGGCGCGACCCGCGAGCTTGAGGTTGAGCGCGAGGCCGGTGGCGATCGCCTCGTCGTCCTCGACGATCAGGATGCGAGTCACGTGCGCGCCTCCTTCAAGGGAGCGGACTTGGTGACCGGCTCGCGGCGGCGCTTGATCCGGATCCGGAATGCGGTGTCGCCGGGGCGCGAATCGAGATCGATCTTGCCGCGGTGACCGCGCACGATCGCGCGCACGAACGACAGGCCGAGGCCGATGCCTTCCGCTCCGCCTTCGTGTGCCGCACGGCCGCGCGAGAACTGTTCGAAGATCGCGCGCTGCTCCGGGCGTTCGATGCCGGGGCCGTTATCGCGCACGATCAGCTCGATCCAGCGCGGGCTCGACTTCGCCTCGACCGAGATCTGCTTCTCGGGACCGGTGTACTTCCACGCGTTGGTCAGCAGGTTGGAGAGTGCGCGCACCAGGGTGGGACGATCGCCGACGATGGTCAGGCCGGGCTCCAGCCTGCGCTCGATCTTGGTCGGGTTCGACAGGGTCTGCGCGTCGAACGCCGCGATCGACTCCTCGACCAGCCCGGCGACGTCGATCCGATCGCGCGCGTACACGTAGCTCGATTGCAGGCGCGACAGCTCGAGCACGCGGTTGACCAGCGCCTCGAGCCGCGCGGTCTCGCGGCCGAGCAACGACAGCACCTCGGCGCGATCGCCTTCCTCGAGCCGGCCGTTGCGCAGCGATTCGATCAGCAGGTTGATCGAGGTGATCGGCGTGCGCAGCTCGTGGGACACGCTGGACACGAAGTCGTTCTGGACCAGGACCAGGGAGGCGCCCTTGCCGACGAAGATCGCGCCGAGGATGTAGCCCGTGATCACGCTGGTACAGAACGTCAGGATCAGCACGCTGAGGATCAACACCGTCGTCGATTGCCCCGTGATCAGAAGGATCACGCCGATCGCGCTCATCGCGACGGTTGGCAGCAGCGTCGCGAGCATCAGCACGAGCTGCGCCCGGCGGAGCTGTAGGTTCGCGGGGGGAAATCGCACGCGGGCGGACTATGCCAGGGATCGAAACCGGACTGGAGTTGTAGATTTTTTCCGCCGGTTCGGAATACACCGCCGGGAGGGGAAGTTTCGGGTCACTGGTTCGCCATGGTGTCGTCGCTCAGCCGTCGTCTTACGTTTGCCATCGCCACGACGCTGGCGCTGTTGCTGACGTTCCTGCCGACGAGCGTCGCGGCGATCAAGGCGGCGATCCAGCAGCAGTCCACGAACACCAACTCCGAAGAGACCCACGAAGAGCTCGTCCACAAGGCGAAAGAGGATCGGGAGACCAGGACCGAGCGAATCCTCCACGCTCCGGGCCCCGACGTCCCCAGCATCTCGATCGTGCTGGCGCCGCGAGAGAGCGCGCCGCTTCGATCCGTTGCAACGCCACTTCATCCCTCGCAGTACAGCGTTCGTCGCTTGTTGTGAGTGACGCGCTCGCGCGCGTCTGTCACCAGCTCGACAACCTGTAGCGCGTCGTGGGCATACGCCCGCGTGCGCTCCTGCTCGAAGGGTTTCCATGTGTGGAAGCAACTGAAGTTTTTTATCAATCCGTTTGACGGTAGGTACGAAGATCTGAGGCGCGGCAATCCCGCGCTCAACGTGATGCGCGACTTCATGGCCGGCTTGATCGTGGCCATGGTCGCGATCCCGCTGGCGATGGGGTTCGCGATGGCGTCCGGGCTGCGGCCCGAACAAGGCATCGTCGGCGGCGCTGTCGCCGGCGTGGTCGGCGCGTTGTGGGGTGGCTCGAAGTATCAGGTCTACGGCCCGACCGCCGCGTTCATCCCGGTGATCGGCGCGATCATGCTCAACTACGACCACTCCTTCCTGGTGCTGGTCGCGCTGCTCGCCGCGGCGGTGCTGCTGCTCATGGGCCTGATGGGCGCCGGACGGATCGTGAGGCTGGTGCCGCACTCGATCATCGTCGGGTTCACGATCGGCATCGCGTTCACGATCGCCGTGTCACAGCTCGGCGAGCTGCTCGGTCTGCGCTCCGCGCTCGGCTATGGCTTCCTCGAGAAGCTCGAGGGCGTCACCCGTCACATCGACGAGTTCAACGTCTGGGCGATGGTGCTCGCGCTCGGCACGTTCGTGTTCGTCAAGCGCGTGCTCAAGATCACCGTGTTCATCCCGGCGCCGCTGATCGCCCTCGCGATCGGTGCGCTGCTGTCGGGCTCGTTCCTCGCCGACGAGCACCTGATGACGATCGGCGCGAAGTACGGCTCGATTCCCGCGGAGTCGTGGTCGTGGACGCCGCCGGGTGACTACCTGACGGCCGAGCACGCGCCGGATCTGATCTACTACACGCTCGCGATCGTGTTCGTCGCCGCGATCGAGAGCCTGCTGTGCTCGCGCATGGCGGATCGCCTCGCGAACAACAACGGGCTGCCCTACAACCCGAACAAGGAGCTGTGGGGCCAGTCGCTGGTGATGGCGCTCGTGCCGCTGCTCAACGGCTTCCCGCACACCGGCGCGCTCGCGCGAACCGCGACCAACATCAAGCTCGGTGCGATCTCGCCGCTCGCCGGCATCTTCAAGTTCGCGCTCAAGCTGCTGATCGCCTACTACCTCGCGCGCTACCTCGAGCTGGTACCGACGGCGTGCATCGCCGGCATCCTGCTGTACGTCGCGACCAACATGGTCAAGCCGTCGGAGGTCACCGAGGTCCTCCACATGGGCCGCGGTCACACCGCGCTGATGATCTACACGGCGGCGATGGTGATCGTCACCGACTTCCTCACCGGCGTGCTCAGCGCGCTCGTCATCTTCGCGGTGTGGAAGCTCGTCGAGGCGCTCGGCGTGCCGGTCGCCCAGCCCGAGGTCGCACACAACACCGTGCGCAACCATCACCCCAAGGTGATGCGCGCGGTGCTGCACAAGGACAAGGCGGGGGCCCGCAAGCCGACGCATGTCATCCCGCTGTCGTCCGAGCGGCAGAAGTGGATCTCGAACCTCAAGGCCCGTGCACGGCTGGCGCCCTCGGCCTACGTGCACGACAAGGCCTCGGTGATCGGAGATGTCGTGCTCGGCGATCATGTCAATGTCGCGGCCTCGGCGTCGGTACGAGCCGATGAAGGGTCGCCGTTCTTCATCGGTAGCTCGTCGAACATCCAGGATGGCGTGGTGATCCACGCCCTCAAGGATCGCTACGTCGAGGTCGGCGGTGAGGAGTGGGCGGTCTACGTCGGCAGGAACGTGTCGATGGCACACGACGCGCTGGTGCACGGGCCTTGCTACATCGGCGACGGCACGTTCATCGGCTTCAAGGCGGTCGTGCACGACTCGGTCGTCGGCGAGCGATGCTTCATCGGCATCGGTGCCGTCGTGGTCGGTGTCGAGATCCCCGATGGCAAGTTCGTGCCGCACGGGATGATCATCGATTCGCCGGCCAAGGTGAAAGACCTGCCGCCGGCGAGCGAGGCGCACATGCACTTCAACGACGACGTCGTCGAGGTCAATCGCGGGCTCGCCGCCGCCTATCACCACACCCACAACGGCCACACGCACAACGGCCACACGCACAACGGCCACGCCAATGGCCACTCGAACGGAACGCCCAAGGTCACTCGTCCGCGCAGCGGGCGCGAGGCCGGCTGGGGTACCCCGGACGATCCCAACCTTCACAACCCCTTCTGAGGTGTTTCCATGTTGCTAGTCGGAATCCTCGTCGGAGCCATCGCGTGCTCCGTCTACTTCTCGGTGCGGTGCTTCTTCCGCGTCGAGCAAGGTCATGTCGGCGTGCTCACCACGTTCGGCGCCGCGAAGAAGGACCATCATCACCTCGTGCAGTACCCGCCGGGACTGCACTTCAAGTGGCCGTGGCAACGCGTGCATCGCGTCGCGATGATGGAGCAGAGCCTCGAGCTGTCGGGTGAGGAGGGCGGCCGCACCGCGATGGCGGATGACGGCACGATCCTGCGCTTCGATTCGATCCTCCGGTTCCAGCCGGTGCCGAAGGAGCTCGACAAGTTCCTGTTCGATCTCAAGTCGCCGCACGAGCACATCACCGGTCTGTTCACGTGTCTGCTGCGCAACGAGATCGCGAACTTCCAGCCGACGGACAGCTCGCCGGCCGACGGTGGCGCCTACGCGCACATCCGTCGCCAGCGCGCGCTGCTCAACCGTCACATCGAGGAGTTCTGCCGCACCAAGATCGGTAGTCGCTACGGCGTGCAGTTCAACGCCGTCGATCTCACCGATGTCCTCCCGCCCGACGAGCTGGCCGCCGCGCTCAACGCGGTGATCAACGCGCAGACCGAGGCCGAGAGCATGTACGCGCATGCCGAGGCCGAAACGCAGCAGCGCGTCGTCGCGGCCGAGGCCGGTGTCGAGGTGGCGAAGGCGCGCGGCGTCGCCGTCGAGCGCGAGATCGCCACGCTCGGCGCGTTCCTCGACCAGCTCGAACGCGATGGCACGCTGAGCGACTACGTCCAGCGCCGTCGCGCCGAGGTCATCTCCCAGTCCCGCACTCTCTACATGAGGAGCAGCTCGTGAGCACCGATCATCAGTTCGTGTTCGGCATCCTTCTCGGCCTCGCGGTCATCCCGTTCCTCGCGCTGTCGCTGCGGATGTTCCGCGTCGAGGTCGAGGATGGCGAGGCCGTCCTGGTCACCCGGTTCGGCAAGCTCGTCGACAAGCTCGATCGGCCGGGCTGGCACTGGCTGTTCGATCGAGTCATGCCGTGGACCAAGACGTACACGGTGCTGCTGCGGAGCGACTTCCGCGACTTCCCGAACATCTGCATCAACGACTCGCGTGGCACCACGATCGTCGTCGATGTCTGGCTCGAGTTCCGCGTCGTCGATCCGGCGAAGGCCACGTTCGAGATCGCGGACTGGAACCACGCGCTCAAGAACCTGGTGAGCCACGCGGTGATCTCGATCCTCGGCAACCGCGAGTTCAAGCAGATCCTCTCCGATCGCACCGAGCTCGGCGAGAAGCTGCGCGCCGACATCGCCGCCGAAACGCAGCGCTGGGGCATCAAGGTCGAGCTCGCGTTCATCAAGAACATCTCGCTCCTGCCCGAGGTCAGCCAGCAGCTGTTCCACGCGGTCGCCGCGCGGCTCGAGCGTGCGAAGGCCGACATCGAGGAGCGTGGTCGCCAGGATGTCGCGAAGCTGCAGGCCGAAACGTCGGCCCAGATCGCCACGCTGGTCGCCGAGGCGCGAGGCCAGTATCCCGCCGCGGTCGGTCGCGCCTACGCCGAGCTCAAGAAGAAGCCGGCGGTGTTCACCGCATACACCGAGCTCTACGAGCTCTCGATGATGCGGCCGCAACAGACGATCGCCTTCAAGGACTTCGAAGGCGGCGAGATGCGCGCCCTCGAGGCCGCGATGCTGCAAGCACCGCAAAACTGATCGCGGGCGATCCTGTTCGAGCGAGTTGCCCGGCATCGGGTTCGGGACGGATCTCCTGGAAACCTCGTGCTCGGTGTCGGGCGGCTCACTCGAGCAGGATCGCTGTCAGATAGAACGCGATTCGGCCAGCAGCTGATTGTTCGGGCTGCGCGTCGATTCGCGGTACAGGTGCCGGCGCATGCGCTGGCTTGTCGTCGTCCTGATGTTGCTCGCGAGCACCGCCGCGAGGGCCGAGCGCGACGACGTGCACAGTCGCGAGGTCAAGGCGGCCAAAGCCGCGAGGCTGTCGTGCGCGAAGCTCGCGGTGCTCGCGCACAGGAAGGCGGAGCTCGAGCGTGCGCCGTCGCTGCTGGCGGTGGTGCAGCAGCGCTGCGTGCGCGATCGCTGGAGCATCGAGATGCTGGTGTGCACGACGCGGACGCAGGTGCTGTCGTGGTGTGACAAGCGGTGGCTGAGCGAGAAGCAGAAGACGGCGCTCGACAGCGCGCTGGACAAGGCCGGTGCGAGTCACCCGGGCGAGAGCCGGCAGCGCTACGTCAACCTGGCGCTGAAAAATGGCATCGGGCCCCGCTCGGCGTTGCGGCGCACGTCGCGGCTGTAGCTCGGACGCAATCAGGCTCGCTTCAGGAGGTGTGAGTCGCCTGCGTGACTTCCGTCGCCACTGCCGCGATCGCGTCGACCGATGCACCCGGTGCGAGGGCGCGCTCGAACAGCGCGAACACCTGGGGATCATCGTGGCGCATCGCCGCGAATGACTCCTTCGGTCCGCGATACCAGCGGCCGCGCAGCGCGTAGTAGTCCTCGAGCAACTGGAACAGCAGCTGGTGGGAGCGGTAGTGGGCTTCGAGATCGCCGCGGCGGATTCGCTCGACGGTCTTCTTCGCCCACACCACGCGCATCTGGCGATCGTCGTCGGTGATCGGCGTCGGGCCCTGGCGGAGTCGTTCCGCGATGGTCGAGAGCAGCGGGCCCGCGAGGTCGCGCTCGTCGAGCAAGACGCGCGAGGTCTCGAGCTTGAGCATCTCGAGCTCGAGCGGCGCCGTCGCGACGGCGGTCGGATAGACGAACGCGTCGAGGTACATCCCGTTCCACAGCCGAGCATCGCGCAGCGTCGTCGGGACATCGGCGAACGTGGCGACATCGATGTCGCTCTCGGCCGTCGCGTCACCGCGAGCACGCGAACCATAGAGGATGATCGTGTGCGCGCGATGCGCGGCGACCAGCTCGGCGACGAGGGCGGCGTCCACGTACGGGCTCAGGCCGCGTCGGCGATCGCCGCCGGCTCGTTCTCGACACCCTCGACGGCGACGTCCGCGCGCCTGGGCTCGCGAATGTGATCGGGCACGCCGTGGAGATCCCAGACCAGGCCGACGAACGCGAGCGCGCGCAGCACGTAGTACGTGCAATCGATCTCCCACCAGAAGAAGCCCTGGCGAGCGGCGACTTGATAGTGGTGATGGTTGTTGTGCCAGCCTTCGCCCATCGTGATGACGGCGAGCACCGGGTTGTTGCGCGAGTCGTCGGTGGTCTTGTAGCGGCGGTTGCCCCAGTAGTGCGAGAGCGAGTTGATGGTGAACGTGCCGTGCCAGCACAGCACGGTGGAGACGGCGAACGCCCAGGTCAGTGCGAACCAGCCACCGATCAGGAAGATGACGACGGCGAGCGCGACCACCGGAACGATCCAGTACTTGTTGAGCCAGCGCAGCTCGGGGTACTTCGCGAAGTCCTTGATGCGCGACATGTCCGTCTCCTCGAGATCGCGCGACAGGATCCAGCCGTGGTGCGCCCACCAGAAGCCGGACTGCACGACCGAGTGAAGATCGCCCGGCTCGTCGGAGAGCTTGTGGTGGATGCGGTGATGGGCGGCCCACCACAGTGGACCCTTCTGCGCCGTGAACGTGGCGCCGAGCGCGAGCAGGAACTGGAACCACCGCGACGTCTTGTAGGAGCGATGCGAGAAGTAGCGGTGATAGGCACCGGTGACGAAGAACATCCGCGGCACGTAGGCGGCGAGGGCGATCCCGAGGCCGAGCCACGAGAAGCCGAGCGTCGCGATCCCGACGATCGCCATCACGTGAACGCCCCAGTACGGGATGGTCAGCGCGTTGAAGTAGACGCGGCGAAAGCCCCGTGACTGCGCGGCTTCTACAGCGTTCATCCCGGAACCGTAGCCCGCGGCCCGGGAGGGCTCGGCCAGGCCACGGTCATAGATCGGTCACGGAACGGAAGCTGGCGCGACCACTGGGGTTGTGTCGGGGGCGCGCACCGTGGACATCGGCGCGGGATCGGCACTCGCGGAACCGTCCGAGCGCGTCGCGAAGGCGGTGATGGCCGCGGCGATCGAGAATGCGATGACCGCGGCGGCATACGCCGCCGGCAAGGACGCGAACAGCCCGCGCCGGCGCTTTGGCGACACCGGTGCCTCGATCGGCGCCAGCACATCGGGCGGTACGAGCATCATGCCGGAGGCGCCCGCATCGGCGGGGTAGGGCAACGCGATCGCGCTGGCGGCGATCGGCATCATCGTCGCGGCGACTCCCGGCGACACCGCGCCGAGGCGTTGCAGCTCGGCCTGGACGATCGCCATCGTCTGCGGGCGGGCGCTCGGATCCTTCGCGAGCATCTGCGCGATCAGATCGTCGAGCCCTTCGGAGATCTCCGGCGTCAGCATGCGGGCGCGCGGCGGGATGGCTCGCTGATGGCTGTCGATGATGGTCCGCAGATCGCCGTCGAATGGCGTCCGGCCGGTGACCAGCTCGAACAGGATGCAGCCGAGCGAGTAGATGTCGCTGCGCGCATCGATCAGCGCGGCGCTGCGACATTGCTCGGGAGACATGTAGCGCGGAGTCCCGAACACCGTGTTCATCATCGTGTGGCGGCTGGCGCCGATCCGCGCGAGACCGAAGTCGAGCACCTTGACGCGCTCGCCCGACGGCACCGCAGGATCGGGCACGAGATAGACGTTGTCGGGCTTGAGGTCGCGGTGCAGCACGTCGGCGCGGTGCGCGGCATCGAGGGCGGAGGCGATCTGGCGCGCGATCTCGATCGCCGAGCCCGGCGCCAGCTTGCCGCTGCGCGTGAGGCGCGAGGTCACGCTCTCGCCCTGGAGCAGCTCGAGGACGATGTACGCGCTGTCGCCGCCGGCGGGGGAGTGAGAGGAGGTCGCGACCTTGCCGCAATCGAGCACGGTGACGATGCCCGGATGAACGATGCGAGCCGACGCGCGCGCCTCCTGGAGGAAGCGATGGAGGATGTCGCTGTTGGTCTGGTGCGACGGATGGAGGATCTTGATGGCTACGTCACGCTCGAGGTCGGTATCCCTGGCGACGAACACCAGACCGAACGTCCCCTGACCCAGCTTCTCGACCAGCTCGTACTTCCCAACGCGGCCCCCAGGCACCAACACAAATCCGCGCGACTGCGACTGACCGGTCACGGATTCCTGAGAGTGGCCGACGGTCGCCAGCGCGTGGACACCGGTCGCCTCGTCCTCGACGACATCGACGGTGGTCTTATCCGAATCGACCACTTGGACGAGAAGCTCGATTTCACCGTGACCGTGAGCCACCCGGATCCGCTGGGGCCCCGACGAAGGCCGCTTGCGACGCGTACGCTGGACGGCTTGGGTCATGGCGGATCGCAGTGCATCCGCCATGCCTCGGCCTGGCCGTTTGTCGGGGTCGCGAGTCCCCGCCCGCTGTCCTCACCGGTGATAGCGTCCGCGAGTCATGAAAATGAAATACAAGTCGCTCGGTAGCTCGGGCGCGAAGGTCTCCACGCTGTGCCTGGGCGCGATGACGTTCGGCGAGGCGGACGAGAAGTCGTTCATGCACAAGGTCGGCTCGGACGAGGCGACCTCTCACGCGGTCCTCGATCACGCCCTCGCGGCGGGCATCAACTTCATCGACACCGCCGACGTCTACGGCCAGGACGGCCTGTCCGAGCGCGTGCTCGGCAACTGGATCGCGGCGCGCGGCAATCGCGATCGCCTGGTGCTCGCCACCAAGTTTCGCTTCACGATGGGCGATGGTCCGAATCGCAGCGGCGCCTCGCGCTATCGCATCGTCAAGTGCGTCGAGGATTCGCTGCGGCGGTTGAAGACCGATCGCATCGACCTCTACCAGATCCACATGCAGGACATCACCGTCCGCGAGGAAGAGACGCTGCGCGCCCTGGATGATCTGGTGAGCGCGGGCAAGCTGCTCTACATCGGCTGCTCGAACTACGCGGCCTACCGGCTGATGAACAGCCTGTGGCTGTCGCGCAAGAATTCGTGGGCGTCGTACGTGACGCTGCAGGCGCAGTACAGCCTGATCTGTCGCGACATCGAGCGCGAGCACGTGCCGCTGTGCCGCGAGGAAGGCCTCGGCATCCTGCCGTGGTCACCGCTCGCCGGCGGCTTTCTGAGCGGCAAGTTCGAGAAGGGCAAGGAAGCGGCGAAGGGCACGCGCCTCGGCGAGAAGGCCGAGCGGCTCGCGCGCTACGACAAGGACCACAACTGGAAGGTGCTCGACGCGGTCCGCGCGGTGGCGAAGGAGGTCAATTCGACCCCATCGGCCGTCAGCCTCGCGTGGCTGCTCTCGAAGCCGCAGGTCACCAGCGTGATCTTCGGCGCGCGCACGATCGAGCAGCTCGACGCCAACCTGGCGGCGGTCGAGCTGGAGCTCGGCAAGCAGCACCTCGAGGCGCTCGACGCGGCGTCGGCCTTCGACGTCGGCTATCCGTACGCGTTCATCGGCCAGACCCAGTCGACCTGGTAGTCAGCGCGGATCGAAGCCTTCCTTGAGGCAGATCTGCGCGATGTTCTGATTGCGCGCGAGCGCGAAGTACTGCTTCGCCTTCGGAAAGTTTCGCGCGCGACACGCGGCGAGGTACGCCTTGCGCGCCACGTCGGGGCGGCACTTCACCACCTTCTCGAACGCGACGAGCGCGGCGGCGAAGTTGCCCGCGGTCAGGTTCGCGTCGCCGCGTCGATCCTCTTCGTCGACCGAGTCCTTGTCGCAGGCATCGAGCGGCGTCGGCAGCGCGTTGGTCACCGGCGCGCTGGTGCCGGCTCGCGTGCACGGCCGCGCCATCAGCTTCGTCTCGTCGGCGATCTGCTTGCCGTGCTTGGGGGCGATCGCGCGCAGCCGCTGGGTGTGCTTCGCGCAGTCGCGCGCCGCCGCGATCGCGTTGAGCTCGGCGACCAGCGCATCGATCACCGGGCCCTTCGCGGCGGTGTACGCGGCCTGCGCCGGCTTGTAGTAGACGGAGGTGTCGTCGATCATCGCCAGGGCCTCGGTTGCTGCCGCGAGATCTCGAGCTCCGAGCGCTTCTTCGAGCACCCGGTAGCGGACCTCGGCGCGGGCCTCCTCGGCCGCACGCTTGACGAGCTCGCTCCCCTCGGGCACCTGCATGGCTTCGAGCTGGTGGCCGCACTCCTCGAGCTGGCCCCACTTCTTCTCGAACGCCGCCGTCGCGCACGCCGTGGTGAGCTTCTTGACGGTGAGGTTGTCGGCGGCATCCGCGGGCACCTGGACGATCGCCGCATCCGGCTCGACGATCGCGGCATCCGGCGTGACGACGACGCGACTGTCGACCTTCGCCGGTTCCTCGCGCGCCTGTGCCGGCTTGCGCAGCGCGAGGTACATCACCAGCGCGGATAACAGCGCCGCGCCGACGCCGATCGCGTAGCGCCATCGCCACCACGGCGACGCCGCGGTCATCGGCTCGGTGATCGGCGGCGGCTGGATCAGCGTCGCCTTCATGTGGACCGGCGTCACCAGCTCGACCTGGTGCGCTGGCTCCGCGAGCCGGCGCGTCGTGTGATCGTCTTCCTCGGTGTCGTCGCTCGGCTTGAGGCGAAACGTCGGCTCGTCGGTGTCGGGGACCAGCGGCTTGCGCGGGACGGTCTTCTCCTCGTCGGGAGACGTCTTCGCGCGTCTCTTCGGCGCCCGCGATCCGAACACCTCGG
>JAEYYY010000769.1 GCA_023430775.1 Pseudomonadota bacterium
GCCTAATTTTGGTCGGGCCGACTGGATTCGAACCAGCGACCCCCAGACCCCCAGTCTGGTGCGCTACCAGGCTGCGCTACGGCCCGATCAAAGGGGAATGAGTAGTTACTCCAAGCATCCCCGGGCCGCAAGCCCTCCAGGCCTGAGCCTCGGCAGGCCGAGACGATCGCGACACTCAGACCGGCGGGAGGCCGTTGAGGATGTTCTTGAGGACCTGGCTCGGCTTGAACGTCAGGACGCGGCGAGCCGGAATCAGGATCGGCACCGCACGCTGCGGGTCGCGGCCCATCCGGTCCTTCTTGTCGCGGACGACGAAGTTGCCGAACCCGCTGATCTTGATCTTCTCGCCGCGCTCGAGCGTCTCCTTGACGACGTTGAACACGGTCTCGACGATCTCGGCGGCCTCCTTCTTGGAGAACCCACCGACCTTCTCGTAGACCGACTCGATGATGTCGGCCTTGGTCATGCGTGCCATGGAGCCAGGCTAACCGATGCGCTAAGTGGGTGCAATCGCACGGCGATCTCCCAGCCGCCCTCCGCGTAACTCCAATGGACGATTGGGCCTACGGGCGGGCCAGCTCGGCGAGGAGCTCGTACGACCGCAGCCGGGCGGCGTGGTCGTAGATCGCGCTCGCCACGATCAGCTCGTCGGCCCGGGTCTCTTGGACCAGCGCCTCGAGCCCTGCCCGCACGGTCGCGGGCGATCCGACATACGACCGCTCGAGCATCACGCCGGCCTGCGCCTTCTCGGCCGCTGACCAGTAGGTCTCGATGTCGTCGATCGGCGGCGGCAGCTTGCCGCGGGCGTTGCGCATCATGTTGGCGAACGTCTGCTGGATCGAGGTGAACAGCCGGCGCGCCTCGCGATCGCTGTCGGCCGCGATCACGTTCACCGCGACCATCGCGTGGGGCTTCGCGAGCTGCGGCGACGGATGAAAGCGATGGCGGTAGATCTCGAGCGCCTGCATCAGCTGGGTCGGCGCGAAGTGCGACGCGAACGCGAACGGCAAGCCGAGTGCCGCCGCGAGCTGTGCGCCGAACAGGCTCGAGCCGAGGATCCACAGCGGCACGTTGGTATCGACGCCGGGAATCGCCTTGATCGCCTGCCCGGGCTCGGCGGGCCCGAGCAACGCGCGGAGCTCGAGCACGTCGTCGGGGAAGCTCTCGGCCGCCATCAGATCGCGGCGCATCGCGCGCACCGTCTTCTGATCGGTGCCGGGCGCGCGCCCCAGCCCGAGATCGATCCGTCCCGGGAACAGCGTCTCGAGCGTGCCGAACTGCTCGGCGATCACCAGCGGCGAGTGATTCGGCAACATGATGCCGCCGGCACCGACCCGGATCGTCGTGGTCTGCTGCGCGACGTGACCGATCACCACGCTGGTCGCGGCGCTCGCGATGCCCGCCATGTTGTGGTGCTCGGCGAGCCAGAACCGCCGATAGCCCCAGCGCTCGACGTGCTGCGCGAGATCCACCGTGTGCTTGAGCGCCTCGGCCGCCGTCGAGCCCTCGACGACGTGGGCGAGATCGAGAACCGAGAGCGGTACCACCCGCCTCTTCTACCCCGTCTGCCGCTGTTGGCTAGCCGTCGATGCGCGCGAGCAACTGCAGGCCGCTGCAGTTCGGATTCGGGCAGAACGACGTGAACTGCTGGATCTCCAGGTCGGGAGACGCATCGGGAAACCGCACGCGCGCCATCACGCTCGGCGGATCGAAGGTCTCGCTACACCCGCACTTGTCGCACGGCGTGATCTTCCAGTGCTCGCGCTCCTGCAGGTAGTCGTCGGTGACGTGCAGCGGGTACGGCAAGCCGTGCACGCTGATCACCTTGATCCGATCGCCGCGCTTCACGCTCTGCAGCGTGTGCGGCTGGTTGAGGAGCTCGGCGACGTAGACGTGCCGGCTGGGTTCATAGCCCGGGATGCTGGTGCCGAGCCGCCGCGTCGGAGCTCGATCGATCCGCTGCATGCGCACCCAGCACAGCTCGGGACCGCGCCGCATCCGCCGCGGATCGCCGTCGTGGACGAGCGTCTGGATGTCGTCGGGGTGCGTCGCGTGAAACTTGCCGGCGAGGAGCGCATCGCGATGCCACGCGCTCTCCGGATCGGGCTGCTTGCCGTACATCGCGAGCCACTCCGGCGTCGCCGGCAGCTTGCGCGCGTGGACCTCCGATTCCGACAGCTCGGTCAGGTTCATCTCGGGCGACAGCCGCACCGTGCGCGACGGCATCGTCGCCAGCTGCATCTCGCTCGCGAGGCCGCCCTTCGCCGACGGCCCTGCGCGCTGGTCGAGATAGACGAACGCGATCACCGGCTCCTCGGGGAACCGGTCGATCAGTACCCACTTGCCGTACGGAAAGCCCACGTCGGCATCATCGCAAACTCCGGCGAGCCGATCAGTGGTCGCCGATCATTTCGCCTTCAGTACTGCGACACGTACATGAACGCGAGGCACATCTCGTCATCGGTGCCCTCACCCCACGTCACCGGCGCGCCCATCGACATCGTGTTGTACGTGCACGAGATCCGCAGCATGTCGCCACCGCCGACGATCTTCGGACCATCCTCGTAGAAGTAACCCTGCTGCCAGTTGAAGTCCCACCGCGGCACGTCGGTCAGGCACTGCGGTTGACCCGCGTGATCGAATTCGGCGCGCAGGGAGGTGCCGAGCTTGTGCATGTGCGGGAACACGCCCCACACGTTGTAGGTCGGCAAGATGTTCGGAAGCATGTACTGGTTGGTCACCACGAACGCCTCCTGCTGCGGCGGCACGTAGAGATCCGGCGCCGCGAGCAAGTAGAGGAACGACGGCTCCGGCACGGTCGACTCCAGCATCAGATCGATCGCCGTCTGATCGGCGACCACCGTCTGGTGCTCGTGATAGTGGATCTGCAGCACCATCTTGCGGCCGCCCGCGACGGCGAGCCCGGTGGTCGCGGGATACGTCGACGCGCGCACGCCCGGCGCCCACACCGCGAGCAGGTTCGCGCCGGCGCCGACGCCACCGAAGCACTCGTAGCCGGGACCGGCACTCTGCGTGTCGAGGGTCGCGACCTGGGTCTCCGCGGCCGCATCGGCGAGCTGGAACAGCAGGATGTGGTGCACGATCTGCGGCGAGCCGGGCCGCACCTCGAAGCCGGTGAGGAACGTGTCGGCCGCGACGCCTGGATCGACGATGAAGCACCGATAGTCATCGGGGCGCGCGAACGCCGGCGAGTAGCTCTCGGTCATCGCCGCCGTCGCGTCGACACGTGCCAGCCCCGGCGGCAACGCGGGCAGCGCCGGCGCCTTCGCCGGATCACCCTCGAGGCGATCGCCATCGGCCCACTCGACGATCGTCGCGATCTGGTCATCGCTCAGCCAGCGCGCGTCCGTGTACGTGTTGCAGTCGCCCGAGTTGTCGGCGTTGAACGGCGGCATCTGGCGATTCGCGACCATGCTCGGGATCAGATCGGCGACCGCGATCGCGTCCTCGAAGGTGACCAGCGTGAACGGTCCCGCACCGCCATCGCGATGGCAGGTCGCGCACTGTTCGATCACGATCGGCGCCACGTCCTCGTAGAACCGCGGGCCACTGCCCGGCACCGGATCCGGCGGCGTGTCGTCATCGTCGCCGGGGACCGCATCGTTGCCACACGCTGTCACCACCAGGAGCACTGCCAGCAGGCTTCGCTTCATGGCGGCGAGTGAGTGCAGCGTGCATGCCCGCCGAAGTGGGCGAATTCGCTGTGCGTCCCCGGCGTGCCGCGGCGGCCCAGCGTCGAGGTCTCCGACGTGAACCGGCGGTCACATGATCGCGAGTCAGCGGCGTTGCGCCGGCAGGTTATCGACCAGTCGGCCGACGATCGTCTCGTGCGCCTTGTCGACCTCGACGTCGGTCAGCGTGCGATCGGGCGCGCGATAGCGGATCGACCACAGCATCGACTTCATGCCGGCGCCGAGCTTGGCATCGCGGTAGTCCTCCATCAGCCGCACGGTGGCGACCAGCGGCTCGCCGACGCTCTCGATCACCTCCTCGATGCGCGCCGCCGGGATGTCCTCGGCGAGCAGGATCGAGACGTCGCGCGTCGAGCCCGGGAACTTCGGGATCGGCTTCATCTGCGCGGGGCCGGCGAGCGGCAGCGTCGTCAGATCGAGATCGAACGCGAACGCCGCGCCCTCGACGCCGAGCTTCTTGCGCGTGCTCGGATGGACCTCGCCGAACCAGCCGACCACGACATCGCCGAGCACCAGCTCTCCCGCGACGCCGGGGTGGAGGTAGCCGACGCTCGACGTCGCGCGCGTCTTGACGGTGACGTTGCCTGCGACCGCACGGATCGCCGTCAGCGCCAGCGCCTTGGCATCGAACGCGTCCCACGGCGTACCGTCGCCGAGCTGCGCGGGCCGGCGACCGGCGAGCACGCCCGCGCACCACACCGGCTCGTCGGCCAGCTCGTGCATCGGCCGCTCGGTGATCGCGCCGTCGCGACGCAAGAACACGCTGCCGACCTCGAACAGCGCGACATCGGGACGGCCGTGGCTCTGGTTGCGGGTGACCGCCGCCAGCAGGTTCGGGATCAGCGACGTCCGCATCACCGCCTGATCGGCCGACATCGGATTGCGCAGCGCGATCGGCTGCGCCCGCCGATCCGACGACGTCACGCTGAGCGCCAGGTTGCGCTCCACCGACTGGAACGCGAACGTGATCGCCTCGTGGGCTCCCGCCGCGACCAGCGCCGCGCGCGCCAGCTCGGCGCGATCCGGCAACCGCACCGGCGGCGCCTGGCGCATCACCGGCAGCGTGTTGGTCACTTGCTCGTAGCCGACGATGCGGATGATCTCCTCGATGACGTCGACCTCGCGCGTGATATCGGCGCGCGCCGTCGGCGGGGTCACCTCGAGCTGCTCGTCGGCGCCACCGCCGCTGCACTGCAGGCGCGTCAGCGCATCGCGGCCCGTGCCGGGATCGAGCGCCACCCCGGTCAGCATGCGCACGCGGGGCATCCGCACCGAGACGGTGACCGGCTTGCGAACGCGGGGATAGGCGTCCACCGCGTCGCCGATCACCTTGCCGCCGGCGACGGTGCACAGCAACCGCGCGGCCCGCGCCGACGCGATCGCCGACAGCTCGGGATCGACATCGCGCTCGAACCGGTGCGATGCCTCGCTGTGCAGCCCGAGGCGACGCGCCGTGCGCCGGACCGCCAGCGGCTGGAAGCTCGCAGCCTCGAGCAGCACGCGCGTGGTCTTGTCGGTGACCTCGGTGTCGAGCCCACCCATCACGCCCGCGAGCGCGATGCCCTTGTCGCCGTCGCGGATCATCAGGTCCGCAGGGACCAGCGTGCGAGCGATGTTGTCGAGCGTCTTGAACACCTCGCCGTCGCGCGCCGGCGACACGCCGATCGTGCCCGACGTCAGCGTGGCGGCATCGAACGCGTGCAGCGGCTGCCCGAGCTCGAACATCACGTAGTTGGTGATGTCGACGAGGTTCGAGATCGGCCGCACGCCGACCGAGCGCAGGCGCTGCGCCATTCGCCTCGGCGATGGCGCGACGCTGACGCCGTCGATCACCCGCGCGATGTAGCGCGCGCACAGCGCGGGATCCGCGATGTCGACCTGGACGCCAACCTTGCCCGCTGACGAGCATGCGGACAGATCGTGATCCGGCAGCACCAGCTTGCCGCGCAGCATCGCGCACAGCTCGCGCGCGATGCCGAGATGACCGAGCAGGTCACCGCGATTGGCCGGCGCCTTGACCTCGAGCAACCAGTCCTCGAGGAACAGCGCGCGCTGCGCGGGCGCGCCGAGCTGCGTGGTGTCGTCGGCATCGAGCACGACGATGCCGCTGTGATCCGCGCCCAGTCCGAGCTCGTCCTCGCTGCACAGCATGCCCGGCGACACCACGCCCTTCACGGGCTTCGGCGCCAGCGTCATACCGTTCGGCAACGTCGCGCCGACCTGGGCCCACAGGACCTTGCCTCCCGGACCGGGCACGTTGTTCGCGCCGCACACCACCTGCGTCGCCGTGCCGCCCTTCTCGGTGATGACGTCGACGAGCGTCAGCTTGTCGGAGTTCGGATGCGGTGCCTTGCGCGTGACCTCCGCGACGACGACGCCGGTGAACGCCGCGCCGAGGTTGGTCATCGTCTCGATCTCGAGACCGCCGCGCGTCAGCACGTGCGCGCCCTCCTCGACCGTCGGCATCTGATCGAGGTCACACAGCTCGAGTAACCAGCTCCACAGGACCTTCATCAGAACTGCTCCAGGAAGCGCATGTCGCCTTCGTAATAGAACTTGATGTCGTTGACGCCGTGGCGAAGCATCGCCATCCGCTCGAGGCCCATGCCGAACGCGAAGCCGGTGTACCTCTCGGCGTCGATCTTGACGTGCGCGAACACCTCGGGGTCGACCATGCCCGAGCCACCGATCTCGACCCAGCCGGTGCCCTTGCAGACGCGACAGCTCTCGCATGCAGGCGCGACGCCCATGCAGAAGCTGCACTGCATGTCGACCTCGGCGCCCGGCTCGACGAACGGGAAGTACGACGGTCGCAGCCGGATGTTCAGATCGCGCTGGAAGAACCGCGACACGAAGTGGTTCAGCACGCCCTTGAGGTCGGCGAACGAGATGCCCTCGTCGACGGCGAGCCCTTCGATCTGGGTGAACATCGGCGAGTGCGTCGCATCGTCGTCGCGGCGATAGACCACGCCCGGTGCGACGATCCGGATCGGCGGCTTGGTGGTCAGCATCGTCCGCACCTGCACCGGGCTGGTGTGGGTGCGCAGCAGGATCTCTTCACCCGTGATGTAGAAGGTGTCCTGCATGTCGCGCGCGGGATGGTCCTTCGGGATCGCGAGCGCCTCGAACGTGTGCCAGTCGGTCTCGATCTGCGGCCCGTCGGCGACCACGAAGCCGAGCTCCGAGAAGATCTGCACGGCCTCGAGCCGGACCTGCGTCATCAGGTGCAAGCGGCCCTGCCCCATCGTCGGCCGCGCCGGCAACGTGACGTCGACGCGGCGTGCGAGGTCTGCCTTGGCCGCGGCGTTGACGAGATCGTCGAGCTTGGCCGCGGTGCGCTCCTCGATCACCTGCTTGACGCGGTTCATCGCCTTGCCGACCACCGGCTTCTCGGCGGGCGGCAGCTTGCCCATGCCCTTCATCAGATCGCCGAGCCGGCGGTTGAACTGGGCCTGGGCCGCGCGAATCCCTTGCTCGTCGACGAGCGGCTGGATGACGGCGAGGAACTCTTCGCCGACCCGGTCGAGGTTTTCGATCAATTCGTTTGCATTCATGAAGCACCAGATCGAGTGGCTCGGGGGATTCGCCTCGCCAGACGCAAAAACGGCGGCCCTTGCGGAGCCGCCGTGATTGTTGAGGTCCAACCAGGTTGGACCGACGATACCGCAACGACTCTACGCGCTCGCGATCGCCTTGAACGCCACCGGATCGCTGATCGCGATCTCCGAGAGCATCTTGCGGTTCAGCTGCACGCCGGAGCTCGACAGCTTGCCGATCAGCTTGCTGTACGTGGTGCCGAGCGACCGCGCGCCGGCGTTGATGCGCTGGATCCAGAGCGAGCGGAAGTCCCGCTTCTTGACCTTGCGCGACCGGTACATGTGCATCCAGGCATGCTGCACGGCCTCGTTGGCGACGGCGTGGCAGCTCGAACGCTTGCCGCGGAAGCCCTTCGCAGCCTTCAGGATGCGATTGCGACGACGGCGAGCCTTGAATCCTCGTTTAGCGCGGGGCATGGGAATCAGTCCTTGTAGGGCAACAGCTTTTCGATCTGATGAGCGTGTGCGGTGGGCACGTAACCGGCGTTGCGAAGCTGGCGCTTGCGCTTCTTGCTGCGGTTGGTGAGGAGGTGCCGCTTGAACACTCTCCGGAACTTGAACTTGCCGGTGGCAGTGCGCTTGAAACGCTTCTTGGCACCGGAGTGGGTCTTGACCTTGGGCATAGAGCTCTACCTGGCGAAGCAGGGTCGCGGGAAAGGCTGGTTCTTATGCCCCACGCATCGGCGGAACACAAGGGCATTTACGCGGGATTGCACGCGGTGATCGGTGCGCCCCGAGCTTCTCGGAGCGACACCGATCGCGAGGACCTGCGCCGACTTAGGCCTTCGCGGCCTGGCCGGCCTCGTCGCCGCCCTCGTCGTCATCATCATCCTCGTCGACGTCGGCGTTGATCTGATCTTCGTCCAGATCATCGTCGTCCTCGATGGGCGGCGG
>JAEYYY010000780.1 GCA_023430775.1 Pseudomonadota bacterium
CTCGCCGACTTCTGGAGATCCGCGGGATCGATCGTCAGCTGGTCGGCGCGCAGCTCCTGATCGTTCGGGAACGCGAACCGCGGATCGTCGTCGACGGCCGGGGTTGCAGGAGCTTCCGCGATCGTCGCCGCGTGCTTGACCTCCTCGGACGGTGGCTGCGGCAGCTCGTCGAGCCCCATCGTCCCGACGGTGTCGAGCGCGGCGAACGGATCGGGTGTCGTCGAGACCTCGACCTTGATGTCGGCGGTGGGCTGGAGCCCGAGCGACGGCGCGTGGTCGTCGAGCTCGAGTGCGATCGCCGGCCTGCCCTCGAGATCGCGCAGGAGCTGGCGCGCCTGTGTGGCCGTCGGTCGCCGGCCCGGATCGCTGGAGAGCAGCGACCGCACGAGCGACTTCAGCGGCGACGGCACATCCGCGATCGCGGCTTCGGTCTCGAGCTTCTTGGTGAACAGCGCCTCGATCGTGGGCCCGTTCCACAGCGGACGACCGAGCGCCATCTCGGCGAGCATGACGCCGAGCGAGTACATGTCCTGCGAGGGTGCGGGCGGCGCACCGTCGAAGCCGACCTCGGGTGCCATGTATTGCGGCGTGCCCGACACCAGGCCGGTCGCGGTCATCGCCGTGGACGGATCGAGGAGCGAGCGAGCGAGCCCGAAGTCGAGCACCTTGACGTGCTTGCCACCGACCACCATCACGTTCTCGAGCTTGAGATCGCGATGCACGATCTGGAGCTCGTGCGCGGCCTCGAGCGCGTCGCACAGCTGGGTGCCGATGGCGGCGACCCGCGGCAGCGGCATCGCACCGGTGGCGTTGATCTCCTCGGTCAGGGTGCGGCCCTTGATCAGCTCCATCGCGAGGAACAGCCGGCCACCGGCGTGCTGGCCGAACTCGATCACCGGCACCACGTTCGGGTGCTGGAGCGTGGCCGCGACCTTGGCCTCGCGGAAGAACCGCTTCACCGCACCGACATCCTTCTCGATGCGGCGATCGATCACCTTGAGTGCGACCTCGCGGCCGATCGACAGCTGCTTCGCACGATAGACCACGCCCATGCCGCCCTTGCCGAGCGGTGCGAGGATCTCGAAGCGGTCGTCGATCGTGACGCCGATCAGATCGTCACCGGTCTCGACGCTGATCAGCCGTTCACCGCATGCCGCGCAGTTGCCGCCCGGACGTGCCTCCGCCGCTGGAGCTACCTCACAGTTCGAGCACACGATCGCCATCCCAGCTGAATTTACACCCGTCG
Organism: Pseudomonadota bacterium; assembly: GCA_023430775.1. Classification (GTDB taxonomy): domain Bacteria; phylum Myxococcota_A; class Polyangia; order Haliangiales; family Haliangiaceae; genus JABFXX01. Next base: position 1,247 of record JAEYYY010000780.1, read on the forward strand.
CTCCCGGCGCGTTGGCAACCCCGGAGCTACGCCAGCGAGTCGCCAGACGAGCCAGTGCCCTTGGGGTATGGTCGCGCCCATGTCATCTACTGCTCGGCCGATTCGCCGCGTCGCCGTTCTGGGCGCGGGTGTGATGGGAAGCGGGATTGCTGCCCACTGCGCCAACGCGGGCATTCCCGTCGTCCTCCTCGACATCGTTCCCCCCAAGCTCTCCGACGCGGAGAAGAAGTCGAAGGCCGCGCGCGATTCGTTCGCGACCGGCGCGATCGCGAAGACGCTCAAGGCCAAGCCGGCGGCGTTCATGCACCCGCGCAACGCGATCCTGGTCACCACGGGCAACCTCGAGGATGACCTCGCGAAGACGGCCGATTGCGATCTGGTGATCGAGGCCGTGATCGAGCGCCTCGACATCAAGCAGGCGCTGTTCGCGAAGCTCGAGACCATCGCGCCGAACGCGATCATCGCGTCGAACACGTCGGGCCTGCGGATCGCCGACATGCTGCAAGGGCGCACCGAGCAGTTCAAGAAGCAGTTCGTGGTCACCCACTTCTTCAACCCGCCGCGCTACATGAAGCTCCTCGAGCTGGTCGCCGGCCCCGAGACCACCGACGAGGTGAAGCTCACCTGCGAGAAGTTCGGCAAGGAGATCCTCGGCAAGGGCATCGTGTGGGCCAAGGACCCGCCCAACTTCATCGGCAACCGGATCGGTCTGCAGTCGATGATGACCACGATCCACCTGATGCTCGAGCGCGGGCTAACGCCGGAAGACGTCGACGCGATCACCGGCATCCCGATGGCGCACCCGAAGAGCGCGACGTTCCGCACCGCGGATGTCGTCGGCCTCGACACCGTCGGTCACGTCGCCGCGAACTGCTACTCGAGCCTGACCAGCGACGAGGACCGCGAGACGTTCAAGACGCCCGCCTACATCACCAGGATGATCGAGAAGGGCGTGCTCGGCGACAAGACGAAGGGCGGCTTCTACAAGAAGGTCGGCAACGATATTCAGACCCTCGATCCGAAGACCGGCGAGTACCGCGCCAAGGCCGGCAACCCCGAGATCGCGAGCGCGATGAAGTCGCTCGGCAAGATCGCCGATCCGAAGGAGCGCGTGAAGAAGCTCGTCGCCACGCCCGGCCCCGCCGGCGAGTTCGCGTGGACGGTGCTGTCGCGATCGCTCGCGTACGCCGCCCGCCGGATCCCCGAGATCACCGATTCGATCGAGGCGATCGATAACGGCATGAAGTGGGGCTACGCGTGGGACCTCGGGCCGTTCGAGACCTGGGACGCGCTCGGCGTCAAGGACACCATCGCGCGGATGAAGAAGGACGGCATCGCCCTGCCCGCGTGGATCGACAAGGTCGGCGACCGGTTCTACGACGGCAACAAGATCTTCGACCCGATGAAGGGTGACTACCGCGCCCGCGTCACCGACCCGCGCGAGATCACCTGGGAGGTGATGCGCAAGGGCACCGCGCCGGTGATCGGCAACCGCGGCGCCGAGGCGTGGGATCTCGGCGACGGCGTGCTCGGCTTCACGTTCAAGTCGGACTTCAACTCGATCGACGACAACGTGATCGGGATGATCCACCAGGCCGTCGATCGCGCCGAGCGCGATTTCCGCGCGATGATCATCTACAACCACGGCGACAACTTCTGCGTCGGCGCGAACCTGTTCGCCGTGGTGATGGCCGCCGGGCAGAAGCAGTGGGATCAGCTGCGCAAGATGATCCACGACTACCAGTACGGCACGCAGCGCCTGAAGTACTCGACGATCCCGGTCGTCGCGGCGCCGTACGCCGGCACGATGGGCGGCGGTCTCGAGCTGTGCATGGGTAGCGATGCCGTGCAGGCAGCGGCGGAGACGTACGCCGGTCTCGTCGAGGTCGGCGTCGGCCTGATCCCCGGCGGCGCCGGCACGATGAACATGCTGTGGCGCGGGCTCGAGAGCGTGCCCGAGGGCGTCGACCCCGACGTCTACGGCTTCGTCACGCAGACGTTCAAGAACATCGCGCTCGCGAAGTTCTCGACGTCGGCCGAGGAAGCGAAGGGCCTCGGCTTCTTCCGCACCACCGATGGCATCTCGTTCGATCGCGCGCGTCACCTGTACGAGACCAAGCAGCGCGCGCTCGGCATGGCGAACGCGGGCTATCACCCGCCGGTGCCGCGCGCGTACAAGCTGCCCGGCGAGAGCGGCATCGCGACGCTGAAGATGATGGTCAACACGTTGATCGCCGGCGGCTACGCCAGCGAGCACGACGGCAAGATCGCGATGAAGCTCGCGAACGTGCTGTGCGGCGGTCCATCGGGACACATGGCGCCGGTCACCGAGGACCAGATCCTCGAGCTCGAGCGCGAAGCGTTCCTGTCGCTGTGCGGTGAGCCGCTCAGCCAGGCGCGCATGCAGTACTTCCTCCAGAACAAGAAACCCCTCCGGAACTGAGGTCGATCATGGAAATTGTCATCGCAGAAGCTGTTCGTTCCGCGGTCGGCCGCGGTCACAAGGGTTCCCTCGCGAGCAAGCGCCCCGACGAGCTTGCCGCCGACGTGATTCGCGGCCTGATGGCGCGCGTCCCGCAGGTCAAGGGCAAGATCGACGACGTCGTGCTCGGCTGCGCGATGCCGGAAGGCGAGCAAGGCCTCAACGTCGCGCGGCTGATCGCGCTGCTGGCGGATCTCGGTCCCGAGGTGCCGGCGCAGACCGTCAACCGGTTCTGCTCGTCGGGTCTGCAGGCGATCGCGATCGCCGCCGGCTCGATCGCGACCGGCACCAACGACATCGTGATCGCCGGTGGCGTCGAGTCGATGACGTGGGTGCCGATGACCGGCTTCCACCTGTCGGCGTCGCCCGAGCTGATGGACAAGCTCCCGGGCGCGAACACGCCGATGGGCATCACGGCGGAGAACGTCGCGAAGCGGTTCAACATCTCGCGGCAGGCCCAGGACGAGTTCGCCTTCAAGAGCCAGCAGAAGGCGAAGGCGGCGCTGGACAAGAACGTGTTCAAGGACGAGATCGTGCCGGTCCGCACCGTGCGGTTCGACGGCACCAATCGGGTCTACGGCGACTTCGTGGTCGACGAGCTGCCGCGTCCGGAGACCACGCTCGAGGGTCTCGCGAAGCTGCCGCCGGCGTTCGCGCAGGGTGGCAGCGTCACCGCCGGTAACGCGTCGCCGATCTCCGACGGTGCGGCCGCCTGTCTGGTGATGAGCGCGGCCAAGGCGAAGGAGCTCGGCATCACGCCGCTCGGCACGTTCCGCCAGTTCGTCACGGTCGGGGTCGATCCGGAGATCATGGGCATCGGCCCGCTGCCGGCCGTGAAGAAGCTGCTCGCGAAGACGGGCCTCGCGATCTCGGACATCGATCTGTTCGAGCTCAACGAGGCGTTCGCCTCGCAGTCGGTCTACTGCCAGAAGGAGCTCGGCATCCCCGACGACAAGGTCAACGTCAACGGCGGCGCGATCGCGCTCGGCCACCCGCTCGGGTGCACCGGTGCCAAGCTCACCGCGACCGCGCTCTACGAGCTCAAGCGGCGCGGCGGCAAGCGCGCGATCGTGACGATGTGCATCGGTGGCGGCCAGGGCGCTGCCGGTCTGTTCGAGCGTGCGTAGCCTGCTCTTCCTGCTGCTCGTTGCCTGCGGCGACAAGCGGCGGGCAGAGCCGGTGACACCGACGCCCGGGTCGGCGGTCGTCGCGCCGGTGGTGACCGATGCCGCGCCGGCCGAGCCATCTCGGATCGCGCTGCGCGCCTCGGGCAAGCCTCCGGTCAAGACGACGAAGCCGGTGTCGCGCGAGCAGCTGACGAAGCTGTCGCAGCTCGACATCACCGGCCTCGCGAAGACCGTGCGCAAGCTCGACGACGAGTTCCTCGATGTCGAGTACCGCCACGAGGTGCCGCGGCTCGCGGTCCGCGTCGCGATCCAGCCGTGCCTGCGCTGCCTGCCGATGCAGGTCGATCGCTGGCGCGCCGAGGCCGACGCGGTGCGGTTGACGATCCCACCCGATCTGCGCGAGCGCAGCGACACCACCTTCGAGATCGATCCGATCTCGATCGGTGGTGCCCCCGCGATCGCCACGCACCACTTCGCGTTCGTCGGGAAGGACATACCCTCCTTCGATCACGCCGTCACCGTGTACTTCAATGACGGCGTCAACCAGATCCGCGTGGTCGCGTCGTACGACGGGACCGTCGTCGACTCGCACGCGGAGATGGAGAGCGTCGTGACGCGCCGCGAGCTCGAGCAGCTCGCGGTCGCGGTGCTCGATCAGCTCGCCCAGGCGTGGTGACTTACTTCTGGAGCGCGATCTTGCGGGGCTTCGCCTCGGCCTTCTTGCCGATCGTCAGCGTCAGCACGCCGTTCTCGAGCTTCGCGGCGATCTTCTCGCCGTCGGCCAGCTCGGGGAGCTGGAAGCTGCGCGAGAACGAGCCGAACTGGCGCTCGTAGAGGGCGTAGGTCTCGCCCTCCTTGCGCTCCTCGGCCTGGCGGCTGCCCGACACGCTGAGGATGTTGTTGTGGACCGCGATATCGAGGTCTGCCTCGGCGACGCCGGGGAGGTCAGCCTTGAGGACGAACGACTCGGTCGTCTCCTTGACCTCGAACGCCGGAGAGAACGCGCTGGCGGGGCGGCCGGTGAACGGATCCCACGAGAGCAGCTCGCGGGCGATCGAGAAGGGGTCGCGGTAGCGGGTGACGTTGTTGCCGTTACTGGTGCCGTTACGAAGAGCGAGAGACATCGGAGATCCTCCTGTATAGGGAAGAAGTGGTTGCGTTGGTGAGCCCACCGATAAGCACACCACGCGAGCGCGCAACTGGTTGACGCGCGCCGGCGCGATGGTTATCGACCGCGCTTCCTGCCCGAAATACCGGCCGGTCAGGCGCCGAGCGTGACTCGCACGTAACAGCGCGGCCTCGCCTCTTCGCCGGGAACTGCGATGAACCCGGCGGCGCCGAGGACGCCGTCCTTCTCGAACAGCCGCAGCGAGCAGCGCACTCGATCGCCCGCGAAGCACGGCTTGCGATACGCGATGTCGACCGCCTTCGTTCGCCCGGAGAGCGGGCGATATTCTCCCGCCGGTGGGCGGCCAGCCGGCGGCCAGGCGCTGGCCAGCCGGCGATTCACCGCGTCGCCGAAGATCCGGATGTAGACCAGCGAGTTGACGTGCTGGTTCGAGTCGGTCTGATCGAGGGTGAACACGTGGTCGGTGGTGTCGGGTGCGAGGTCGTCGAGCCACGATGCACCTGCCGGCGCCTCACCGGCGGTGGCCGCCGCCGGCGCGGGATAGCGATGCTCCGGAACCTCGGGCAAGCCCTCGATCTGGAGGCGCGTGATCTTGCGCTGCTCGGGTGGGCCGAACGGCCGCGTGTAGACGTGCTCGGCGAACAGCCGGCCGGCGAGGGTCAATGGACCCGCCGGTGTGCGCGGCACGATCCTCCCCGCGGCGCCGCGAACATCGCACCACACCATCATGTAGAGCTTCGACACCTCGCCGCTGGCATCGCGATCGTGCGCGAGCTGGAAGCCGGCGTCGGACTCGATCATGCGATCGACGCGGATGAACTGATCGTGCGAGAGGATCGTCAGCCGCGTCAGGATCGGCAAGATTCCCTGCTGACCGGCGAGCGTCGCGCCCTTGTGCTTGACCAGCACGCTGCGCCAAAAGCCCGACAGGCACGGCGGGATCGCGATCGGCATCAGCCGGCCATCCTGCGTGATGTCCTCGTAGCGAAGGTGCCCTTCGGTCTTGCCGTGCTGGTCCGACGGAAATTCAGGACGCGGAGGGGCAGGAAACATCGCGCGCCATCGTAGCCGACGGAATCGAGCGGGGTGCACGATCGTTGACGCGACATGCATCGGCTGTTCGTCCTGCTGGTCGCGTGCGGTTCCACCACCGCGCCACCGAAGCCACCGACCGCGCCTGTCGCGGCTGTCGAACCGGTGGCGACCAACAACCCGTGCTTCGCGGGCAAGCCGGCGATCGATGCAGGCAAGCTGTGGAAGGACCTCGAGCCGTACTCGTGGTCGGTCTACTTGAACCCCGACGAGCAACCGCCGCCACCGACGACGTACGGCAGCTGCAAGGTCGAACGGAACCAGGTGACGACCGCGAGTGGCCAGCCGCGGATCCGAGCAGCTACTACGAGGTCAAGGAGTACGACGCCAACGGTATGCCGTTGAAGATCATGTACGGGGCCACCGCAGCGAACGGTACCGGCGCGCAGCGGACACTGTTCCTCACCTACGACACGAACTTTCCCGGCAAGGTCGCGACGACGCGCCGGCAGAGCGAGCTCGATGGCGACGTCTGCACCTCGACCGGCGGCGGGTCGTGTGCCACGACGACGAACACGTACACGGCGGATGGCAAGCTCGAGACGGTGACCGAGACGGGGCTCACCAAGACGGTGGCGAGCTATCCGGGGTCGACGGATTACACGTACACGACGAGCTACGACTACGACGCCAACGGCCGCCTGATCGAGATCGATGGACCGCTCGTCGGATCGACCGACCTGACGACCTTCGGGTTCTGGTCGGCGCCGAGCGATCCACTCAAGGACGGCTTTCTACAGAACTTCAAGCGGCAGAAGGACGCCTCGAACATCCTGACGCAGTCATCGTTGACGTTCGACTTCTGGGGCAACGCGACCTCCATCAGCGACGTCGACGGTACGATCTCGTGCCAGACGTTCAGCGCGGCGCGCGGCTTCCTCACGCAGCGCCGCGAGCAGATGGCCGGGCAGACCGACTGCACGCCGAATTCGGCGGATCTGGTGACGGCCTACGCACGTGACACGGCATTGCGGCTGATTCAGCTGACGCGCCCCGACGGCTCGTGCCTGATCTACGAATACGACAATCGTGGCCGGCTCTCGAAGACGAAGCGACGCGATGACTGCAACCCGGCGTCGAGCGGCGACCGGCAGGAGTACACGTACTCGGACGACGGCTTGCTCGTGAAAATCGAGACCTTCGATGCCGGCAACACCGTGACCATGCGACAGGAGATGACGTATCGCGACAGCCGCAGGCTCGAGAAGATGATCAATCCGGTCAACACCGCGAAGTGGACTGGCATCGCATACACGCCGCGCGGTCTGGTCTCCACGGTGACCGCGCTCGACGGGGCGACCGAGCTCAGCAAGACATCCTGGGCCTATGACGAGGAGGGCAGGGTCGCGAGCGAGACGCGGTACGCGTCGACCAG
>JAEYYY010000856.1 GCA_023430775.1 Pseudomonadota bacterium
GAGCAGCACGACCGGCCGCCCGGCCTCGGAGGCGCGCGCACAACGCGCCGCGATCTCGACCGCGGTCGCGGCGGAGGGAGGCGACGACAGCGCCCACGCGATCACGCCGTCGGTGTCTTCCGCGCGCTCGATCACGCGCGCCTGGATCCCGCGTGCCCGCAGCGCCGCGATCGCGGTGGCGCCGAGCTCGGCGGGCGCGATGACATCGACGTGCGCCGGAGCCAGATGCGTCACGCGATCGGGCCGCGCCTGCGCCATCACGATCCTTTGGGTGGACGCGGCAGCACGTGAACCGCCAGATGGTCGGCGACGCGCTCGATGTTGTCGCGGCGGCGCGCCGGCGCGCGCGGCGGCAGCGCGCGATGACCGAGCACCACCGGATCGAGGCCGAGTGCCGCGAGCTCGAGCCGCTTCATCGACGCGGACGGAATCGGCGTCGGGTACTCGTCGATCGCGGGGCCGGCGATCCGCAGGCCGATCACGATCGGCCCGCGCACGCGGCAGGTCTGTAGCTCGGTACCGCTGACGCGACTCGCGTGCAGCATGTTGGCGTCGGGCGCGATCGAGATCACGTGGGTGAGCTGCGCGGCATCGAGCAGCTCGGCGATCGCGGCGACCTCGGGGAACCGCTCCGGGCGGCTGGCCTCGTCGACGAGGATCACGCTGGCATCGAGTTGCCGCGCGACCGCCGCCATCACCTGGGCCCAGCCGAGGTAATCGAGCTGGAGCTCGGTGGGCACGCCCGCACTCGCGAGGCCGGCGCGGTTGGCGCGATCGGCCGCGAGATCGAGCCACGTCGGATCACCGGCGGCGACCGCGGTGGCGCGCCCGAACTTCGCGGCGGCGGCGAGCGTGCCGTCGAGCCAGCGGATCGAGCGCAGCGGCGAAGTGCTGCCGAGCCAGACGGCGACATTCGAGCCGCCGGATTCGGTGGGCGCGCGCTTCGCCATCAGCCTTCCTCCAGTGCCTTGACCAGCTCGACGAGCGCGGGACCGGAGAGATCGAGCGCGCCGTCGACGTTCTTGCCGGCCGCGCCCTTGGGCACCGGGCCGATGCGGACCAGGCTCGACGCCCCGGCGAGATCGATCGCGGGCGTGCCGATCGCGATGCACAGCTCGGGCGCGAGCGGCGTGCCCGCGCTCCTGACCACCGGCGCACCGAGCAGGCTCGCGAGCCGGGTGGCCGCGCCCATGATCTGCGCGTCGGCCGCCGAGGCATCGTCGATCGCGACGATCGTGCCGTTGCCGTGCGTGACCTCGGCGGGCGTGACGCCGGCGATCTCGATCCGGTTGTCGCCACCGCCGGGCATCGCCAGCACGACGATGTCGATGTCGTCGTCGCCGACGCTGGTGGGCTGCGTGGCACCGACCAGCACGACGGCCGCACCGCCATCGGTGGCGCGCACGTAGCCACCATCGCGATCGCGCAGCTCGACGTGATCGAGGCCGACCGCACGCGCACGCACCAGCAAGCGCGCGCCGATCCGCGCACCGGTTCGCGGCCCGAGCTCGTCGGCGCTCGGCGCGTCGGCACCGAACAGCACCAGGCGAGGGCGGAGATGATCGAGCACGCCTTGCCACGCCGAGCCGACCGACGCCCACAGCGGCGCGAGCGGTGCGTCGGTGATCGCGACGACGACCTTGTCGGCGCCACCACGCGCGAGCGCGGCGCGCACGGTCTCGACGCCGGGGACGTGAGAGTGCGAGATCTGTCCCGTCGAGTCGGCGGCGCCGCGATCGGTCGGATCGTGGATCACCAGCGCGGCGTACAAGGTGCCGCCCCACGACGACGCGACCGCGCGGCCGGCGGCAAGCGCCGACAGCGACGACGGGTGCGGCCGGTCGCCGTCGAGATCGATGTGGACCAGGACGGCTCCCACGCTGGCGACGACGTTAGTCTTATTCGCGAAGGCGGGTCAACATAACGCACTCATTCCCGAGGCTTGCAGGCACGAACACACTGCTTCGTCACCGGGTCGACCTCGAGCTCCCAGCCGTGGCGCGCGCACACCAGGCGCTCGCCGGCGACCCAGCCATCGGAGATTCGCCCGCCATCATGCGGACATCGATCATCGACGACCACCAGCTTGCCCGACGCCAGGCGCGCCACCGCGACCTGCCGCGCCCCGTCCCGCGCCCGGACCAGCGCCCCGACCGGGATCAGCGGCAGGTCGCCGACCTCGGGTGTGCCGTCGTCCGGGTCGTAACCCAGGACGTCGAGGAGCTGAGCCGTGACCGGACCCATGCCCGGACGCTACCGGCCCCCTCTGACATACCTGCTTCGATAACCGGTTACGGACCGTAGCAGTGCAGCGCCGAGGGCGACTCGGTCCCGCACCCCCCCGCGCTACAGGTGAAGATGTCGCCGCACAGGTCCATGTCGCAATCGAACGTGCATGCCGCCGCGGTGCAGCCGGCGGTGGGCTCGACGCAGGCCGTGCTCAGCAGGTTGCAGGTGCCGTCGTAGGTCTGCACGCAGATCTGATCGAGCGAGCACGTCTCGCACGGATCGGGCAGCGGCGGCGGCGGATCGCAGAACGTCACCACCCACTCGTTGGTCTCCTCGTCGAGGAAGCACGTCACCGAGTCGCAGCAGATATCCGAGGTGACATCGCCGGGATCGTCGATGATGCAATGACCTTCGCAGGCGGTGGGCAGCGCAGGGGGATCGCCGCCGGGAGGTGTCTGGCCGTGCTCGGTACAGGCTGCGAGAAGTAAGACAACCGCGAACGCTTTCATGCCGAGCCCCTCGAGCAACGGCTGCGCCATCACGCCGCCACGCGACCGTGCGAGTTGCACGCCGCGCTGCTGGCCAACGCTTGCACAGCGCGACATCACCGTCGCGAGCCGGCACGACATCATTGTCGCGCCAGTTGCCGCAGGCAGTGGTCGGCGAGCACCAGCGCGAACATCGCCTCGACGATCGGCACCGCGCGCGGCAGCACGCACGGATCGTGACGGCCCTTCGGCTTCAGCGTCGTCGGGTTGCCGTCGCGATCGACGGTCGCTTGCTCGCGCATGATCGTCGCCGTCGGCTTGAACGCGATCCGCAGCGTGATCGGCTCGCCGTTGGAGATGCCGCCCTGCACGCCGCCCGAGTGATTGGTCCGCGTGCCGATGCGGCCGTCGGCGGTGCGATAGAACGGATCGTTGTGCTGGCTGCCGGTCATCGAGGTGCCGGCGAAGCCCGAGCCATTCTCGACGCCCTTGACCGCGGGAATCGACATCATCGCCTTCGCGAGATCGGCCTCGAGCTTGTCGAACACCGGCTCGCCCCAGCCCGGCGGGACGCCGCGCGCGATCGCGCGGATCACGCCACCGACCGAGTCGCCGTCCTTGCGCGCTTGCTCGACGCGCTCGATCAGCTTCGGTGCGATCGCGGCATCGGGGCAGCGGATGTCGTTGGCGTCGACCTGGTCGCGGGTGACCGTGGCCGGATCGACCGCCGCGGCGATCCCGGCGACCTCGTCGACCCACGCCACGATCGAGATCCCGCGGGCCGCGAGCAGCTGCTGGGCGATCGCCCCGGCCGCGACCCGGCCCGCCGTCTCGCGCGCCGAGGCCCGACCTCCGCCGGCCACCGCGCGGATCCCGTACTTGGCGTCGTAGGTGTAATCCGCATGCGAAGGCCGGTACGCGCGTGCGATGTCCTCGTAGTCCTTGCCCCGAGCGTCCTCGTTGCGGATCAGCAGGGCGATCGGAGTGCCGAGACTCTTGCCGTCGAGGACTCCCGACAGGATCTCCACTTGATCGGCCTCCTTGCGCTGGCTGACCAGGCGGCTCTGGCCGGGCCGGCGACGGTCGAGCTGCTCCTGGATCAGATCCAGGGAAATCGCCATCCGGGGCGGACAGCCGTCGATCACCACCCCCAGGCCCGGGCCGTGGGACTCCCCGAAGGTGGTGATCCGGAACAGCGTCCCGAAGCTGCTGCTCATCGGGTGCCACTGTACGCCAGCGAACCGTCGGGTGAGCAAGTGCCCGCGGGGCACCGGATCGATTACCCGACTGCGAGTCCATGTAGGTTTGCGGGGATAGCCGCTTTGGGAGTACGCTGGTCGAGCTGATGGTCGATCCGGATCGCCGGCCCACGGCTCAAGAAATCGAAGAGCTGATCGATCTGGTTCGCAGGGATCCAGCATCGCCGGCGTTCATCGATCTGGGTGAGGCATATCTGGCCCTCGGCAGGCCTCGCGACGCGATTCAGGTCGGGACGATGGGGCTCGACGCGGCTCCCGACAATCTCGAAGGCCGCGTCATGCTCGCGCGCGCGTTCGCGTCACTGCATCAATGGAAGGAAGCACAGGGCGAGCTGCTCCGGGTGGTCAAGGTCGACCGCTCGAACCGCCAGGGCTTCGCACTGCTCGGTGAAGTGCTCCTCCGCCGCAGCGACTTCGAGCGCGCCGTGCCGGTGCTCCAGCACGCGCAGAACCTCGATCCGACGAGCCCGCAGATCCTCGCGATGCTGCGCCGCGCGCGTGCTGGCCAGCAGCTCGATCCGCCGAACCCGATCCCGACGCCGGTCGCGCCGCGCGGCGAGACCGACGCGCCGGTCGAGATCCAGCGGTCGCCGCGATCGCAGGCGATGATGGCGCAGCAGAAGCGGCCCACCGCCGCGGTGGCTGCACCGATGCCGCCACCACCACAGTACTCGGGGCTCGATTCGCTGACGGCGCCCGATCCGGGGCCGCCGTCGGGCATGCAGATGCCGCCGCTGCCCGGCGCGCTGTCGGCGCAGATGGCCGCGCCGCAACCGCCGCCATCGTTGCCGCGCGCGCCCAAGCAGACGGCGCCGCCGCCGATGAGCGTCGAGGGCATCAAGCCGCGCATCATCGGTCCCAACAAGGTGCAGAACGCGGCCGCGGCCTCGCTGCGCCAGTCGGCTGCGGTCGGCGAGAACTATCTCAATGATCTGCTCACCGGCGGCCTGCTCGATGTCGCCGGCGTGCGCGTGCCCGACGAGGAATACGATCTGCGCCCCGATCGCCGGTGGGGCCGGTCGACGCGCCGCGCGTTCATCTTCCTGTTCGTCGTGCTGGTGCTCGGCATCGGTGGCGGTGGCACCTGGTACTGGTGGACCGAGAAGCAGAAGTCCGAGTCGGTCGCGCGCCTCCAGAAGGAGTCGAAGACCTCGATCGGTCACGGCGAGTACACCGGCCTCGTCGAGGCGCTCGGCAAGCTCCAGCAGGCGCTCGAGAAGGACAAGTCGAACAAGCTGACGTTCGCGTACTACGTCGAGGCCGGCGGCATCGCCGCGCTGCTCTACGGCGAGGCGCGGATCCCGAGCCGCGACGATCCGACGAAGGAAGTGCTCGTCGGTCCCGAGCAGGTCGACGCCGCGTACAAGTCGCTCACGCAGGGCGAGGATCAGCTCGCGCCGGGCGAAGAGGGCACGCGCGAGATGGTGATCGGCAAGGCGGCCCTCGAGCTGTCGCGCCTGTCCAACGATCGCACGAAGGCCGAGGTCATCGTCGCGGCCTCGCAGAAGCTGGCCGAGGTCAACAAGAACCTCGACGACTACCTGGCGGAGAACAAGACCGATCGGTGGGCGATGTGGCTCAAGGGCAGGGCGATGCTCGCTGCCGGCCAGCGCCGTGGTGCCGCGAGCATCCTCAAGACCGCCGCCGACGGCCCCGACGGGCTCGTGGTCGCGATGATCGACTACGCGAACCTGCTCACCGACGACGGCAAGACCGCCGACGCGCTCAAGTACTTCAAGACCGCGCTCGACAAGACCGGCGGCAACCACCAGCTCGCGATCCTCGGCGAGGCGATCGCGAAGAGCGAAGGCGCGGGTGACGTCGGCGAGACGATCGGTGATCTCAACGCGAAGTTCGTCGTCGACAAGCTGTCGTCGCGCGTCGCCGCGTATCGCTGGCTCGCGCTGGCGATCGCGAACCTGGCGATCGAGGAGTACCCGACGGCGATCGAGGCGATCGGCAAGGCCACGCTCAACAAGCCGCCCGCCGAGCCCCGGTTCTGGTCGCGCATCGCGTGGGTGCACTACAAGCTCGGCCGGCCGGCCGAGGGCAAGCGTCTCTCCGATCTCGAGGAGGCCGACAAGGCGTTCGCGAAGTGTGTCTACTTCAAGAGCGGTGGCACGGCGCCGGAGACCGATCCGACGATGCAGCTGGTCGACGCCGGCCTGTCGCTCGCGCGCGGTCTGCCCGACAAGGTGCTCGACAGCGCCGCGAAGATCGAGGGCGTGCGGCCGCGGCTGTTGCGCACCTACGCGCTGCTCGATCTCGGCAAGTCGAAGGAAGCGTTCGAGGAGGCGACCGAGATCCTCAAGGGCACGTCGGACCCGACGGGCAAGCCGTGTGAAGAGGGCAACGACCAGGGGAACATCGAAGCCAAGATCCTGTGCGAGCAGGCGCGCATGCTGTCGAACGACAAGGAGCGCACCCAGGCAGCCGATGCGCTGCTCGGCCTCGCGCGCCAGGCAAAGAGCAAGCTCGGCCGTCACGCGCTCGGTGTCGCGTACCTCCAGATCAACGATCTGGTGAACGCGAAGGAGCACCTCGGCCAGGCGGTCAAGGACATCAGCGACACGTCGCCGAACCCGTTCGAGTACCGCACGCGTACCGCGCTCGCGGAGATCGCGCTCCAGGAGAAGGAGCTCGAGACCGCGGCGAAGGTGGTGCAGGAGGCGCTCAACATCAACAGCGGCTACCTGCCGACCAAGGCGCTGCTCGTGCGCATCCTGGTTCGCAACAAGGAGACCGACAAGGCGGAGACCGTGCTCAAGCCGCTGCTCGCGGAGTCCAGCATCAAGGACAGCCCGATGGTGCAGCTGACGCTGGCGGAGATGTTCGTGGTGAAGAAGGATCCGTCGGCGAAGGACAAGGAGAACGCCGAGGCGATCCTCACCGCGATGAAGGGAAAGCCGGGCGTGTCGGACGAGGAGATCGGGCGGATCGCGGCGCTGGTCGACGAGGATCTGCCGAAGAAGCTCGGCGTGCCGGCGCCGGCCGGAGCGGGTGGTGAGGCGCCCAAGCCGCCGAAGCCGCCGACGCGTCGACGCGGTCGATGAGAGCGCTGCTCCTCGCGCTCGTGATCGCGTGTGGTGGTGGTGGCAACGAGCGACCGCCCCCCGACACGTTCACGCTGATTCCCGTCGCTGACGGCACGCAGGCCGAGCTGGCGGCGACCCGGGGCAAGCTCGTCGATGCGCTCGCCGGCCGCACCGGCCATCCCGACGTCCTGGCGAACATCGCCGAGGTCGACGGGCTCGGAGCGCTGCTCTACGGGTTGCCGGTGGCCACGGAGGACGTGTTCGCGCCGGTCGAGGCAGGCTCGCCCGGCTATCGCAGCTGGGTGATCGGCAAGGTCGCGTTCGAGCTGACGCGCGTGAAGACGCCCGAGCAGGCGAAGGAGCTCGCGGACCTGCTCGACAAGCTCGGCAAGACGCACTCCGCCGATCCGTGGCGACGTTGGCTCGTCGGTCGGGTCGCGCAGGTCCGCGGCATCCGTACGGACACGCGATCGGCGTTCGAGCACACCGAGCACCCGATCGCCAAGCTCGAGTATGCGCTGTTCCTCGACGAGGACGGCCAGGCAGACGAGGGCGAGAAGCTGATCGCGGTCGCCGATCATCCGCTCGCGGTGGTGATGCGCGGGTTATTGCGTGCCGAGCTCGGCAACATCTCCGGGGCGGTGACCGATCTCGACTCGGTCAAGAGCGATGCGCCGCGCGTCGTCGCGTACAGCTTGCTGGCGCGCGCGTTCGTCGGCCTCTCCAACCAGCGCTACGAGCTCGCGGGCGAGGCACTCGGGAAGCTCGGCAAGATGCGCAACCTGCCTCCCGAGTGCGGATTCTGGGAGCGCGTCGCGTGGGCACATCTCCAGCTCGGACGCGCGGTCGACAAGACCAACGATCACAAGATCGCCTCGATCGCGCGACAGCGGTGCGCCACGCTCGGGAAGGCGCTCGGCAACAATCACCTGCTGTCGCTGGTCGACGCGAACCTCCAGCTCGGGCTCGGCCGGCCGGACGATGCGCGGCAGATCGCGGCGAGCATCCCGAGCCCGTGGGGACGCATCACCGGCGCGTACGCGGCGCTCGAGCTCGGCTCTCCCGAGACCGTCGATAGCTTGCTCGCCGGAGAGGACCGCAAGCTGCCGGCACTCGAACGTCGTGCGGCCAACATCGTGATGCTGCAGAGCCGCGCACAGCGCGCGACGGGCAACCAGCGCGACGAGCTGTTCGGGGAGCTCGCGAAGCTCGCCGAGACCGGCGATCAGCGCGGTCGTCACGCGCTCGGCGCCGCGTACTACGCGATCGGCGATCTGACGGCGGCGCAGCGCGAGCTCCGCCGGGTCGTCGAGGAGACCTCGGCCATTCGACCGGATCCGTTCGCGTACCGCACCCACCAGCTGCTCGCCGAGATCGCGATCGCCGCCGGCGACGCACCTACCGCGGGAAGAGAGATCGATCGCGCGATCGCGATCCATCCCGGCAATGCGACCTCGCGGTTGATCCAGGCGCGGATCCAGCTGCGGGCGCACGATCCGGACCGCGCGCTCGAGTCGCTGTCGATCCTCCGCAAGCACGGCGAGCTGGCGCCGGAGGCGAAGCTGGTGGTCGCCGAGGCCCTGGTGACTCGCAAGGACGTCACCGCCGATCAACGCGAGCAGGCGAGGGCGCTGATCCTCGAGGTCGTCGGCAAGCTGCCGCCGGCCGAGGTCGGTCGCGTGGCCGCGCTCGTCGATCCAAAATTGCCCGGCCAGCTGAAGCTGCCCGTCGGCAAGCTGCCGAAGCAGAAGACGTGACGACGCGTGCTAGCCTGTACGCGATGTCTCGCTGGCTCGTCGCCCTCGCGCTCGTCGGTTGCAGCAAGTCGGAACCGGCACCGCCAACCGAGGCCAAGCCCGCGGCGGTGGCCGTCACCAAGGTCGCGCCACCGAAACCGGCCGCGCTCACCAAGGTGACGATCAAGGCGATCGGCATGTACTGCGAGGAGAGCTGCCCGCTCAAGGTGCGCCACGCGCTCGCCGACGTGCCCGCGGTCTACGAGCTCGGCTTCGACCTCTCGAACGAGAGCATCTTCGTGTCGTACGACGCGGCGCTCGGCTCGCCGAAGGAGGTCACCAAGCCGATGCTGGTCGCGATCAAGGGCGCCGGCTTCGACCCGTGGCTCGCGAAGGAGAGCTGGCCGGACGGCGCGAAGGCCGACGTCGTCCCGCGCTGACGTGTATCGTCCCGCGCATGAAGATCAGGATCGCTGCGGTGATGCTCTCGCTCGCCGCCTGCAAGGCACCCGTCGGTACCACCAGCTCGATCGAGGTCCCGCGCGACTCGCGCGCGACGTGTAGCAATCACTGCGTGTCGATCGGGCTCGAGCTCAGCTCGGTCGTCGTCATGGCGAACAATGTCGGTTGTGTGTGCGCGGTGCCCGCGACTCCGAGCACCCCCGCGCCGGCGCCGGCGGCTCCGCAGGCCAGTGCAGCCGCCGGCGGCATGGCCGCGATCCTGATGCAGCAGCGCGCCGCCCAGCAGTCGATGGCGGCGACACCCCCACCAGGCCGGCGCTGAGTCCCTGGCTCGGCCGCTGGCCAGTCGGGACACTCCCCCTCAATGGAGTCACTGGAACCCGCACGCTCGCACGGCAAGTCGCGGGGTTCGGTCGTCGTGGCCGTGGCGACCGGCTTGCAATTGACGTCAGGTCAACAAGGACCGGCGACCAGTGACCAGAAGGAAGCTTTTGAGCAAGCGCGACGCCCTCGAGATCCTGTCCGCCTGGATCTCGGATAGCGAGATCTGTACGCGCTGGCTGCTGGTGGTCGAGCACCCGCCACGCCGCGAGGCGTCGATCGTCGATGTCACCCAGGACATCGCGCCGGTGACACCGGGCTAGCGACGGCGGCCGGCGACCCGCGGGGCCTCGACCTCGACCTCGGCCTCGAGATCGAGGATGCCCTCGATCGAGCCCTGGCCCTGACGGATCAGCGTCACGGTCTCGCCATCGATCTGGATCACGGTCGACGGCTGCGCGGGTGTCTGCGCCGCATCGACGACGACATCGACGTGCTTGCCGAACGCCTCGAGCAACTCCTCGGCATCGCGGCACGGCTCTTCGGTCTCGGGGTTGATCGCCGACGACGTGAGCAGCGGGCGGCCGAGGCCGGCGGCGAGCGCCTGCGCGATCGGGTGCGAGGTGATGCGGATGCCCACGGTGCGCCGCTTGTTATCGGTCAGCGTGCGCGGCACCGCCTTGGTCGCCGGCACGACGAGCGTGTACGGACCGGGCAACACCTGCTGCGCGATCCGGAACGCGGTCTGCGAGAAGATGCCGAACTCCGACGCGGTGGACAGATCCGGGCAGATCAGCGCCAGCCGCTGATTCTTGTGCATGTTGCGCGCGCGATAGATCCGCTCGATGCCGTCGCGCGATTCGATCGCGCAGCCGAGCGCGTAGATCGAGTCGGTGGGGTAGGCGGCGACGCCACCCTTGTGGAGCACCTCGACCGCAGCTTCGATCTTGCGAGGATTGGGCTCGCCCCACTTGTCGATCTGCAACCGCATCGGACCACTCATTCCTTACTGCTCCCCTGGAAGCCCAGCCCCACCACGTATTGTTCGATCGAGATCTGGCGCGACGACGCCGGCTTCACCGTCTTCATCTTGTCGAAGCTCTTCCGCACGTCCTCGGTCAGCTTCTTGAAGTCCGGACCCTGGAACAACTTTCCGACGAAGTTTCCGCCGGGCGCGAGCACCGCCTTCGCGATCTCGAGCGCGCGCTCGAACAGGGCCTCCGAGCGCATCTGATCGAGATTCCGGATCCCCGACGTATCGGGCGCCATGTCGCTGAGCACGACGTCGAAGCCGGGCAGCTCGCCCTTGAGCTCCTCGATCGAGACCGTCATCACGTCGCCGGTGAGCAGCCGCGCGTTCGGCATGCCGCGCATCGAGCCGATGCCGACCGGGCGATCGAGCCCGACGAGGACGCCGCGCTCGCCGACCTGCTGCCGCGCGTACTGCAGCCACGAGCCCGGCGCGCAGCCGAGATCGAGCACGCGATCGCCCTCGGAGAACAGATCGACCTTGTCATCGATCTCCTCGAGCTTGTAGACGGCGCGCGCGGCAAACCCCTCCCGCTTCGCTTTCTGGTGAAAGCGATCGCGGCGGGTGCTGCGGTCGTCGAGTCGTGCTTTGGCCATGGACATGGTCGGAAAAACGAAAACGCCCGAAGACCGTGTCCTCGGGCGTCCGGATGGAGTTGGTAGGGGTTAGCCGCGACCCGCTGCCGCCTTCTTCGAGGCCTTGAGCGGGTTCTTCGAACGCACCTCTTCCTTGCCCATGCCCTTGCGCTTGTAGGTGTTGCGCGTGGCGGCCTGGGTGACGACGACGTACTCGTTCGCCGCGCCCGGGACCGAGCCGCGGACGAGGATGCAGTTGTCCTCGGCGATGATGCGGAACAGCTGGAGGTTCTGGACCGTCTTCTTCTCGTTGCCCATCTGGCCCGCCATGCGCTTGCCCTTGTGGACGCGCTGCGGGGTGAGGCGGCAGCCGATCGAGCCGCCGTGGCGGAAGTACTCGTGGGTGCCGTGGGCGCGGGTCATGCCGGCCATGTGGTGCTTCTTGATGACGCCCTGGTAGCCCTTGCCCTTGCTCCAGCCCTCGACGTCGATCGCGATGTTGTCGGTGAACACGTCCTGCGGGCCGACGACCTGGCCGACCGTGTACTTGGCCACTTCATCGGCGGCGAGACGGATCTCGCGGACGAAGCGCTGCGGCTTGGTCTCGGTCTTCTTCGCGTTGCCGAGCTCGGCCTTGGTGGCGAGGCGCATCGGCTTCTCGTCGAAGCCGAGCACCAGCGCGCTGTAACCATCGCGCTCCACGGTGCGGGTGCCGACGACGACACAGGGACCAGCCTGGATCACGGTCACGGGGACGGACTCGCCATCGTCCGCGAACACTTGAGTCATTCCGAGCTTCTTGCCGAGCAGGCCGATCTTCAACATGACGTAATCTCCAGACAAACGGGCAGACTGAACGAGGCCGGAATCTATACCCGTGTCGCCCCGGCTGGTCAAGCAGCGCTGATCTTGAAGACCCGCGCCGCGTTCTCGGCCGTCACGCGGGCTAACTCCTCGAAAGTTAAGCCCGCGGAGCGTGCGACTTGTTCTGCCGTGTGGACGATGAAGCCCGGTTCGTTGCGCTTTCCACGCTTGGGGATCGGGGCGAGGTAGGGGCAATCGGTCTCGATCAGCAGTCGATCGCGCGGCACCAGGGGCACGCTGTCGCGCAGGCCCTGCGCCGTCTTGTAGGTGACGATGCCGGAGAACGAGACGTAGCAACCCAGCTCGGCGTAGGCGCGCGCGTCGTCGGGTGAGCCGGTGAAGCAATGGATCACGCAGCCGAGCTCGGCGGCGCGACCGGCTCTCAGGATCGCGCGCGCTTCCTCGTGCGCACCGGCCGCGGCACCGGCGCCGCTCGGTGATTCGTTGGCGTCCCGGATGTGGCAGACGACCGGCTTGTTCACGCGCCGCGCGAGATCGATGAAGCGCTCGAAGCACTCGCGCTGCAGCTGGCGCGGCGAGTGATCGTAGTAGTAGTCGAGCCCGGTCTCGCCGATCGCCACCACCCGCGGATGCGGCGCGAGACGCTCGTGCACCGCCCACCAGTCCGGCGTCATCTTCTCGACGTCGTGCGGGTGCGTCGCGACCGTCGCCCAGATGTCCGGATCCTTCTCCGCCAGCGCGACCGCTCGCTCGGCGGATCCGGGATCGCCGACCGCACCGATCACCACGATCCGCTTGACGCCGGCGGCGCGTGCACGCGCGAGCACCTCGTCGCGATCGGCGTCGAACTCCTTGCCGTCGACGTGGGCGTGCGAATCGAACAGCATCACTTGCTGCCTCCCCCGGTCCGCGACTGCTGTCGCGATCTGATCGTCGCCAGGGCCGTGGCGATCACCTCACCGAGCTCCTCGTTCTTGCCGAGCGTGGCCATCTTCTCGAGCGCCGCGAGCGCCCACTCGCCACCGACCTCGGTGAGCTGCTCGACGGCGAGGCCGCGGACGTGCGTCTTGCGAGCCGTCAGCCCCGCGAGCAACACGCGCTTGGCCGGTTCGCTCGGACGCTGCGCGAGCACCTTGCCGGCGGCCAGCACGGTGGCCTCGGCGGGCACGCCGCGATCGGTGAGCGCGGCGGCGAGCTCGTCGAGATCCGCCGGGGTGCCGAGCTTGGCGAGCGCGGTCACCGCATCCCACGCGCGATCCTCGTCGTCGAGGCCGCGCGACAGCACGACGCGTCCCGCGGGATCCCCGAGGTCCGCGAGCGCGTAGGCGACGTCGAACCGGGTCGACGCATCGCCGTGCTCGAGGTGCTCGACCAGCGCGGTGCGAGCGCGGGTCTCGAGCGCCTTGTCCTCGACGCGGCCGGGGATCACGCCGAGGGCGAGCGCGGCGCTGCTCGCGACCTGGCCGTCCTTGTCGGAGAGCGCGGCGAGCAGCGGCTCGAACGCGCGGCGCGGATCGATCTCGGCGAGTGACGTCGCCGCCTGAAACCGCAGATCGGCGGGGCCGGAGCGCAGCGCCTCGGCGAGCGGCTCGAAGCCGGCGGCCGCGCGCAGCGTACCGAGTGCGATCGCCGCGTTCTGGCGCACCGGTGCCGCGCCGTCGTCGAGCCGCTTGATCAGCCCGGCGATGGCCGTGTCCTCTCCGAGATCACCGAGCGACGAGCAGGCCTCGGCACGCACCTCCGGCCGATCATCCTCGAGCGCGCCGAGCAGTGCCTCGACCGCGCGGCGGCGTTCGGTCGGGTCGTCGACATCACCGAGCGCGTGCGCCGCGAAGGCCCGGGCGCGCGGATTCTTCGACGTCAGGTCGCGGATCGCGGCCTCGAACGTGATCGTCGAGCTCGGGAACAGGAACGACACCGCCCGCACCCTAGCAGAAGGCTAGTGCTTGTGCGGCTTGCCCTTGGGCTTGGGCTTGGGCGGCGGCGGGGCCGGGCAGTTGAGGACCATGTGCGAGAGCCGGCCCTTGCCGGTGGAGTCGATCTGGACGCGCACCTTCTGTGCGGCCGAGCTGCAAAACAACAGCTGTGGATCGACGGTGCTTGCCTGGCTCGCGACCTCGGCGTTCATCGGGTTGAACACCTTCAACGCGAGGCGATGAGACGCGTCACCGGCGGCCGCGAACACGCGGATGCAGTCGCCTTCCTTCAGGTCGACCAGCTTGCTCACCGGTCCCGACGCGTACTCGGCATCGGGCGCATGCACGACGCTGCAACCGCTACTCGCGAGCTGGAGCTGGATCTGCTCGAGTCGATCCTTCCCCGACGCGCCGAACCCGAGGCGCGCCGGCAGATCGAACACGGTGATGCCGACGATCACCGGTGCCGCCAGCGCACCGATCACCGTGATCACGGTGCCGAGACGAGCACTCCAGTCGCCGCGGCGGCGCTCCTTCTTCTCCTGTCGAGCCTGCTCCTTCTCCCACTCGTGCTCTTTCTTGCGCTGCTCGATCTCCGCGTTGCGCTGCTCGATCTCGGCGCGCCGCGTGGCCTCGCGATTCTCGAGAAACCGGGCGTGTGCCGCCTCGCGCTCCTTGGCCAGCAGGTGGTTGCGGCGCTGCTCGGCATCCGGCACCGGCTGGTCGAGCCCGCAGTACTGACACTTCGTGGTCAGGACGTGGACGTCGTCCGGCGTCGGGATCGTGGCGTGGCACTCCTTGCAGCGCACTCGAGCTTGGATGGTACCAGGCCAGCGTTCGCTACATGTGGCCGTGCCACGGCAGCCGCGCGGCCAGCGCGAACACCGCGAGCAACACGAAGCCGAGCCCGTAGAGCTGGATGAAGAACGGCCCCTTCGCGCGGTGCCAGTGCACGATCAAGAAGATCAGCGGGACGATCGGCAGGAACAACACGCCGAGGCCCCACAGCAAGCTCTCGCGGAACGCGGAGATGATGAAGAACAGGCCGCCGACGAGCAGCAGCAGGAACCCCACCCACATGGCGATCACACCGAGTGTAGCGAGCATGGCCTCCATACTAAGTCCTGCTGCCCGCGGTGCCAGGGAATTTTCGGACCGGCCGTGACTACGCGGGCTTGACCTTGGCGATGTCCTTGCCGTGATCCGCGAGCAGCTCGACGGTCTCGACGCGATCGGCCGGCACGTGCGCGAGGATCGCGGCGACCAGCGCGGGGCGATCCTCGAGATCGTACGACGCCGGTGCACCGACGCCGGGAACCAGCAAGCTCTTCGCGGGCTCGCCACCGTCGACGAAGCACGAATTCGTCTTCGGCGACGCGATCACCTTCTTGATATCGCTCCACGCCAGCCGGAAGCGCGTGCGCGTCGGCGAGCCGACCGCGAGGCCTTCGTCATCGGTGGTCACCGCGAGCTTCCAGGTCGGCGAGGCGAAGTACGCGGCGCCGAGCGCCACGCCCATCACACCGGTGATCAGCGGCAGCGTGATGACGCCGGCGATCACCGAGATCACGGCCACCGAGCCACCGACGCCGATCGACGCCAGCGCGACGCCCCGATACCGAGGTTTGAATCGATGAGTCGCCATGGCGGTGCGCGCGCCGAGATGGGACAGCCGAGCCGGCCGCCGAATTCCCTACTGCTTGGCCACCATCGCGGCGATCGCCGCCCGGGTCTCGAGCGGGATCGATTCGAACAGCACCCCGAAGCCCTTGGGCAACGTGGTGTTGCCGCCGTCCGCGGGAAGCTCGCAGTCGCTGGTGCGCTGCCACAGCACCCAGCCAACCGCGTCGACGGTGCCGAGGCCCTTGACCTCGAACTTCAGGGCCACCCGCGACAGCAGCGGGAGCGGAGCGCCCGAGATGAACGCACCGTTGGTGGACAGGTCGCGAACCACTGCGGGGAATCGCTTGCCGATCGTGCTGGCATCGGCATCGACGCGCCGGAACACGGCGGCGAGATTCGGGTGCAGCGTCATCGGCACTTGACCGATCGACTCGACGACCGCGGGCGAGTTGACGACCAGACGTTGTGCTCGACGATGTTCCGACATCTTCGCGTCTATCGTACTCGCGTTCCGGGGGGCGCGTCACGATCCAGCGAGGACAGGCCCACGATCGTCTCCTCGCCGGCCGCGAGGATCATGCCCTGCGACTCGATGCCGCCCACCTTGCGAGGTGCGAGGTTGGCGACGACGAGGACCTGCTTGCCCGTGATCTGCTCGGGGGAGTAGGCGAGGGCGATGCCGGCGACGATCGAGCGCGGCTGCGCCTCGCCGAGGTCCACGGTGAGGTGCAGGAGCTTCTTCATCTTCGGCACCGCGACCGCGGTCAGCACGCGGCCGACGCGCAGCTCGACCTTCATGAAGTCGTCGAACGTGATCGGTGCGCCGGCAGCTGGCGGTGTCGCTGCGGGTGCCTCGGCCTTGACCGGCTTCATGCGCGCGGTCGGCTTGCCGTCGCTCGCGGGTGCGCCGGGCGTCGCGGCCGCATCGCCGGCGACCTTGACCACGATCGCGTTCTGCATCGCCTCGTCGAGGCGCGGGAACAGCGGGCTCGGTGGACGCGCCTTCAGCGTCGCGGGCGCGGCGGCCATCACGCGGCCCTCGCCGGTGGTGTCGGGCCACGCCAGCGGTGCGTCATCGCCGATCCACTCGCGCAGGATCTTCGAGGTCGCGGGCAGCACGGGATCGATGAGGCGCGAGATCAGCCACAGGCTCGATTGCAGGCACCACAGGCAGTGACCGAGCGCCGGATCCTTCGCCTTCGCCATCGCCCACGGCTGCGTCTGATCGATGAACCGGTTCGCCATCCCCACAAACTTCCAGATCGTCTCCAGAGCCTTCGACGGCGCGAAGGCTTCGAGCTGCGCCGCCGCCTGCTTCGAGGTCTCGTGCGCGGCGAGCTCGATCTGGAAGAACGGCGTCTCGGTCTTGGTCGCGAAGTACTGATCGTCGCGCTTCGGCGGCGTGTCGGCCGAGAACTTCGCGATCATCGTCAGGCTGCGGTTGATCAGGTTGCCGAGGTCGTTCGCGAGGTCGGCGTTGAAGCGGCCGAACAGCGACTCGAACGTGAAGTCGCCGTCGTTGCCGAGCGGCACCTCGCGCAGCAGGTAGTAGCGCATCGCATCGATGCCGATGGCTCGTTGCGTTCCGCCGAGCGCATCGGCGAGCGTCAGCGGATCGATCCGCGTCGCCGGCAGCGACTTGCTGATCTTCTCGCCGCGCACCGTCCACCAGCCGTGCGCGAAGATCGTCTTCGGCAGCGGCAGGCCCGCGGACAGCAGGAACGCCGGCCAGTACACCGCGTGAAACCGCAGGATGTCCTTGCCGATCACGTGCACCGCTTCGCGCCAGTACTTGTCGACGTCGGGGCCGCCGATCTTGCCGTCGGCGCACAGGTCGCTGAGGTAGTTGGTCAGCGCGTCCATCCACACGTAGGTGACGTGAACGTCGCCCTTCGGATCTGGCTCGGGCACCGGCACGCCCCACGAGAAGCTGGTGCGCGACACGCTGAGGTCTTTCAGGCCGCCCTTCAAGAACGCCACGATCTCGTTGCGGTACTGCTCGGGGCGGATGAACCCGGGATGCTTCTCGATGTGCGCGAGCAGCGGCTCGGCGTACCTCGACAGCCGGAAGAACCAGCTGCGCTCCTTGTCGAGCCAGCTGACCGGGCGCTTGTGGGTGGGGCAGGCGAAGCCATCGCCCTCCTTGACCAGCTCGCTCTCCTTGTAGAACGCCTCGCAGCCGACGCAGTACCAGCCCTGGGAGGTCTCGAGGTAGAGGTCGTCGGGGTTGCGGGCGCGGATCGTCTTCCACAGCTCGGCGACGATCTGCTTGTGGCGCGGATCGGTGGTGCGGATGAACCGGTAGTCGGTGAGGCCGAGCAGCTTCCACAGCTCGTCGAAGCGCGGCGCCACCTGATCGACGAGCTGCGTCGGCGTCAGCCCGCGCTTGGTCGCCGCTTCCTCGACCTTCTGGCCGTGCTCGTCGGTGCCGGTCAGAAACCGCGTGTCATCGCCGCGCATGCGATGGAACCGCGCGAGCGCGTCGCACACCAGCGTGGTGTACGCGTGTCCGAGGTGCGGCACGTCGTTGACGTAATAGATCGGCGTCGTGATGTAGAAGGTCGACATCTAGTCCTCGGCATTCGGATCGCGCGACGGATCGTCATCCGGCAAGTCCGGCACATCGACGAAGTCGTCGGAGGAAGGATCGTCGGTCGGCGGCTCGTCCTCGGGCTGCACCACGGCCTCGACGGCAGCGGCGAGGTTCGCGCGCATGTCGACGTTGGCGAGCGCGCTCGGATCGTCGGTGTTGTCGGCCGCGTCCTCGGTCTCGTCGTCGTCCGGCTCGGCCGGGTCGGGCTGGCGTGGGCCCCGCGCGTTGTCGCGCTCGCGCGGCGGTCGCTCGGAACGCTCGCGCGGCGGCTGATTCCCCGACGGGAACAGCGGCTGGACCTCGGTGGCCGGCACGACCTCGCTGTCGCCGGGGCCGTAGCTGACGCGCACGCGCTGGCGCAGCACGTCGACCTCGACGACGCGGCCTTCACCGCGCGCACCGATCACGCGCTTGCCGAGCTTCGGCAGTCCCTTGCGCAGCTCGGCGTACGCCGCCTGCTCGTAGACCAGGCAGCACTTGAGCCGGCCGCACTGACCCGACACCTTCGTCGGTGACAGCACGAGGCCCTGATCCTTCGCCATCTTGATCGAGACGGGGACGAAGTCGGGCAGCCACGTCGTGCAACACAGCGTCAGGCCGCACGAGCCGATGCCGCCGACCGCCTTGGCCTCGTCGCGGACGCCGAGCTGCCGCAGCTCGAGCCGCGGACCGCCGAGCTCGTTGCCGACGTCGCGGATGAAGTCGCGAAAGTCGAAGCGCTGGCGATCGTCGCCGATCGCCGAGTAATAGATGAGCACCTTGCCGCTGCGACCGAGCGCACCGAACACCTCGACGCGGAACACCTTGATCGCGAGCCGCAGCCGCGCCTGGTGATCCTTGGCGACGCGCAACGCCTTCGCGCGATCGGCCTCGCCCTCGAGCTCGCCCTTCAGATCCTGCTCGTTCGCGCGCCGGATGATCCTGCGCGGTCGCTCGCGATTGCCGAGCGCCTTGCGCGAGGGCGCCACCGCGACCCAGCCCGCGCGCGGTCCGCGATCGCTGTCGACGATCACGCGCTCGCCGACCTGCCAGTCAGCCTCGCCGGCATCGAACCAGCTCATCCGCCCGTTCGGCACGAACCGCACGCCGCACGCACTGACGATGTCGCCGAGCTGCGCGCTCGGGGCCTCGGTGACCTCGAAGCTCGCCGGATCCTCGTCGTCGGCGGGTGGATCGGGCGGCAGGTCGGCCGCGAGCGTGATCGCCGGCGCCGGCGCGCCGTCATCGGTTCCCCACGCGACGGCGGGCGACTCGGTCGGCGCCTCGTCATCGTCGAGCGCCGCCTGGCGATGTCGCTGATCGAGGCGCGCCATCGTGCCGGTGTTGGTGCCGGCGCCGGCAGCCGACGCCGCCTTCTCCGCCGCGGCGAGGGCCGCCGCCTGGACGCCGTCGCGTCGCTCGTCGCGCCGTTCGCCGCGTTCTCGATCGCCGCGTTCTCGATCGCCGCGGTTTCGATCGCCGCGGTCACCGCGTCCACGCTCTCCGCGTCCAACGCGATCACCGCGATCGCCGCGATCGCCGCGTCGTTCGCGCTGTTCGCCCGCGCGCTGCTCACCGCCGCGCTGCTCTCCGCGCTGCTCACCGCCGCGCTGCTCACCGCCGCGCTGCTCACCGCCGCGCTGCTCACCACCGCGCTGCTCTCCGCGCTGCTCTCCGCGCTGCTCACCGCCGCGCTGTTCGCCGACGCGCTGCTCTCCGCCGCGCTGCTCACCGCCGCGCTGTTCGCCGGCGCGCTGCTCTCCGCGCTGTTCGCCGCCGCGCTGCTCTCCGCCGCGCTGCGAGGACGAGGGCTGTGCTGGATCCTGGCCCTCTGCTTCCCTGCTTCTCTGCGTTCGATCGCCGGGCGGAGCCTCGCGACGATCGCCGCGTCCACCACGATCGCGATCGCGGCCTCGACGGCGGCGACCGCGCTCGTTGACGCGACCGCCGGCCTCGCCGCCAGCAGCCGCCGACGGCGCAGTCGCGGCGGCGTCGCCCGTGCCAGGCGCGTCATCACCCCAGCCGTCATCGACGGCGCTCTCGCTCGGCGTCGCATCGGCAGCCACCGACGACGTTCCCGCCGGCGCGTGAACGCGGTCGTACTGCCTGCGTTCGCGACCACCATCGCCACGACCACCATCGCCGCGACCACCATCGCCACGACCACCATCGCCACGACCACCATCGCCACGACCCGCGTCACCACGATTCGCGTCCGTGCGCTGGCCCGGGGCCCCTTCGCGATCGCCGCGGTTCACGTCGCCGCGGTTCGCATCGCCGCGAGTCGCATCCGTGCGT
>JAEYYY010000897.1 GCA_023430775.1 Pseudomonadota bacterium
CGGTGAGATCCTCGTCGACGAGCGAGCGAGTATCGAGCAGGCGATCGACGAGCTGGAGGTTGTGGTTGTGGCCGGTGTCGACGCCGAGCTCGACGAGGGGCCGGGTGTCGAAGCCGACGAGGCCGACGCGATCGGACGAGTTGATCGCGGCCCTCGCGAGCGCAGCGGTGGCATCGCACGCCCAGTCGAGCGGCGTCCTGCCGAGGATGCCACCCGGCGTGCGCATGCCGGCGCCGACATCGAGCATGACGACGTGGGTGGTCACGATCTCGTTCTCGAGATCGCGCACCATCAACTGGCCGCGGCGTGCGGTGGCCTTCCAGGCGATGAACTTGAACGGGTCACCGTGGCTGTGCTCGCGCAGCTCTCGCAGCTCGCCGGACAGGCCGCGGCGGCGGACCGAGTGCATGCCGACCGACTCGTGGAGCGCACCCCCGACGGCTCGCACGAGCTGGCCGCGCATCGGGAACGATCGCGGGAAGACTTTGACCGCGATCGGGTTCGGGAAGTACGCCTCGATGTCAAACAGGCCGAGCGCGTCACCGAACGTCAGCGCGGCGCCGTGGAGGACCTGATAGCCGGCGGCGAGCGGCTTGACCGTGGTGGTGACCTCGACCTGCTGGCCGCGCTTGACCGTGGCGGACGGGCGCTCGGGAATCTCGAGGCCGCTGGCGCCGAGGATGTTGGTGTAGAGGATGCGCAGCTTGCGCGAGCCGTGGTTTCGGAACGCGAGGTGGAGCTGGAACTGGCGATCCGCCGCCAGCGCGCCACCGGGTTGATCGCCGGGCGGCACCCACCACGACAGCTCGATCTTCTTGCGGCGGAGCAGGATCGCCGTCGGGTAGAACGCGAGGTAGAGCGCGAGCAGGACGGTGAGGATCGAGCCCGACAGGCCGACGAGCGGCGGCGCACCGTGGAGCGCCCCGACGATCAGGAACAGCAGCGCCGTCGCGAGGACCAGCTTTCCACGGGTGGCGAGGCGCGGGATCATTCGTCGTCAGGCCCTCTTGGGCATCTTGTAGCCGACCTTGTCGACGGCCTCGCCGACGACGTGCGCGCCGGTGCCACCTTCGAGCTCTGCTTCCGGCGTCATCAGGATCCGGTGCGACAACACCAGCGGTGCGAGGTTCCGGACGTCATCGGGCAGCACGTAGTCGCGGCCGCGCAGCAGTGCCATCGCCTTCGAGGCGTGGACGAGCGCGAGACCGGCGCGCGGCGACGCCCCGAGATAGACCTTGCTGTGCGTGCGGGTGAACGCGACGAGCCCGATCACGTAGTCGAGCAGCTCCTCGGCGACGAACACGTCCTGCGTCAGCGACTGCATCTCGAGCACGTCGGACGGGCCGACCATCGCGCGCACCGGCGCCGGCGGCTTGTCGTAGGTGGAGAGCATGCGCTTCTCGTCGGCGCTGGCCGGATAGCCCATGCGGAGCTTGATCAGGAAGCGATCGACCTGCGCTTCGGGGAGCGGGTAGGTGCCTTCCTGCTCGATCGGGTTCTGGGTGGCGAGCACGATGAACGGCTCGGCGAGCGAGCGGGTCTCGCCCTCGATCGTGACCTGGTGCTCCTGCATCGCCTCGAGCAGCGCGGACTGCGTCTTCGCCGGGGCGCGGTTGATCTCGTCGCCGAGCAGCACGTGCGTGAACACCGGGCCCTCGCGCAGCACGAACGTGTTCGTGCGCATGTCGAGGATGTACGTGCCGGTGATGTCGGACGGCAGCAGATCCGGCGTGAACTGGATCCGCCGGAAGTGACAGCCGAGCGTGCCGGAGAACGCCTTGACCAGCGTGGTCTTGGCGACGCCCGGGTAGCCCTCGATCAGGACGTGGCCGCGCGCGAGCAGCGCGACCATCAGGGCCTCGGTGATCGTCGGCTGACCGATGAACGCGCGACCGACCTCGTCGGTGATGGCACGAGCGAGCTGGCTGACACGGGCGACGCGATCGGGGGTTAGGCTGGTAGGCATGATTCGTTAAGCGGCTTGACGGGGCGCAGCGGGTGCCTGTGAAGGGAGCGCCTTGTCGCCCGGCAAGTCGCTGCCGAGAGTACGACACAGCTCGGCGACTTCTTTGTAGAGGACCTCGAAATCGCGCCTCTGCATGTGGCTGGTGCTCCACGGTGCCGCGGCCTGACCGCGACTCGGCAGCGCGCGCAGCTTGCGATAGACACGCGACAGCGCGGCGGCTGCCTCGGGACCACCGACGCGCGCGACATCGGCCGCGAGCTGCGGCTCGGGCACGGTGTAGAGCGGCTCGAGCCGGTTGGTGACGCCGGCGAGCAAGACCTGCACGTGATCGCGGAGGATGCAGGCGAGCACGAGGTTCGAGCCCTGGCCCTTGTCGGCGGCGCTGATCAGCCCGTGCGGCTCGTCGCGGCGAGCCGGCCGCGAGAACTTGAGCCAGCCACCGTCGATCTTCGGGCCGCGGCGGACGGGCAGGGCGAGCAGCGCGAGCGCGAGCAGGAGAACCGCGAGCGTGGCTGCGAGCACCTTCATCGCCGTCGGCGTCAGCAGCCAGGCGCGGCGCTCGGACAGCCAGAAGTTGAGCTCGGCGACGCTGCGGCCGACCTCGCTGGCCTTGGCATCATCGATGAAGCTCCGCGGCTCGCCGAACATGCCGAAGTCACCTTTGACGAGCACGACCCGGCGCGCCTTGCCGCCGCGATCGAGCCAGCGAAGCATGTTGGCCCCGAGTTGCACGTTGCCGGGGAAGCTCTGCAGCATGCGGTTGATCAGGATCGACGGATCGCTGACCGCGATGAACCGGCCGCTGCCGCGCTCGCCGGCGACGACGACCGCGCCTTGCTCGAACGCGACCACCGTGGTCGCACCGTCGGCGCGCGAGAACACCGCCGGGTGGTTGGTGACCACGTCGCCGACCTCGTTCGCGATCGGGTGATCGCCGCGCGCGTTCGCGATCGGCGCCCACAGCTGATCGTTCTGGTAGCGGTTGGCGCGGATCGAGGGCTGCTCGCTGCGCAGCACGCCGAGCGCGGTGAACGCGTCCCTGGCTTCGCCGAAATCGTCCGCGAGCAGCAGGTGGCCGCCGGCGTTGACGAACGCGCCGGCCTTCGCCGGATCGACGCGCTGGAGCGGGAACACGACGACGAGCACGTCGTTCGCCGAGATCTCGTTCCAGTCGAGCGACACGCGCGAGTCGACCTCGAAGCCCATGCCCTCGGCGAGACCGACGAACGCGCCGAGGCCCTGCCACGACTGGCTGTACGGATCGTAGTCGTTGTCGGCGTGCGCCGGCATGGCCAGCGAGCCGACGAGCGCGAGGGCGATCAGGATGCGCTTCACGCCATCTCCCGGTGGAGGTCCTTGGCAGCGACGCGCAGCGAGGCGAGCGCGCGCGATGCGAAGTCGGCGAAGTCATCGTCGCGAGCGGGGCGCTGCGCCTTGCGATCGACGGCGAGCAGGGCGTAGTAGCCGCCCTCGAGTGCGTGGACGACGATGCCGAGCTGCTGGTGCTGAGCGACGAAGTACTCGGGACCGCCGAAGTGCCAGATGCCGAACGCGGCATGGAGGTGCGCGAGGATGACGCCGTAGTGCGCGGTCAGGATCGCCCACTCGGTGGCCTCGTAGTCCCTGGCGAAGCCGTCGACCATCTCGCCGGTGGCATCGGCGAACGCACCACCGACCGCATCGGGCGTGGCCTCGACGGCGCGCCTCATGATCTCCCCGAACGGGCTCACGGCGCTTCCTCGCCGGTGGCGCCGAGCATGTCGCGATCGACCGCGATGGTCGACCGGTCCATCAGCTCGTTGACGTACTGCACGAACAGCTGGCGGAGGAGCCCCTGGAACACCTGCTCGCGCTCGACCGCCGTCTCCGGCCTGAGGTCGTCGAGCAGGATCACGTGATAGCCGTAGTCGGTCTTGACGACGGGCGCTACCCGGCCGACCTCGGTGATGCCGAACAGCGCGCCGCGAAACTCCGCGGCCCATCGCAGATCGTCCTTCGAGGTCGCGAGCTCCTGGACCTCGATCTTGACCCCCGAAGGCAGCTTCAACGCCGCGACCGCCGCCTCGAGCTGGAACCGGAACATGCCGGTCTCGTCCTTGAGGGTCTGATAGAGCTGCTCGGCGATCTGGCGCGCTGCCGCGTGCTCTGGCTCCGACGCCTTCTTGTCGGCGAGCACGATCGCGTGCCACGCGTGGCGCACCTCCGGTCGCGTCGCGCTGCCGACCTTCTTGTAGATGTCGTCGATCTGCGTCTTCAGGCTGTCGGGGCCGGGGTACTTCGCGGCGAATTGATCGACGAGGCGCCGCACCAGGGCGGTGCGCGTGACGTCGACGACCTCGGGGAACGTCGCCAGGCCCTTGCCCTCGGCGACCTGGGCGAGCAGCTCGAGCTCGATGCACTGGTCGAGCGCGGCCTGCTTCGACAGCGCGGGGAACCGCTTGATCTGATCGGCGACGCAGCTGCCGAACACCGGGCGGCCGTTGACCGTGGCGACCTGGACATCGTCCGGCGCCGGCACGGCCACGAGCGCCGCCGGTGGGCCGTTCGGAGTCACCGGACTCGAGGAGCTGCAGGCCGCGAGGAGTAGGAACCAGGCACGCATGGGTCAGTCGCGCTGCACCAGGGCGAGGCGAGCCATCTCCTTGCCGACCGAGATCACGGCGACGCCGATCAGCATCACCAGCAGCGCGGCGACGTAATCGCGACGCGCCAGGTAATCGAGCGTCTCCTTGAAGAAGAACAGGCTTCCACCGATCAGGGCGACAGCGAGGATCTCGAAGAAGTAGCGACGCATGTTCTATCCCTTTAGATGGCGGAGAACGATCAAGGTGCCCATCGCAGCCAGCGCGAGAGCGACCGCGAGGTAGAAGCGCGGCCGCGGCTTGCCTGCCTTGGCATCGGTGCGCGCCTGACCGAGCTTGGCGACGAGATCGCGATCGCCGGTGCGATGCGGACGCAGCACGCCGAGGAACGCGTAGTGGAAGATGCCGAGCCACAGCACGATCGCGCCGACGGTGAGCGCGGTGGTCATCAGCGCGACACGACCGGGATACATCTCGCCGAGGAACTCCTCGATCGAGCTGTCGAAGTTGACCCACGCGATCAGCACCGTCGGGATGACGACGGACATCGCGACCAGCATCGCGTAGACGCGCTCGCGGCGGCGCCACCGCTCGGCCGGGCCGGACGCTGCCGACGACAGTCCGCGCACGCTGCGCGGCGCCGGTGGCTCGTGGAACGTGGTGAAGAACGAGACCCCGAACAGGTAGGCGATGACGCCGAGCGCGACCAGCATGAAGCGGATCGGGCCGTAGACGTACGAGCTCGCGATCTGCGAGTTGAGCGCGACCGGCACCAGGATCGCGGCCGGGAACAGCCCGAGCAGGATGCCCTCCGAGCGGCGGGCGAGGCCGAACAACAGGACGGCGAACGGCAGGATCGCGGCGGCGATCTGCGGCGTGGTGCGCAGCGCGCTGACGAAGATCGCCGGCAGGATCACGATCGAGATCCAGACGTTGGTGCCGAGCGCGAACGCGACGACGTCGGCGAACGTCCGCCAGCGCCGCTCGGTCCTCGGTGGTGTCGTGACCTCCGCCAAGGACTCGAATGTACAACGTCGACCCCACCGATGCCCGTGGATGAGGCCTGGAGCTGATAGGCTGCCGGCGGATGTCGATCTTCAAGTATCTGTTCGACAACGACTGGAATCAGCGGCGCGACATCGAGGAGCTGCGCGAGCAGCAGTTCGCGACGACCATGGCGCTCATCGGGTCGAGCGGTGGCGCGTCGGAGAAGTGGGTCAAGGAGATCGCCGCCGAGGTCAAGGAGCTCGCCGCGACGGTGCACGTGCTGATGCAGATGCTCGCCGAGAAGGGCGGCCTCGACGTCGCCGAGGTCGAGCGCCGCGTCGACGAGGAGCTCAAGCCCAAGCCCAAGGCCAAGGCGCCGCGACCGGTGAAGCCACAGGGGCCGATCACCGACGAGAAGTGCACCAAGTGTGGGGTCCAGGATCGCTCGAGCGAGATGGTGAGGGTCGGGAGCGCGTGGTTCTGCCGCCCGTGCGCGAGGAACCCGTGAAGAAGAAGCTCGTCGTCACCATCGATGGGCCCGCGGGGGCGGGGAAGTCCAGCGTGGCCAAGCTGCTCGCGAGGCGGCTCGACTATCGGCTGCTCGACACCGGCGCGATCTATCGCTCCGTCGCGCTGACCGCGAAGCTGCGTGGCCTCGACTGGAAGGATGGTGCCGCGATGGGTGCGATCGCGCGCGACCTCGACATCCGGTTCGAGTTCGTCGGCGACAAGAACCACGTGTTCCTCGCCGGCGAGGACAGCTCGGCGGCGATCCGTACGCCCGAGATCTCCCAGGGCGCGTCGATCGTGTCGGCGCATCCGGAGGTCCGCGCCGGGCTGCTCGAGCTCCAGCGCCGGCTCGCGGCAGGCGGCGGCGTGGTGGTCGAGGGGCGGGATACCGGAACGATCGTGTTCCCGCAGGCCGGTGCGAAGTTCTTCCTGACCGCCACCGACGAGGAGCGGGCGCGCCGCCGGGTCGCCGAGCTGACGGCGGCCGGCCAGCCGGTGGATCACGCTCAGACCCTGGCCGAGATCCGCGAGCGCGATCGCCGGGACGCCAGCCGGGACGTCGCGCCGATGGTGCCTGCCGAGGATGCGGTCCTCGTCGACAGCTCCACGCAAACCCTCGAACAGGTTGTGGATTCGCTGGCGAAGCTGGTCGAGAGCCGCGCCGGCTGATCGGCTCGGTCAGATCGCCCCGACCGAGTGACCTGGGCTGGCTCGCACGGGCGTGTCACAAGCCATCGTCGCGGTTGACAAAACCGGGCGCGGACGATACCAACCACACCCGTCATCGAGGGCTGCCTCGGCAGTCAAATTCAGCTCGATGGCATGTAGGAGATCTGCTTGAACACGTCCCCAGAAACCCAAGGCGAAGAAGACTTCGCCGCGCTCCTCGCCGAGTCCTTCGGCCAGGACACCGTCAAGGAGGGTGAAATCCTCCGAGGCACCGTAATCGCCGTCGGCAAGGATTACGCGATCGTCGATGTTGGCTACAAGTCCGAGGGCCAGGTGCCCATCGAGGAGTTCCGTCAAGCAGACGGCTCGCTCGGTGTGAAGCCCGGCGACGTCGTCGACGTTCTGCTCGAGTCGCGTGAAAACGACATGGGCATGGTCGTCCTCTCGAAGGAGAAGGCCGATCGCTTCAAGGTCTGGGACGAGATCAGCGCCGCGTGCGAACGCGACGAGCTGATCGAGGGTGTGATCACCACGCGCGTCAAAGGCGGGCTGTCGGTCACGATTCGAGGCGGCGTCAAGGCGTTCTTGCCGGGCTCGCAGGTCGATCTGCGGCCGGTTCGCAACCTCGACGCGTTCTTGAACCAGTCGTTCAAGTTCAAGGTCATCAAGTTCAACAAGAAGCGCGGCAACATCGTGCTGTCGCGCCGCGTGCTGCTCGAGAAGGAGCGCGCTGCACTGAAGGAGTCGACGCTCGAGCGCCTCAAGGAAGGCCAGATCGTCGAGGGTATCGTCAAGAACCTCACCGAGTACGGTGCCTTCATCGACCTCGGCGGGATCGACGGTCTGCTCCACATCACGGATATGTCGTGGGGCCGCGTCAACCACCCGAGCGAGCTGTTCCAGGTCGGCGATCACGTTCGCGTCAAGGTGCTCAAGTTC
Organism: Pseudomonadota bacterium; assembly: GCA_023430775.1. Classification (GTDB taxonomy): domain Bacteria; phylum Myxococcota_A; class Polyangia; order Haliangiales; family Haliangiaceae; genus JABFXX01. Next base: position 7,654 of record JAEYYY010000897.1, read on the forward strand.
AACGCTGACACCGAGCGCGTCTCGCTCGGCCTCAAGCAGATCACCGAGGATCCGTGGAGCCGCGCTGCCGAGAAGTACGTTCCCGGCACCGTCGTTCGCGGCAAGGTGGTCTCGCTCAAGGACTACGGCGCCTTCATCGAGCTCGAGGAAGGCATCGAGGGTCTGGTCCACATCTCGGAGATGTCGTGGACGCGCCGCGTGAAGCACCCGTCGAAGATGGTCGCCGTGGGCGACATGGTCGAGGCGGTCGTGCTCGACGTCGACGTCAAGCAGAACCGGATCTCGCTCGGCATGAAGCAGCTCGAGCCGAACCCGTACGAGCAGCTCACCGAGAAGTACCCGCCGGGTACCGTCGTCAAGGGCCACGTTCGCAACATCGCCGACTTCGGTATCTTCGTGGAGATCGAGGAAGGCATCGACGGCCTGGTTCACATCAGCGACATGAGTTGGACCCAGCGCGTCAAGCACCCGTCGGAGCTGTTCCAGAAGGGTGACGAGGTCGAGGCCGTGCTGCTCAACATCGATACCGGCGACGGCGACAAGCCGAAGATCTCGCTCGGCATCAAGCAGCTGGTTCCCGATCCGTGGGACCGCATCCCGTACGACTATCCGGCCGGCAAGGTCGTCGACGGCAAGATCCTCAAGGTCCTCGACTTCGGCGCCTTCGTCGAGCTCGAGAAGGGCGTCGAGGGTCTCGTCCACGTCTCCGAGATCTCGGAAGACCACGTCGAGGATCCGCGCACGGTTCTGCAGCCGGGCACGGCGGTCAAGGTCCAGGTGCTCCACGCCGACGGTGCGGAGCGCAAGATCGGCCTGTCGATCAAGGGCGCGGCTCGCGCGAAGGACTCCGCGGAAGCCCAGGGCTTCAACGCGTCCAACGCGGGTGGCGCGACGCTCGGCGACAAGTTCCGCGGCAAGCTCGACAAGCTGAAGCCGGCGAAGGAGAAGGACGCGCCGTAAGGCTTCCTTCGTCACCGCATCTCGCGCCCGGTGCTCACCCACCGGGCGTTTCCATTTTCGGCGCTAGGTCTCCGGCACGTAGGTCGACACCCAGGTGTAGCGGTACTCGTAGCCTGGACGGTAGAGCACGAGCGTCAGCTTCTTCGACGTCGCGAACAGATCGCGTTGATAGAACGTCAGGTCGGCGGTGCCGCGATAGACCGGCTTGCGACCGCTGGGTAGCGGGCGGACGCGCTGGGCGACGTGCTCCGGCGCGTAGACGTCACCGTTCTGATCCTCGAGCCAGATGCCCCAGTTCTTGATGTTCGCGACGTCGTCCCACTTGTGATGGAGCATGACGTGGAAGCGCAGGCGATCGCGCGACACCACGACGTACTGCGCGGTGTTCGCGAGCGGCCGCCAGCGCCCGAGCTCCATGTCCTTGACGACGATCGCGAGCGGCAGCGACGTACGCGACGCCTTGTTGGCGGCGAGCACGAGCGGCGGTTGTTCCACCTTCGCACTCCACTGCGACTTGCAACCGGGCAGCCCGACGAACGACAGCACGACGATCGCGAGGATGACGAGCCGCATGTTCGAATTGTTGCATCGCTGTCGCGGCGAGCGGGTGAGATTTCGCCGGCGCCCGGGCAACTCTTCGAGGTACTCCGGTGTCGGACGGCCTGATGCGCTGCGCGCTCGCGATCCTGTTGACCGGTTGCGTGATCGCGAAGCGCGACCTCGCGATGCCCGACAATCGCGAGACCACCGTCGCGTTACTCACCGGCGGATTGTTGCCGCCGATGAACGACATCGCGCGCCATCCGTGGTTCGCGGTGCGGCGTGCCGGCGAGACCGAGTGGCGGGTCTACGAGGTGCCGTCGACTGGTGTCGAGAGCGATCCGATCGCGCACCACGCGCCGTACGTCGACCCGATCCTCCACAAGGTGTGGCGCGGTGCCGAGGCCGAGCGCGCCGCGGCGTGTCTCGAGCGCGAGGCCGAGCCGTGGATGCGGCGGAACAAGTACCGGTTCTATCCGGGGCCGAACAGCAACACGTTCGGTGCGGCGATGCTGCGCGCGTGCAAGCTGTCGGCGAGCCTGCCGGCCACGGCGATCGGCAAGGACTGGCGCGGCCTCGTCGGTGCCGGGCTGACCACCGAGCGCACCGGCGTCGAGCTGCACACCGCGATCGCGGGCGTGCGCGTCGGCCTCAAGGAAGGCATCACCATTCACGTGCTCGGGCTCGAATTCGGCATCGATCTGTGGCCGCCCGCGCTGATCGTGCCGATGGGCCCGGGGCGGATCGGATTTGCCGACCGATGAAGTGGCTCCTCGTGATCGGCTTGCTCACGGCACCGGCTGCCGCCGACAGCTGGCGGGAGACCAGCAAGCGGTTTCAGGGCGGCGGATTCTTGAAGTACGAGGTCACCGGTCTGCACGCGGTCGACGACGATCCGGCGCGGATGGCGGCCGCGGCGCCCGACGAGCTCGTCCTCACCGGCGTCCGCATGGGCGCCTTCGTCGGTGCCGGTGCGCACGTCGGCTATCACCTCGGCGTCGATCTGCTGGCGGGCAGCACGATCGACAAGGGCGGGTTCGCGTACGACGTCGCGCTGTACCCGGTCGGCATCGCCTCGCGGTTCGGTCACACCGGCATGGTCGGGATCGCGATGGGGATCGGGGCGAGCGGCGCCGTCGGCACGCTCGAGGATGGCGCGATCGTGCCGGTGCAGACCACGCTCGAGCTCGGGCGCGGCATTCGCTTGCTCGGCCGCGCTCGCGTCTCCTACGTGCTCGGCGCCGCGTCCCGGCAGAGCGCCGCACCGAACATCCCGTTCGCCGACGAATTCGATGCCATGCTCGGCATCCGGCTCGGCCGGTCGTATCGCCACCACGGCTTTCCGTCGGGCAACGGCTACTTCATCGCGGCGACGTATCGCGAGCAGCTCGGGACCCGCTTCGTCGGTGTGACGCTGGGCTACTCGCTCGAGGCCGCGTTGCCGCGGCGGTTCCTCGACGACGAGGAGCGCCAGCGCCAGGAGCGCCTCGAACGCCGCCGCAAGCGGAAGCGCGGCCGCTGATCACAATGACCGCCGTGCGTCGACAGCACACCTGGGCCGGCGATACAGTGTTCTCGTGATCCGGTGGCTACGATTGATCGCGACCGCGACGGTGATCCTGTCGCTGATCGGGCTCGGCATCATCGCCGGCCTGTTCCTGGTCGCGAACTCGGGCTGGGTGCCGGTCAAGATCCCGCCGTGGCTCGAGGGCCTGTTCGGCGATCGGCCGCACGAGGTGTGGCTGCCGGCGTTGATCGGCGGCTGGCTGACGTCGCTGATCCTGCTCGCCGCGATCACGCTGTGGAGCATGTTCTACGTCTGGCGGCGGCGGCAGTACGAGTCGCTGATCAACCGGCTCGAGCGCGAGCTGGCGAAGCTGCGCAACCTGCCGTTCGTCGATCCGGCGCCGCTCGAGGATCTGCCCGAGACTCCGAGTGCCGAGGCCGCGCGCGTGATGCGCTCGCTCGATGGCCCCGAGATGGATGCCGGGTGAGCGATGGGCGCCGCGCTGATCCTGATGCTCGTCGGTTTCGGTGCGCTCGCCGCCGGCGTGCTGATCGGTCGCTACTACGTCCCCGATGATCGCCAGCTGCGCCGCACCGCGCGCCACAGCAAGGCGTACATGCGCGCGCTATCGCACCTGATCGCGCGCGATCACGACACCGTCGTCAGCGAGCTGCGCAACGTGGTCGAGGAGAACGTCGACGACGTCGAGCCGTACTTCGCGCTCGGCGCGATGTTCCGCAGCCGCGGCGAGCACGAGCGCGCGATCCGCGTCCACCAGGCGCTCGCGCTGCGCGAGAAGGATCGCCGCAAGCTCAAGCAGCGCGCGATGTACGAGCTCGGGCTCGACTTCCGCGCGGCCGGCATGCCGCGGCGCGCGACCAAGGCGATGGAGCAGGTGCTGCTCGAGGAGCCGTCGCACGAGGGCGCGCTGCGCGTGCTCGCGGCGCTCTACGAGGAGCAGGCGCGGTTCAACGAGGCCGCGAGCCTGCAGCACCGGCTCGGCAAGAAGCGAGAAGAGGACACGTCGCTGCGCGAGCACCACCTGCTGGTCGCCGCGGCGCAGGCCGCGCTCGGGCGCGACGATCTCGATTCCGCGAAGCAGCAGCTCAAGGCGGCGCAGAAGCTCGGCGAGTCGGCGCACTGGTTCACCGCGGCGGCGGAGCTGGCCGGCGCGCGTGGCAATCATCGCGGTGCCAAGGAGCGGCTCAAGCAGGCGCTGGTCGCCGAGCCGGCGCTGGTGCCGCACCTGCTGCCCGGGCTGATCGCGGCGGAGGAGGGGATCGAGAAGTCGGCGAGCCCTGGCAAGACCCGCGACGAGCTCGACGAGGAAGAGCGCCGCAGCAAGCCGATGCCCGCGGTGGATCCCGCGCTGGTCGCGGAGCTCGAAGGCGACCAGAAGCAGCTCGCGAGTGGCGAGACGGCGCTGGTGGCGCCGCGCGTGGCAACGATATCTACCGCGGCTTCGCCGCCGGTCGACCCGGCTCGAGGCGTTCCACTCGTCGCCGAGAAGCCGACCACGTCGATCGGCGATCGCGTGCTGGCGCTGCTCACCGAGGTCGAGGCGCAGACCGGGCCGCGGCTCGAGCTCGATCTGATCCGCGCGCAGCTGGTGCCACCGGCGGATACCGCCGCCCAGGTCGCGCTCGCCAAGGAGCTGACCACGCGGTTCCCCGATGCGATCGCGGCGCGCGTGGCGACCGCACGGCTCGCGATCGCGGGTGGCGATCAAGCCGCGATCAGGACCGCGCTCGAGGTGTTCGTCGCCGATCAGGGCGCGCTGGCGTGGGCGATGCGCGGGCGCTGGCAGTGCGAGAACTGCGGTAACCGGCCGGGCAGCTTCTCGTGGCGCTGCGGCCAGTGCCGGCGCTGGGGCTCGCTGCGGATGGAGACCGGCATCGAGCCGCCGCCGGTGCCGTCGCGCGAGCGGCGTGCGGCACCGCGTGCGCCGCGCCCGGAGGGGCTGCTCGGTGTCGCGCCCGACGAGTCGTTGCCGACGGCGACGCTGGATTCGGGGCTGTCGGAGGAAGAGCTGTCGCGTGCCGGCGTGCGTCGCTCGCTGCTCGGCAAGGTCGGCGGCTGGTTCTCGGGCGTGTGGCGTCGAGATCGCAGCCGCGCATAGCCGTCGGCGCGTTGGCGATCTGGTATACCCGCGACCAGGAGCTTGATTCGTGTCGCCCGAGCCGCCCGGGACACCGCCTTCCGGTGGAGGTGAATCCTCTGGCGGCGTGCCGCGGCCGCTCGATCCGAGCACCACCGGGAGCGTGACCACCACGGGGCGCACGCGATCGCAGACCCTGTTCTCGGCGGACAATCCGTTCTGGCGGTTCATCAAGCGCTGGGGCTTTCTGATCGCGATCATCCTGATCGTCATCTGGGGCCACGCGGTCCTGCTGCCGTTCGTGTTCGCGGCCCTGATCGCGTACGTGCTCGCGCCGGTGGTGAAGTGGATGAGCGAGCGCAAGGACGGCACGCAGCGGATGCCGCGCTCGCTCGCGATCATCCTCTGCTACATCGCGTTCATCGGTCTGGTGACCGGGTTCATGTTCCTGCTGGTGCCGCGGCTATCGTCGGACGTCGCGCGGCTCGGCAAGGAGGCGCCCGGCCTCTACAAGAAGATGAACGAGCAGTGGACGCCCGACATCGCGCGCTGGCTCGAGACCAAGTTCCCGTCCCTCGCCGGGGTCAAGTCAACACCCGAGGAACCGGCGATCGTGCCGGATGTCCCGCTACCGCCGGGCACCGCGTTCGTCGCCACGCCGCTCCCCGATGGCCGGTTCGCGATCCAGATCCCGGCGACGGGCATCGATATCCGGACCCTGCCCGACGGCACGTATCACGTGCAGACCAACGAGGTCGCGCCGCCGCCGCTGTCGACCGAGGACAAGCTGCGCGCGTGGGTGAAGAAGGGCATGACGGCCGCGCAGGGCAAGCTCAACGAGCTGGTGCAGGCGGGACAGGCGTTCCTCGCCAGCTTCATCAAGGGCATCTTCATGTTCTTCTTCACGCTGATGATCGGGGCGTTCATCCTGATCGATCTCGAGAAGGTGCACGGCTTCCTCCGCGGGTTGTTCCCGCAGAACGTGCGCGGCGATTACGACGTCATCATGGAGGGGATCAACCGCGGCCTATCGGGCGTGATCCGCGGGCAGCTGTTGATCTGCCTCGTCAACGGCATCCTGACGTACGTCGGGCTGCTGATCTTCGGCGTCAAGTACTCGCTGATCCTCGCGGTCGTCGCGGGCTTGCTCAGCCTGATCCCGATCTTCGGATCGATCCTGTCGTCAGTGCCGATCGTCGCGGTCGCGCTGGTGTCGGGCGACAGCGGCATCGACATCTTCCGTGGCGTCGCGATGACGCTGTGGATCATCGGTATCCACTTCATCGAGGCGAATCTGTTGAACCCGAAGATCATCGGCACCGCCGCGAAGATCCACCCGGTGTTCGTGATCTTCTCGCTGTTCCTCGGCGAGCACAGCTACGGGCTCGTCGGGGCGCTGCTCGCGGTCCCCATCCTGTCGGCGATCCAGGTGGTGTTCGTGTTCCTCTACAAGAAGACGTGGAAGCAGTCGATTCCGCGTGGAGATACCGGTCCGATCACGGTCCCGCAGGACTTGCCGCCGACCCGGTCGTGAGCGCGATCATCCGGTCAGGCAAGGAGTGTTGAAGGAGCGCCGGGTGGGTGGTACGCCAGATCTGATGCGCTTGCGTGTGGTGCTCGCCCTGTTGGCATTCAGCGGTACCGCGTATGCACAGCCGGGAAACACTGCACCACGCGCACCACAAGATCCGTACGGTCCGCAGCTGCCGCCGGGAATGCCGAAGCCGCCGCCGACCGCACCGACGACGCCCGCGCCCGCGCCCGTCGGACCTGCGCCCGCGCCTGCACCCGCGGGCCCGATCGCACCGCCGGGACAGACACCAGCGGTGCCCACGCCGTCGCCCGCCGATCCGGTGCTCGACGAGCAGATCGCGCAATCGCTCGTGCATCGCGCGCAGGAACTCTACGACGCGCGCGTCTACGTCGATGCCAAGCAGCTCGCCGTCGAGGCGCTGGTCAAGAGCCCCAAGGGCGCCGCCGCCGAGCATGCGAAGTATCTGATCAAGAAGATCAACGGCCAGCTCGGCATCGACGACACCGAGAAGCCGGCGACCGATCAGGTCGACCTCTCCGGGTTCTCGGATCGCACGCCGCCGCCGCGCAACGATCTGCCGCCGGCGCCCGAGCAACCGCGCGCCAGCCGGCTGTCGACCAGCGTGCACTCGGGGCTCTACTTCGGGCTCCTCGGCACCACGGTCGGATCGTTCTTCCGCGACGAATCGCCGGCGGCCGGTGCGGTGCCCGCCGGTCTCGCGACGGCCGCCGCCGGTGCGGTGTTCGTCCCGCAGCTGGTCGACAAGCTCGAGTGGAACGAGGCGCAGATCCGGACCATGGGATCGGGCAGCGTGTGGGGCGGCGTCGTCGGCGGCCTGTTCGGCGACATCGGCAAGAAGAACAACACGACGTCGCGGCAGGTCCTCGTCGGCGCCAGCATCGGTGCCACCGCCGGTGGTGCGATCGGTGCGCTGCTCGCGCGCAAGGATGACTACACGCCGGGTGACGTCGCGCTCGTCGATACGCTCGCCGGGGTCGGCGCGGTCGGCGGCCTGACGGTCGGCATGCTGATGCAGCCCGCGGAGTCCGAGGCGTACTCGCTCAACTCGGCGCTCGGCGTCGCGGGTGGTGTCGTCGTCGGCCTGATCGCGGCACCGCAGACCAACACCACGCCGCGGCGGATGGCGCGCGTCGCCGGCATCACCGCGATCGGTGGAGCCGCGCCGTTCTTGCTCTACGCCGGCATCCGCGACAACGACTCGAAGGGCGACGAGCGCGCGGTCGGGGCGCTGTCGTCGATCGGCATGCTCGCGGGTCTCTACATCGGCTTCCGGGTGACCAGCGGGATGGACGAGGGCAAGGACAGGCTGCCGCACAAGCCCGAGGACGACGATGCGCCGCCGTCGCTGCTCGGTCGGTCGTCGAGCGGCAACTGGCAACTCGGCACGCCGGGCGTGCAGCCGCTATCGCGTCAGCTCGCGCCGCAGCCCGGCATGGCGCTCTCGCTCGTCGGCGGAACCTTCTAGGGACAGTCTCCACTTCTGCCACTTCGCTATCGCAACTCTCCGAGATCAGGTGATGCGATAGGGACAGTGTTGAATTGAGTGGTCAACGCGAATCCCGCGAGCCATCGCGCGGTGCCGTCGCCATCATCGTTGCCAAGTGGAGACTGTCCCCAACCGCGCAAACGAAGTCAGTCAGTTGCGATAGCGAAGTGGCACAAGTGGAGACTGTCCCTATGGGCGGCGGACGCGGAACACGAGGGCGCCGCCGAGGCGGACATCCTCGTAGTCGGCGAAGCCGATGCGCTGGAGCCACGCGCGTAGCTCGCTCGGTTCGAAGCGGCGAATGCCGGCCGCGCGCGCCGCGAGGCGACCGAACAGCGTCGGCGCCTCGGCGAACGTCGAGCCGACGTAGTGGCCGTTCGGCCGCAGCACGCGCCGGATCTCGCGGAACACCTGCTCCGGGTCGTCGTAGGCGTGCAGCGCACCCGCGTTGTTGACGCCACCGAACGCGCCATCGACGAACGGCAACGCGTGCGCGTCGCCGCGGACGAGCACGACGTTGGTGTAGCCGCCGGTTCGCTGGGCCGCGATGTCGAGCATCGCGCGCGAGATGTCGAGACCGACGATCAGGGCGCCGGGGGCGGCCGCGGCGAGTGCGCGCGCGAACGCGCCGGGACCGCACGACAGATCGAGCCACGGGCCGGGTCGATCGTCGATCGAGAGGCCGTGCTTGTGGATGAACAGCTCGCCGGACAGGCCACCGACCGCCTTGCCGGCACCGGCACCGGCGAGCAGGCGAACGAAGCCGGGCCGCCAGAACCGATCGTAGATCCGCGCCACCAGATCGCTCTCCATCAGCCGCTGCTCGGTGTTGGAGGCGGTCGGTTCGCCGGCGGTGTGATCGATGAGGTCGAGCACGTGCGGGTTGGTGGCCGGCGGCTCGAAGCCACAGGTCATGCAGCGCACGTCGCGCAGCCGCTTGAAGGGGGCCTCGGCCTTGCAGCGTGGACAGGCCAGGATCGGCAGTACGGCGGGATCCACCACCCGTTTTTACGGCAAACCCGGCGACCTCATGTTGGACGCGGGCAAGGTTCTGCGTTACGACGCACCGAAGAGGGATCATGAGACACACGAGTCAGGTGGTGCTGATGCTCGCGGGATTGCTTGCGTTCGGCAGCGCGGCCGCGCAGCCAGCCGAGAAGCCAGCCCCGGCTCCGAAGGCTCCCGCTCCCAAGGCGCCGCCGAGGAAGACTGCTCCCAAGAAGCTCGATCTCGCTCCCGAGATCGCGGCGCTCGGCGGAGTCGACCAGGATGCCGCGGTGAAGGCGAGCGAGAACCTCGGCGCCGCCGATCAACCCGCGGCCCACGACGCGCTGCTCGATGCCCTCGCGTTCGGCTTGCCGGCGCGCGTCGCGATCGCCGCGCTCGGTGCGCTGACCCAGCATCCCGCGCCGGCCGACGTCGCGGCGATCAAGCGCTACGCCGGTCATCACACGCCCGCGGTGCGCGGCGCGGCGCTCGCCGCTCTCGCGAGCTATCCCGATCCCGCGGCACGCGCGGCGATCGTGGCCGGGCTTCACGATCCGGCGGGCCTGGTACGCACCGCCGCCGCCGGCGCCGCCGCGAAGGGCCGCGTGCGCGATGCGATCGAGCCGATGTTCAAGCTGCTCGCGAAGGGCGAGGAATCGTCGGCGCGCTCGCTCGCGGCGCTCGCCGATACCGACCTCGCGCGCAAGATCGCCGACCACTACGGCAAGGTGCCCGACGCCTCGCTCGCGCTGTCGCTCGGCTTGATCCTGCGGCGCACCGACTTCGGTCCCGATCCGGCGCGCGTCGAGATCGTGCGTGCGATGGCGAAGATCCAGGATGCCGCGGCGGTCAACCAGCTCAAGGAGTACCTCGACGCGGTACCGAAGAATCCGCCGCGACCGTCGCGCCAGGAGGCGCAGATGGTTGTCGACGCGCGCAGCGGTGGAGGTGGCAAGTGAAGGTCGCGTCGCTGATCATCGTCGCGCTGCTCGCTGCCTGCGGCGGCAAGCAGGTGTTCAAGCTGTCCTCCGACGAGAACAACAGCTACGAGCTCGGCCGCAGCTTGCAGAAGCGCCAGCTCCCCGCGCAGCTGTCGCCGCTGAGCTCGGCGGGGCAGCCGCGCGTCTACGCGCTCACCGCGGGCAGCGGAGTGAACAAGACGATCGTCGCGTACGACCTCGCTTCCGGCAATGCACTGTGGAAGGTGGATGCCCCGGTCGCGTCGCGGATCGTCGTCGGCGGTGACTTCATCGCGGCGCTCGAGGGCAATCAGCTGGTCGGTCGCGATCAGGCGCGCGGTCAGCCGAAGTGGCGGATCTCGGTGCCCGGCTTCATCGGTGCGGCCGCCGATCGCGATCGCGTGTACGTCACCGCGCGCTCGAACAACAACTGGTGGCTGGCCGGCTACGACGGCAGCTCCGGTCGCGAGCTGTGGAAGTCCGAAGCGGTCGGCGAGCTCGGTGGACCGGCGGCCCAGGGCGGGCTGGTCTACGTGCCGTTCTTGCGGCAGTGGCTGTCGATCGTCGACGGCAAGAACGGCAAGCAGATGACGCGCCTGCGCGGCATCGATCAGGACGTCACGATGCTGCGGGTGACGAGCCGCGCGACCTACTACGGCTCGAAGCAGGGCATGTTCGAGCTCGACGCGCGCAGCGCCTCGGGCAAGCGCACCGACGCCGCCTACGGCAGCGTCAAGCTGCCGCCGCAGCTCGACGGCACCACCTACGGCCGCGAGGTCTACGACCCGGTGCAGATGCAGTACACCGCGGCGGAGCGCAAGCGCGTGCTGTGGACGTCGACGCCCGTCGAGTCCGGGCCGATGAAGCTCGGTGGCGACGGCTACGCGGTGCACTACTTCCGCTACGTGTTCGGCTTCGGCATCGACGGCGGCATGCGGTGGGCGTACTCGCATCCGCGCGTCGAGCTCGTCGCCTCCGCGCACACCGGCAACGCGATCGTCGCGGTGTCGAGCGCCGGTGACATCATCGCGCTCGATCCGCAGACGGGTGCCGTGCGCGCTCGCAAGACTCTCGGCACCACGTCGCCGGTGCTCGGCGCCACGTTCGATGCCGATGGCTGGGGACCGACGGGGCAGGCGGAGCCCATCGAGACGGTTGCGGCGCTGGTCTCGATCGCGCGCGACCGCGACGCTCGCTTCGATCGCGTCAAGGAGCTCGCCGTCCAGGCGCTGGCCAAGCTGCCCGGCCCCGAGGTCACGAGTCAGCTGCTGGCGGTGCTCGCCGACAACCGGGCTCCGCAGAAGCTCAAGGATGCGGTCGTCGACCTGCTGGTGCAGCGCAAGGATCCGAGCAGCCTGCCGGTGCTGACGCAGCAGCTCGCGGTCCACACCGACTACATCGCGCAGACCGAGCCCGAGGCCCTCGCACCGGTGGCGAAGGCGATCGCCGGCCTCGGCGGCATGCGGCTCGACGCCAGCCACGTCACCGCCGCGCTGGAGGCGCTGCAGAGCCACCTCGATGCCGGGACCACGGCGGTGCCCGACCTGATCGGGGTCATCCAGGCGATGTCCGCGATCGGAGGTGGGGCAGAGCGCCACGCGTTGACCTCGCACCTCCTGCTGTATCGCGCCGACGAGGAGGTCGGGAACGACGTCACCTGGGCCAAGGTCATCGTCGCCTCGATCGGCGTCAAGGGCGGCCCCGGCGACCGCGAGCTGCTGCGTCAGGTCGCCGCCGACCCGCGTACGCGGCCGCCCGTGGTGGATGCGATCCGCGAGCTCGTGAGCCCCGAGTAATCCCGGGCGCGCAGCGGCGAACATCTGCGCTACGCTGTCTTCCGTTGGGACGGCGTTACCGGATCATCATCTGCCGCGGCCCCGAGTGCGGTGATCGGCGCGGCTCGGCGGCGCTGCACGAGGTGTTTCGCTCGGCGCTCGAGGCACGCGCGGCGCGGGCCGAGACCGAGCTGGTGTGGCAGAGCTGCTTCGGCCGCTGCACGCAGGGCCCCAACGTGCTGGTGAGAGAGATCCTCACCGCGGCGCCACCCACGATCGGTAGTGGGTTTGCAACGGCGCCGGGCCCGCGCGGCTCCACGGCCCTGTATAATCGTGTCGATTCCGGTCGAGTGGAACGGATCGTCAGCCAGCATATCGGTGACGGCCAGATCATTCGCGAGTTCATCGAGCGACCTGGCATCCACCCACACGAGCCCCTAGGATCAACGACGGCGAAAGACAGCGACCCATGATGCGAACCATTCATCTTGTTGCCTTGTCCGGTGTTGCCCTCGTTGCCTGCAAGGGGGACACGGTCGTCAAGATCGATCCCGCGACGCAGACCGCCCTCGATAACTGCAAGAAGGACTTCGAGGAGCAGAAGAAGCTGATCGCGACGCTGCAGGAGCAGAACACCCAGCTCCAGACCAAGCAGACCAGCTCGGAGATCCTGGTGACCATCGAGGGCAACGCCCTGACGGTCAAGCCCGGCAAGCCCGGCGAGGTCCGCCCGATCGACGACAAGGCGGCGGCCACGGCCTCGAAGGAGTTCCTCGATGTCGTGCGCAAGTCGCGCGGCGCGATCCAGAAGTGCTACGAGCAGGCCCTCAAGAAGACCACCGGCCTGCAGAGCAAGACGGTGACGCTGACGGTGTCCGCGAGCTTCTCGCCGCAGGGCGCCTACAAGAACGCGTCGTTCTCGCCGTCGCTCGGCGACACCTTCGACACCTGCATCCGCGCGGTCGCCACCAAGTGGGTGCTGCCGCAGAACTCGCCGGCGATGACGTTCCAGGCGCAGGTCTCGCTCACCCCATCGTGAGTGACGAGCTACAGCGCCGGCTCGCGAGCGGCGCCGCGTTGCTGATGGCGGGACGGCTGGCGGAGGGGATCGAGATCTATCGCTCGGTCGCGATCGCGTATCGCGATCAGGGCCTGACCAAGCAGGCGATCGCCGTCTGTCACGCGGTGCTCGAGGTCGCGCCCGCCGATCCGGTCAGCCGCGGCATGCTCGCCGCGCTCGGTGAACCGGAGCGCCGATCGGCGGGGACGCTGACCACCGATCGCACGCCGCTGCCGGCGCCGCTGCCGTATCACGTCGCCGATCCGACGCGACAGATCCGCAAGGCCAGCGAGCCCGGCGTCGGCAACGCGGAGACCCAGCCCGCGGTGATCCCGACCGACGAGCTGACGCCGGTCACGCTGCCGATCCAGCTCGTCGATCTCGACGACGTGGTCACGCCGTACGTCCGCGAGGATGCCCGGGAGCCCGAGCTTCCCGAGGTCACCAATCCCAACATCCAGGTGACCACGACCTCGCAGCGCCTGATCGCCGGCGCGCTGTTCTCGACCATTCCGCCCGAGCATCGCGCGGGTGTCTATGCCCGATTCGCCATTCGATCCGTGCGATCGGGCGTCACGGTGATCCGCCAGGGCGAGATCGATCATCCGCTGGTCGTCGTCGGGAGCGGCGAGCTCGCCGTGCGCGTGCAGCGCGGGCACGAGGTCGTGATGCTGTACGAGGTCCACGAGGGCGAGCCGGTCGGCGAGGGCTCGCTGCTCGCGCGCAAGCCGTCGCCGGCCCACGTCATCGCGATCGCCGATTGCGAGCTGATCGTGTTGCCGCCGAAGGAGCTCTACGAGATCGCCGGCGCGTTTCCCGCGCTGTGGGCCAAGCTCAAGGACTTCGCCGAGAAGCGCGAGCGCTCGGCGCGCCCGCTGCTCGGCTAGGTGCGCTTTTGTTTGAGGATCCGCTCGAGCGCCATCCCGGCGGCGCGAGCGGCGAGGGCGAGCTGATCGTCGAACGTGTGCAGGAGGCGATGCTCGCCGAACAGCACGCCGACGACGCGCTCTCGCACCGCGACCGGCACCAGCAGGATCTCCGCCGGGCAGCTGCCGAGTGCCGCCGTCAGGAAGTTGCGGCTGGCGTCGTCGTGCATCGGCCCGCGATAGGGCAGCCGGGTGCCGACGACGTCCTGTAGCGTCGACGGGCGATCGAGGCGCAGCGCGGTGCCGGTCTGCAGATCGCTCTTGGGGACGATCGAGAACACCGTCAGCTCGCCGCTCTTGATCGAGAAGAACCCGGCGCGGCGATGGGTCTGCGCCAGGTGCTTGCTCATCAGCGCGATCACCTCGTCGCGCGTGGCGGCGCGCTCGAGGGCGTGGATCACCTCGATCGATCGCGACGTCGCCTCCTCGAGCGCCCGCACGAGGCTCGGCGCCGAGACATCGACCATCGGGGCGCCGCGCGCGGGCTCGGGCGGCGACGGCGGCGCCACGATCAGCGGCGCGTCGTCGACGTCGGCGACCGGGATGTGCCCCGAGCCCGAGCCATCGGCATCGGCGCCGGGCACGGCACCGAGCAGCGGCGGCGGGATCGTGGTCCCCGGCGGGCCCCAGCCATCGTCGACCGGGTCGTAGTCGATCTGCCGGTTGACGGGCTTGGCCTCTGACTTGGTCGCCAGGTGCGCCGGGATGACGTCGGAGTTGCGCTCGGGAATCGCCTCGTCGAGCTCGATCGCGCTCATCACGCTGGTGACGCGCCCGCCGTCCTCGTCGTCCTGCGTGGTCCCTCGCGGCAGCGGCGTCGGCCGGCGCGGCGGCTCCGAGCTCGCGCGGGCGCTCGCCACCAGAGAGGGCGGCAGCACGTGCGGGCTGGTGTCGTCGTCGCGGTGCGGTCCCGACGGCGGCGGTGGCGCGGCGATCTCGTCGCTGAAGTCCTCCGCGCCCTCGGGCACCGCCGTGCCGTCGATCCGCGTCGGGCCGGTCAGGTCATCGAGCTCCGGCACGCCCGCCTCGGTATCGCGGTGCGAGCGCGGCGATACCGGGCTCGGCACCATGCCCATCTGCGTCTTCTTCTCGGGGCGCACCGTGCTGCCGCGCGACTTGACGGCATCGAGCACGACGATCTCGTCGTCGTCGTCGTCGGGGGGCTCCTGCGGATCGGTGCGGACGCGGCGCTCGAGCGGCACCGGCTCCGAGTCGGCCTTGTAGTGCTCGTGGATGACGACGCCGACGCTGGTGTCGTCGACCTCGATCGTGGTCGCCGGCGCCGAGGGCTCGCGATGCGCGACGACCTTGAGCTCGCCCGACACGTCGGCGCCGGTCGGCGGCTCGTCGTTGATGATGATGCGCGGCTCGTCGAGATCGACGCGCGTCACCGGGCCGGTGTGAGCCTCGACCTCGCCGGAGCGCGCCGCGAGCTCGGGCGGATCGGTCTTGACGACGCGGCGCTTGACCGGGACCTTGCGCGGGCTGGTGTCTTCCTCGGAGGTGTTGACCTCGATCGTGATCACCGGCGCCTCGTCGTCGCCGTCGTACGGATCTTCGGCGGGCGGCTTGATCGACGGCGCGCGGCGGATCGGGATCCGGATCTCGCCGGAGATGCTGCGGGCGCGCGGCTTGTCGGGCGCTGCCTCGGGCTTGGCTTCGGCCGTCTCGGCTGGAGGTGCTGGGGGCGGCGGCTCGGGCGTCTGCGCTTCGGGTGCCGGCGCCGCGGGCGTCGGATCGTCGAGCAGCTTGCTGTTCGGTCGCGCCGGCAGCTCGACCGGGCCGGTCAGCGGCACGATCGCGCGGTGGCGCGTCGCCTCGATCTTCGAGGTGTGGCCTTTGGCCCGCGGGATCTTCGCAGGCGTGGCCGCGTGGATAGGCGCCGGCGTGGCATCGATGGGTGGCGTTGCTGCGGGCGCCACCTCGGGGCCGGGCTCGTCGCTCGGTTGGAGGAGCTTCTGACCGAGCGCGGTGACGTGACCGTAGTAGTGCGCGAGGCACCACGCGATCTGCATCTGCGTCGCGACGGCACGCACGACATAGGCGCCGGTGAAGAACGCGATCTCGTCGACGGCGTGGCTGTCCGACGGATCGCTCATCGCGACGGTCAGGTTGTTGTCGGCGTCGAGCGAGATCGGAATCGCTCGCAGCTCGATCGCCATGTCGCTCGGGATCGCGCTGACCACGCGCACCGGCAAGCGCGCGAGCGTGTTCGGGTTGACCTGAGGAACGAGGAGCCGCGACCGGTAAAAATCGGTCAGCGCGTCGTCGCCGATCGCCCCGGCCCACACCAGCTGCTCGCCCAGCGTGCCGCCCAGGTTGGCGACTCTGACGCGTGCGTCGTCCAGGGCGCTGGAAGGGACCAGTCCCGAGCGTACGAGAAGCGCGCCGGCATCATCGGCCATCTGCGAGACGGGACATTCCCCGGCCCGTCTGTGATCATGTCGACAGCTCGCTGGTCATGTCAACGAATCCACGGATCTACCTGGACCACAACGCCACGTCACCCCTCGTCGAGGCTGCGAGGAGGGCGATGTCGGGTGTGCTCGGCGAGCTGGGCAACCCTTCGTCGATCCACGCCGAAGGCCGCCGGGCGCGCGACCGGGTCGAGCAGGCGCGCAACCAGGTCGCCGCGCTGCTCGGCCGCCCCCGCGAGCAGGTGGTGTTCACCAGCGGTGGCACCGAGGCCAATGCCCTGGGCGTCCGCACGTTGATCGCCGCCGCGATCGAGCGTGGCCTGCCGCGGGTGATCGCGACGTCGCCGATCGAGCATCCGTCGCTGCGCTCCGCGGTCGAGACATGGTCGCGACCGGCGGGCGACCAGCCGGCCGGTGGCGGCTTCGAGGTGCGCCTGCTCGACGTCTCGCCCGACGGCGTGATCCGCCCGCGCGACCTCGACGGCGTCGGCGTGCTCGCCGTCGCCGCGGTCAACCACGAGCTCGGCACCGTGCTCGATCCATCGATCCTCGCCAAGGCGCGCGAGGTCGGGGCGCTGCTCCACGTCGATGCGGTGCAGGCGGCCGGCAAGCGCGCGCTGACGAGCGATGCCGACAGCCTCGCGATCTCGGCGCACAAGATCGGCGGCCCACAGGGCGTGGGTGCGGTCGCGCTGGCGACCGATGCCGACACGCCGGCCGGTGGTCACC
>JAEYYY010000124.1 GCA_023430775.1 Pseudomonadota bacterium
TCACGTGATCCGCCAGCCATGCGCGTACACGTTCGCGCGCTGCGCGCCGCGCAGTCGGTGTTCGCCGCGACCGGCGGGCTCCACGCGGCGGGGCTGTTCACGACCACCGGCGAGCTGGTCGCCTCGCGCGAGGATGTCGGCCGGCACAACGCCGTCGACAAGCTGGTCGGCTGGGCACTCGACGCCGGGCTCGATCCGGGGCGCCACGTGCTGTTCCTGTCGGGGCGGCTCGGTTACGAGCTGGTGCAGAAGGCGATCGTGCTCGGCGTGCCGATCGTCGCGGCGGTCTCCGCGCCGAGCTCGCTCGCCATCGAGCTGGCGGAGCGGTTCAACGTCGCGCTCGTCGGGTTCGTGCGCGGCGAGCGGGCGAATGTCTATGCCCACGGCTGGCGGATCCGCTGAGACTTTTGCCGGGTCAGATCGCCTCGTCGACGGAGGGCTTGACCTGGGGCACCGCTTTTGAAATACCGCCCGGGACCCGAAAGCCTGAGGCTTTCTTGCCTCGTCGATCCATTGAACCCATTCTCGGGACACCCGCGATGCGAACCCTCGTTCCTGCAGTTCTTCTCGCCGCCAGCTTCGGCTGCGGCAAGGCCTCCGAATCGGAGACGCCGGCCTCGCCGGTGACGCCCGCCACCACGCCGACCACGGCGACAGCACCGGGCGGCCCGTCGGCGAAACCAGCCGCGCCTCCCGCCAAGGCGGCATCGCGTGGCGCGGAGCGCGCGGTCTACTCGCTGATCGACAACCGGCTGTCCGCGCACCTGACGCGCAACGGCGGCCTGCTGTTGCCGGGTGGCTCGGCGGGCTTCGCGAAGTACGTGCGGTTCTCGAACCAGATGAGGGAAGGCACCCGCAAGTCGTGGGCGCTCCGCCAGACCGACGGCTCCACCAAGGTGGCGCGGATGACGGGCAAGACGGCGAGCGTGTTCGTTCCGCTCACCAAGGAGCAGGCGAAGCAGGGCACGGTGCGGATCCGGATCAACGCGAAGGCCGAGGGTGCGCTGTCGCTGCGGATCAACGACAACGAGAAGAAGGAGATCAACGGCAAGGTCACCAAGGGCTGGCAGACGGTCGCGATCGAGACCAACGGTCAGCTCCAGGAAGGCGAGAACGCGCTCCAGCTGTTCACCAAGGCCAGCGACGCCACCGTCGCGTGGATCCAGGTCGGCGGCAAGGAAGCCGTCGGTGACGATGGTGCGGTCACGTTCTACGACGGCGGCGGCAAGGCGCTCGCGATCCCGCAGACCGGCGGCATGTCGTACTTCGTGATGATGCCGGAGAAGGGCCGGCTCACCGGCGACCTGTCCGATGGCAACTGCGTGATCAACGTCTCGGCACTCGCCGACGATGGCGCCACGGCGAGCGGCAAGCTCAACGGCCTCGGCTCGGCGGTCGATCTATCGTCGCTCGGCGGCAAGCCCGTGCGCCTCGATCTCGAGACCTCGGGGTGCGAGCGCGCGCTGCTCTCCAACGCGTCGCTCGTCGTCCCCGGCGAGGCGCCGGTCGCCAAGCGCGGCGATGCACCGAAGCACGTGCTGTTCATCATCATGGATTCGCTGCGCGCCGATCGCGTGAAGCCGTTCAACTCGAAGGCGCGCCCCGACGTGCCGAACTGGGACGAGCTCGCGAAGACCAGCGCCGTGTTCGTCAACCACTACGTGCAGGGCACCGAATCGCAGGTCTCGCACGCCTCGATGTGGACGTCGCTGTATCTCGCGAAGCACCGCGCCTCGCAGATGTCCGACAAGCTGCCGGAGAAGTGGACCACGATCGACGAGGTGGCGAAGAAGGCCGGCAAGTTCGTCGCCGGCGTCTCGGCGAATGGCTACATCCGCCCGGCGCGCGGCTTCGGCAACGGCTGGGACAAGTACATCAACCACATCGAGAAGGGCGGCGGCCTCAAGGCGGTCGACATCATCGATCGCGGCATCGGCTACATCACGCCGAACAAGGACAAGCCCTGGTTCCTCTACATGGGCTTCATCGACACCCACGTCACCTGGCGCGCGAAGTCGCCGTGGATCGACAAGTACGACGGCGGCTACAAGGGCCGCTTCGAGAAGGAGTTCGGTGACGAGCCGAACGGCTTCCCCAAGGACCTCACCGACCGCGAGAAGGACCACGTCCGCGCGATCTACGACTCCAACGTCAGCTACCAGGACGATCAGCTCGGCAAGCTGATCGAGAAGCTCAAGGCGTGGGGCGTCTGGGATCAGACGATGCTGATCATCACCGCCGACCACGGCGACGAGCTGTGGGAGGACGGCAAGACCGTCGGCCACGCGCGCACGCCGCGCCAGACCATCGTCCACGTGCCGATGCTCATCCACTACCCGCCGCTGTTCCCGGCCGGCAAGTTCATCTCGGGCACCGAGGGCATCGACATCGTCCCGACGATCGCCGACGCGCTCGGCGTCGCGCTCGACCCCGAGTGGCAGGGCGCCTCGATGCTGCCGGTCGCCACCGGCGCGCAGCCGTATCCACACCTCGCGATGGCGTCGCAGTACGAGAACTTCCACGCCGGCCGGATCGGCAACTGGAAGCTCAAGATCGCCGGCACCGGCGCGCCGTCGCTCTATCACCTCGGCAAGGATCCCGGCGAGAAGAAGGATCTGTGGATGACGCCGGGCTCGTCGGTGGGCGCGCGCCTGCTGCTCGATCCGATGTGGATGCTGCGGCAGTGGAACGTCGAGTGGAAGAAGTCGACGTGGGGCAACCCGGCGGCGGTGACGTCGCGGTTCGCGACCGACCTCGGTGAGTAGCTCGTCCGGTGAGTGACGCAGGGCTGCGTCCCACTGCAGGCGCGCGGTTCCTGCTCGAGCGAATCGCCGAGTCGGGCGATCGCGCGACCTATCGGGCCGTGATCTTCACGCCCGATGCAGAGTTCTCGGCGAACGCAGAGCTCCGCGAGGATGGAACGTTCGACTTACCGTCGACAGGTGCCTCGGAGGAGCTGCAGGAAGCGCTCGCGATGCAGGCTCGGCTGTTAGCGCGCGGTGCTGTGAAACGCCGAGAGGATGGGCTGCCCACATGGCCCTCGCGGGTGTTGCGATGGCGCGGGCCAGGACGCGGCGAATGACCGGTCCGAAGCTCATCTGCCCCGATCGATCCCTTTGTGTCC
>JAEYYY010000654.1 GCA_023430775.1 Pseudomonadota bacterium
CTCGACGACCTCGCGGCCGAGCGTGGCGAGCAGGTCGCGCACGACGGCGACCACACCCGGATCGGTGCCCGGGTGCGGGATCAGCTCGCAGCCGACGATCTTGGTGGGCGGGTTGAACAGGTGGATGCCGAGGAAGTGCCGCTTGAAGCCGTCGCTGCGGCCGGCGCACAGGCTCGCGATCGACAGGCCCGACGTCACGCTGGCGACGATCGTGTTCGGACCGCGCAGCTTGTCGATGGCCTCGAACAGCTCGCGCTTGACCACCGCATCCTCGGCGACCGCCTCGAACACCAGGTCCGCCTTCTCGATCTGCTCGAGCTCGGCATAGGTGCCGACGGCGATCGCGGTCGGCGCCAGCTTGCCCTTCGACAGCTGGACGGCGCGCGCGCGGCCGGCCTCGGCGCGTTCGAGCGTGCGCGCCAGGAACACGGTCGGCAGCCCGGCGAGCGCGAACAGCGCTCCAGATGCGGCGCCCATCGATCCGTTGGCGCCAAGAACCACGACGTTACCGATCGGCTTGGTCATGGAGGAGGCAAGTCAGCAAGCTCCGTACCGAGCGCGATCAGAACGTGAGGCGGAATCCGATCTGCGCCGAGGCTGGTGCGTAGCGGCTCGCCGTGCGCTGGAAGTTCGGGTTGCGCGCGGTGGGCGTCGAGGTCTCGACGCCTTGTCCATCGATCGACTTCGCCCAGATCAGATCCTCGTACGTGCCGCCCGAGATCGGGTTGACGTTGTTCTCGGTGCCACCGCCCGATCCGGGGAGGGACTGGCGCACGGCGGGCGCATACGTCGCATCGATATCGAACGTGGCCTGCTGGTTCATCAGGTTGAACAGATCGAGGTAGACCTCGGCGATCATGCCCCTCGAGAGCCGGCGGCCGTACGAGACCTTGAGATCGACGGAGGTCTCGAGCTCGGTGCGTCCGAACTGGCCGCGCGGGAGCAGGAACGATTCGTCGGGACCGTAGAGGTAGTGGGCACCGAGCGCGTTGCGCGGGATGCCGCTGACGGCGCGCAGCCGGGTGCCGAGCGTCAGCAGGTTGTTCTTGTTCAGATCGAACGTGTAGTAGGCGTCGACCTTCATCGAGTGCGGCCGGTCCTGCGGCAGGCGACCGCGGCGGTTCGCGAGCAGCTCGATCAGGTCGTACTGCGACGAGATGTTCGGATCGATCTGGCCGTTGTCGTAGGACACGCTGCCGGGGAAGTTTCCTTCGGTGCGCGAGAACGTGTACGACGCCTGCACGAACAACCCGCGCGACAGCCGCTTGCTGATCGCCAGCTCGAGCGAGCTGTAGTTGCGCTGCGGCCTGTCGAAGCCGCGGATGCCCCGGTACATCTCGAGCTCGTTTTCGAGACGAGCCCTGATGGCGGGATCCGTCGCGGCCTCGATCCTGCGGAGCAGCGCCTGCTCGTCGTCCTTCGACCACTCGCCGGGGTTCGCGATCACGTAGGTCTGGGCGCCGTCGGTCGACACGTCCTCGATCACGCGCCCGAGCCAGCGCTTCTGGAACGTCAGGCCGAGCATCAGATCGGGCGCGAGCTGGAACTGACCACCGGCGACGATCTCGTCGAGGTACTGCGCCTTGATGCCGGGCGCGACGAGCACACCCGACGAGCCGATCAGCTGCTCGAGATCGGCGGCCGCCATGGTGTCGACGCAGCCGAGGCCGTTGGCGCCGCCGAGCGCGGGATCGGCCTGGCCGCACTTGCCGCTCCCGGTCACGAACGTCTGGCGATACGACACCTCGCCGCCGAACGAGCGGTCGTTGATGTCCATCGGGATGGCCTCGAAGAACCGGCCGTACGAGGCCCACAGCTTCGACTCGCCGACCTTGGTGGGATCCCAGACGATGCCGAGACGCGGGGCCCAGTTGCCCTTCAGATCCATCGCCGTCTTGCCGAGCTTGTTGCCGGTCAGCGGATCGGTCTTGCCGCGCAGCGACTCGGCGTAGCGCAGCTTCTGCTCCTCGTAGCGCACGCCCGCGTTGAGCGTCAGGTTCGGCATCGGCTGCCACGAGTCGCGCAGGTAGACCGACCAGTCGATCGTCTGGCCGTCGACCTCGGTGCCATCCGCGCCGACGGTGCCGGGCAGGAAGTCGCACGCGAACATCTGTTGACCACCTTCCGGATCGGGGGTCTTGCACAGCCGGTCGAAGCGCGGATCCGCGGTGCCCATCGGCGCCAGCGACACCCAGCGGGTGATGTCGACGATGCCGGCACCGACGGAGTTGTCGATGAACGCACCACCCGAGAACAGGCGCGCGGCGACCTTGGAGTTGTCGTCGACGTCGATGCCTGCCTTGATCTCGTGCGTACCGGCAAGGCGTTCGCGGCGCGTCACGCTGAGGCGAGCCGTGCGGCGGTCCTCCGAGTCGTGCGTCAGCGAACCGGGGCCGCCGATGATGTACGGCGTGGTCTCCATCGGGCAGTTGGTGATCGACGGGAACGGGTCGCTGCCGCCGAAGCCAGCGTCGGCACAGCCCGCGCCGGTGCGCGCCGATTCACCTCCGAGGGCGCTCCAGATGCCGAGGTTGCCGTTGCGCAGCACCTGGCGCGGCGTCGCATCGAGCATCGGGTCGAGGGCACCGGTGCGCAGCTGCGAGTGGTGCCACGCGAGCACGGCCTCGAGCTCGAGCTTCGCGTCGTCGAGCTTCGAGGTCCAGCGCGCGGCGCCATCCCAGGTCAGGCTGTTCGATTGCGAGCCCGACGAGGGCAGGCCGAACAGACCCGGCGATCGCGATTGCCCGGGCACCGTGATCAAGCTGACCTGCGCCTGATGATCTGCCGACACCGCGAGGTTGAGCTTCGCGATCGACGACAGCCCCCTCGAGGTTGCCGCGCGCACGTCGCGATCGATCTCCTGGGTGATGAAGAAGCCGGTGTCCGGATCGACATCGGGGTTGCCGTCGGCGAAGCCGCCCTGGCTACCGAGCCGGGCATCGCACGTCGACAGTCGACCGTCGGGTTGCAGCTGCCGGCAGTCGGTCTGGCTGCGGGTGATGCGCGTGAAGTCGGTGCGCGCGAGCTGCGGCGCGATGCCGACGTAGAACCACAGCTTGTCCTTGATGATCGGACCGCCGAGCTCGGCGCCGAAGTCCGCGCTGTACGCACGATCGCCGACGACATCGATCGACGACGCGTTCGACGGGGTCTCCTGGCGCGACGCGGTCAAAAAGCCCGGCGAGTAGGTCGCGAACAGCCCGCCCCGGAAGGTGTTGGTGCCGGTCTTGGTGACGATGTTGACGATGCCGCCGGTCGCGCGCCCCCACTCGGCGTTGTAGCCGCCGGAGAGCACCTCGATCTCCTCGACGAAGTTGTTGAGCACCGGCGTGCCGACGTTGCCGAACGTCAGGCCGGTGATGTCGATGCCGTCGACGAGGAACCGGTTCTCGAGCGCCGTCGAGCCCGAGAACGCGATGCCGACGCCATCGTTGTGGGCACCGGCCTTGGTGCCGGCGGCGGCATCGATGGTGCGCCCGGGCAGGGGCATCTTCGCGAGGAAGTCCTTGTCGAGCTTGATCGAGAGGTCGGTCTTCGACAGCTTGAGCATCGGCGCCTTGCCCTCGACCACGATGACGTCACCGCGCTTGATCGCCTGGTAGACGGGGACGGTGTCGTTGGCACCGACGCGGATCCCGGTCTTCTTCACCGTCGCGGCGACATCGATGAAGCTCACCGAGTAGCTGCCGGGTAACAGCTCGGTGACCTTGTAGACGCCGTCGGCGTCGGTGAACGTCGTCTGCGGATCGCCGCCGGCCTCGTTCTCGACGGTGACGGTGACCCCGGCCATCGGCTCCTGCGTGCCGGCGTCGATGACGCGGCCGGAGATCGCGCCGGTCGTCGAGGACTGCGCGAGCGCGACGGTGGAGGAAGCGGTGAGGACGATGCAGATGACGGGGAAGCGAGACATCGTGATCTGGTGATAGAGGCCGCGATGTCGCCGGTAAACGCAGGTGCGCTGAGGCTGCGTGACACGGTGTCAGCGCTTGCAGCGCCGCATGTCGCGTGGCCGAGAGTCATCGCGTGCGACGCGGTCGCGAGTCATCGCCTGCGACAGGGTATGATTCCGCGATGAAGTGGATGACGGTCCTGGTGCTGTCCCTGGTGTTCGGGTGCGGCGGCAAGAAGGAGGAAGACAAGATCGCGAAGGTCGAGAAGGACGAAACCAAGGAGGAGGGCGGCGGCTGGTCGAGCAAGCTCGACGGGCTGGCCGACAAGGCGAAGGAGGTCGGGAAGGACATCGGCGACAAGGCACGGGACGTCGGCGACAAGGCCAAGGAGATCGGTAGCGACGTCGCCGACACGGCCAAGGACGTCGGCGACAAGGCGGCCACCAAGGCCAGGGAGCTCGAGATCGAGAAGCACGCGCGCGAGATCGGCGATGCCGTGGCGCGCAAGGCGGAAGGTCTGTCGAAGGAGGCGCTCGAGCTCGGCAAGGATCTCAAGAGCAAGATCGCGGCGGGCTCGAAGCTGGCGAAGTACAACTACGACCTGTCCGTCGACGCGCAGCCCGAGGACGAAGCTGCGTTCAAGGCGCGCCACGCGAAGATGAAGCAGCTCGAGGTCGGCGACTACAAGGTCGGCTTCGAGCGGCGGTCGACCCATCCGCTCGGCAAGGTCTACAAGTGGCAGTTCATGATCGGCTGGCGGTTGCCCGATGGCCGCAGCGTGCGGCTCTCGATCTTCACCGACGACGAGCTCGAGGAGCTGGTGCTGGCGGCGATGATGGGCGAGCTGTTGCCGCTCACCAACTCGCTGCTCAAGTGACGCTCGACGAGCTCGGCGAGGACATCGTCAACTGCCGCAAGTGCAAGCGGCTGGTCAGGTGCTGCACGCGCGCCGCGGAGGATCCGCCGAAGCGCTTCGTCGGGCAGAGCTACTGGGGCAAGCCGATCACCGGGTTCGGCGATCCGAAGGCGCGGTTACTCGTGCTCGGGCTCGCGCCGGCGGCACACGGCGGCAATCGCACCGGTCGCGTGTTCACCGGCGATCGCTCGGGCGACTGGCTGTACGGAGCGCTGCATCGTGCCGGCTTCGCGAACCAGGCGACGTCGACCGGCCGCGACGACGGCATGGCGCTGACCGACGCGTACGTCTCGGTGGTCGTGCGCTGCGCACCGCCGGATAACGCGCCGTCGACGACGGAGCGCGATCGCTGCGTCAAGTACCTCGTCCGCGAGCTCGCCCTGCTGAGCGAGCTGCGCGCGGTGATCGCGCTCGGTGGCTTCGCGTGGGATGGCCTGTTACTCGCGGCCGCCGCGCTCGACATCGCGATCCCGAAACCGCGGCCGAAGTTCGCGCACGCGGCGCAGGCGACGATCGGTCCGTGGCAGCTGTTCGGCAGCTATCACGTCAGCCAGCAGAACACGTTCACCGGTCGGCTCACCGAGGCGATGCTCGACGACGTGTTCGCGAAGGCGCGCGCCGCTTTGCAATAGCTGGCTTTGCCGCCGCTGCAACGGCTTTCTCGCGGAGCTCCTTCCGGATCACGAGGCGTAAGCCGGACCACGTCTCGTCGATAGCGCAGACCTTGTTGTCGACCAGGCCGGTCGGCAACGCGACCTCGCGGATGGTGTCCTCGACGATATCCGTCGCCACTCCTGAGGATTTCTTGGGCCACGCGATCCACAGACCGCCGTCTTGCTTCATCCGCGACCGGCACGCCGCCACCTGCTCGATCAACGCGGTGCGCTGTTTGACGAACGTGACGATGACGTCGAGAGGCGTCTTGCCGCGCAAGTTGGCCTGGAGCGTGGCACCGGTCGGCAACACCCCGAGATCGAACCCGGTGGGCGCGCTCACCGTTGCCACCGCGTGACCCTCTTTGATTCCGAGCTTCTGGATTAACGGCGTGCCCGAGTACCCCGCCAGTGTCATGGAATGAAGAGTGCCATTTCGAGCGTCTACTCGCTGACACCGTGGAGCCTTCCGTGCAGCAAACCGAAGAACAGCAGCCGACCCCTCAAATCACCGCAGACGAGCGGATCCCGATCTCGTTCGCCGGCACGTGCGATCTGGCGATCTGGTGCAAGCTGCTCCGTGACAAGGGATGGACCGGACCACGCATCGCGCGTGGCCTCGGGCGCAGCGAGGGATACGTCAACAACCTGATCCGCGTCGTCGATCGCGCATCACCGCTGGTGATGTTGCGGTGGCGCGAGGAGCAATCGGGCCAGCTCGCACCCGTGTGCGCGACCGACTGGCTCGTCCAGATCTGCCTGTTGCCTCACGACAAGCAGAACGAGGAGCTGTCGCGTCGCGTCGCCGCCAGCGTCTAATCGTTCGCGGCTGTCCGCCCACGCGTCACCAGCCGTAGCGACTGCAGTAGCTCGTCGGCGCGAGGCCACTCCGGTGCGGCACATCGCATCGTGATGAGGATCCCGCCATCGACGCCGTCCTCGGGAGCGATCGCGAGGACGTGGCGATACGGCAGCGCGACGCCGGGATCCACGGTCTCGGCGCGGTAGCCCGACACACCCTCGAGCGCGAACGCGACCGCGTGTGCTCCGACCGCCTCGCCGGCCTTCGCGGCGAGGATGCCGTCGCGATCGATGATCAGCGGCGCGGCGAACACCTCGATCGACAGCTCGCCGATCAGCTTGCCGTCGCGATGCTCGCAACAGCGCAGCGTCTTGCCCTGCGTGACCTCGAGATCCGTGGTCATCACGTAGCCGATCGCGGGTCGGCCCGGAACCTGGCGATATTGCCTGGACAACGATCCGATCGTAGCGCCGAAAGCTGTCCGGAGTGCGGACGAAGATCTCGAGTGTTCAACCGGGCTTGACGACCGCGGCGAGGCCGGGGCGCAGCTCGGCGGACGGGGCGTCGATCTCGGCCTCGACGAGGATCAGGCCGGAGGCCGGATCGAGGGCGGGAGAGATCTGCTGGACGACGGCGGTGATCGAGGCGGCGATGGTGTCGACCTTCGCGGTGACCTTGGTGCCGAGGGTCAGCGTGCGTGCGCGATCGGGCGGCACGGCGAAGCGCAGGCGCGGACCGCCGCGACCGACGATGCGGACGATCGGTGCACCGGGCGCGACCGTCGAGCCGGGATCGCGGAAGCGCATCGCGACGGTGCCGTCGAACTTCGCCTTGAGCACGTTATCGCCGAGGTGATCGCGCGCGGTCTGGACGTGCGAGCTCTCGGCGGCGACCAGCGAGGCCGAGCGGGCGGCGGCGGCCTCGGCACGCTTGACCGCGAGCGCGGCCTCGTCGGCGACAGCTTGCGACGAGATGCCCTTCGCGGCGGACTCGGCCTCGAGCTTGGCCTTGCGCCTGGCGTCCTCGACATCGACATCGGCCTGGCGCTTCGCCGCCTGGGCGGCACCGAGCGCGGCCTCGGCGGCGCGCAGCTCCTCGAGCATCGACTTCTGATCCATCTCAGCGATGATCTGGCCCGCGGTGACCTTGTCGCCGGGACGCACGCGGACCGCCGCGATCACGCCCTGAAAGCGCGGCGCGATATCGACGGACTCCGCCGCGGCGATCACGCCGACGAAGCCGGCGGGTGCGGTAGCGACGACGGGCTTGCGCTCGACGCCAGCATCCCGGGCGGGATCGTGGATGTCGGGAAGCGGCCGACTGCCGTCGCCACACGCTGCGAGCAGGAACAGCAAGCGCTTCATGCGATGGCCTCGCCGGTGAACGTCTGATCGGAGACCAGCGCTGCGTAGGCACCTCGCCGCGCGAGCAGGTCGTCGTGGTTGCCGACCTCGACGACGCGACCTTCCTCCATGACGACGATGCGGTCGGCCTTGACGATCGTCGACAGCCGGTGCGCGATCACGATCCGCGTCGAGCGCAGCTCGTCGAGGTTCGCCATCACCGCACGCTCGGTGGTGGCATCGAGGGACGATGTCGCCTCGTCGAGCATCAGGATCGCCGGCTCGTGCAGCAGCGCGCGAGCGAGCGCGATCCTCTGGCGCTGGCCACCCGAGAGCGTCGAGCCACCGTCGGCGACGATCGTCTGGTAGCCCATCGGTAACGCGCGGATGTCGGCATCGACGCAGGCGCGGCGCGCGGCGGAGACCACGCGATCGAACGAGATGTCGGGATCGATCAGCGCGATGTTCTGGCGGATCGCACCGGCAAAGATGAAGGGGTGCTGCGGCACCATGCCGAGCTGCTGGCGGAGCAGCTTGTGGTCGAGCTCGGTGAGGTCGTAACCGTCGTACCGGATCTTGCCCTCGGTGGGCTTGTGGAGCCCGAGCAGCAAGGCGGCGAGCGTCGACTTGCCCGAGCCGCTGCGACCGACGATCGCGACGGTGGAGCCCGGCGCGATCGCGAGCGTCACGTCGCGGACGACGAGCGGATCGGTGGGGCCGTAGCGGAACGACACCCGGTCGAGCTCGATGCCACCCGAGAGGCGAGGCGGCGCGATGGTCTGACCGCGACGCTGCTCGGGCTCGGCGGACATCACGTCGTCGATCCGATCGACGTAGCTGCCGAGCATCTGCAACTGCAACCAGCTCGACATCAGGCTCGACAGCGGCGTCAGGAAGCCGGCGGCCACCGCGGTGGTGGCGAGCATGGTGCCGAGCGACAGCTGGTTCTCGATCACCTGCACCGCACCGACCGCGAGGAGCACGAGTGGTGCGGCGGCTTGCAACAGGCCGTTGATCGCCTCGGCGACCGCGGTCAGCCGGCTGCGCTGGAGCGCGACGTTGAGCTCGTCGACGTAGAGGTTCGCCCACTGATCCAGCGCGCGATCCTCGGCACCGGAGACCTTGAGGGTCTCGATGCCGACCAGCATCTGCACCAGGTACGACTGCGCCTTGGCCTGGCTCTCGAGATCCTGCGCGGTCAGCTGCGCGTAGCGCCGCCGCGACAGCCACAGCACCACGATCTGCAGGCCGCCGGTCAGCAGCGTCACCGTGGCGAGCAGCGGCGATAGCACGAACAGCAGGACCAGATACGCGGCCGCGAGCCCACCGTCGAGCAGCGTCGAGAGCAGCGACGACGTCAGCAGCTCGCGAATGCTGGTGTTCGACTGCACGCGCAACTGGAGATCGCCGGCACTGCGCCGCGAGAAGTACGCGTACGGCAGCGCCAGCATGTGCGACAGGAAGCCGAGCGTCATCCTGGTGTCCATCCGCGTGCGCAGCTCGATCAAGAGGTGCGCGCGGATCAGCGTGGCGAGCGTCTGGAATGCGAGCACGGCGCCGAGCCCGGTGCCGACGACGAGCAACAGCGAGTAGTCGCTGCGCGGCACCACGCGATCGACCACCATCACGGTCAGCACCGGCAGCGCGAGCGCGAGGATGCGCAGCGCGATCGAGGTGACGACGACGCGCGCGATCAGCGACCGCTGCGTGCCGAGTTGCCGCAGGTAGCGCCACGTCTTCGAGGCGCCCGGCGGCGTCGGCGTGAACGTCTCCTCGGGCTCGAACACCAGCGCGATGCCGGTGAACTGGCGCCGGAACTTGTCCATCGGGATCTTTCGCCGGCCCGACGCGGGATCGACGATCTCGACGGTCGTGCGCCGCACGCGATCGAGCACGACGAAGTGATTGAACGCCCAGTGCAGGATCGCGCCCGACGGCAGGTGATGGAGATCCTCGACCTCGAGCTGGATGCCGCGGCCGCGCAGCCCGAACCGCGACGCGCCGCGCACGATCTCCGAGGCATCGGTGCCGCGATTGCTGCCGACGACGCCGCGCAGCTCGTCGAGTGGCACCGTCTTGCCGAAGCTGCCGAGCACCATCGCGAGGCACGCCGCGCCGCAGTCCGCCGCCTCGAGCTGCTGGACGAACGGGATGTGGCGACCGCGCGAGCCGAGCCGGCCGAGCGTGCGCGCCAGCTGCGGGTCGATGGCATCGCCAAGGCGGGACTCGCTCACTCGAGCCTCCGCAGCCCGGGGATCACGGCGAACACGATCCGCTCCGAGCGCAGCCGGACCTCGGCCTTGCCGAGCATGCCGTCGTGATAGCGATAGACCTGATCGTCGGCCTCGAACTCGGTGCTCGGCAGCTTGCCGCGCACGACGATGACGGAGCCGCCCATCGCCATGCCCTCGGCGACATCGGGGCCGAGGATGCGCCGCGCCTCGCTGGCCGCGATCACCTCCGACGACACGCTGTCGATCGTCAGCAGCTGGTACGCGTAGCGATAGCCGGTGAGCTCGAGGCGGAGCTGCATGCCGGGCGAGATCTGCGGGCGATCCTCGCCGGGCAACAGCGCGATCACCTCGAGGCGCGCGCCTTCGCCCTCGACGATCGAGGCCGCGATCTGACCGGGCTCGACATGCTGCCCGGGCTGGACGCGCAGATCGGAGAGCACGCCTGCCGTCCGCGCGCGGATCTGGCGGTCATCGAGCGCCGCGCGCGCTTGCTCGAGTTGCAGGCGCAGCGTGCGCAGCGACGAATCGGCGGCGATGTCGTTCGGGTCCAGCATGTGGTTGCGCAGCTGGGTCTCGAACTCCTTGTTGATCCGATCGACGGCGGCGCGTTGATCGACATCGTCGAGCTTCGCGATCACGGTGCCGGCCTCGACGCGATCGCCCGGCTGCACGAGCACCGAGCTCACGTTGCCGGCGGTGTGTAGCGTCACCGAGACGCGCGAGGTGGATCGGATCACCGCCATCCCCGTCGAGTACGTCGCCACGGTGCCGAACGTCATGAACGCCGCGCTGCCGAGGAGCAGCAACACGAGCACCCAGTACGCGTACGGCAACCAGCCCGGCGAGACGCGCACGACATCGCCCCAGCGCTGCGGCTCGGCGGCGGCGATCGCCTCGGCGCGGAATAGCTGATTCGCGGATTCGTCGTCGAGCACCTGCTGGGCCTCGACGTGCGTCGACAGCTGATCGAGCAGCGGCGCCGCGAGGGTCGCGAAGCGTGCGAGCTGTTCGATCTCCGCCTCGCCGAACGTACTGCCGCGATGGCGCGCCGCGATCAGCACGGCGTGGACGTGGCGGTCCGCGCCGACGATCGGTTGCACCAGCAGCGAGCTGCCGGCGTCGCCTTGCGGATCGTCGATGCTCGCCAGCCACCGCGCATCGTCGCCGGCGCTGGCGGCGTGCGCCGGCAACCCGGTGTACGCGGACCAGCCCGCGAGCCCACCGATCGCACGCCGCTCGTCGCCGGCACCTTGTTGCAGCGCCTCCGACCACAGCGAGCCATCGCCGGCGTGGAAGAACAAGCAGTACGCGCGGTCGGCACCGACGAGCTCCTGCGCGGTCTCGATCGCGATCGCCTCGGTCGCCTTCAGATCGGTGGCCGCGGCCAGGCGGCGCGAGGCCGCGAACGCGCGTTGCGCACGGCGGGCCTGCGCCGGCGTGTCGGCCGGCAGCTTCGCGGGTTCGGCGGCGACACCCGAGGCGACCGCTTCGACGACGATGCGCAGCTGATCGTCGGAGATCCCGGGTCGTGCGACGTACGCGACGCGCGGATCGACGGCATCGGTGGCCGGATCGCCGATCACGACGATCGCGAGATCACCGGGGGCCTCGTCGATCGCGGCGGCGAGATGGACCGGCAGCCCGAGACCGCGGACGCGATCGGCGGCGGCTCCCGTCGCGATCACGGCCACCGTGCGTCTTGCCTCGCTGCCTTCGGCCACGTTGACCATTCGTATCACGGCGGGTCGTGTTACGAGCATGCATGGCCGACTGGCAGCCGCTCGTCACCGACCCCGAGCGTCGCGCGAAGCTGGTCGCGGTGATCCGCGAGATCGTCGACGCCGTCCCGCGGCCCGAGGCCATCCATCTCTGTCTCGACCGCGCGGTCACGCGGGCGTACCTGGCGCAGGACGACACCGTGCCAGATCCCGACGACGATGTCGGGCAGTCGCTCGCGGCTGCCGTCACCGCGTTCGCGACCACGCCTGCGACACCGGCGCTTTACGGCGGTGCGTGCGCCGTCGGCTGGACGATCGAGCACCTCGCCGGAGGCGATACCGCGGCCCAGGTCTGCGACACGATCGATCGCCGGTTACTGGAGCGGCTCGACAGCTGGAGCGAGGACTACGACCTGATCTCCGGCCTCGTCGGCTTCGGCGTCTACGGGATCGAGCGCGCCGAAGCAGGTCGCGCGGTGGTCGCACGGGTGGTCGATCTGCTCGTGCAATCTGCCCGGTCGAGTCACGGTGGCCTCGCCTGGCACACGGCGCCGGAGCTGCTTCCCGAGTGGATGCGCGTGGAGTCGCCGGCCGGTCACTACAACATCGGTCTCGCCCACGGCATCGCCGGCGTGATCGGCTTCCTCGCGCGCTGCGTGCGGCACGATGCCGAGCCCCGGGCGCACGGGTTGCTCGAAGCGGCGATGACGTACCTGCTCGCCGCCGCGCCACCTCCGAGCGAGGGTATGCGATTTCCGACCTGGCTCCCCGAGACCCGCAAGCGCCGGCGCACGGCGTGGTGCTACGGCGATCTGGGCGTCGCGACGTGCATCCTCGCGGCGGCGCGAGCGTGCGAGCGAGACGACTGGAACCGCGAGGCGCTCGTCGTCGCGCGAGCGTGTGCGACGGGCGAAGACGACACGGTGCGCGATGCCGGGCTGTGCCACGGCACGGCGGGCGCGCTCCACACGTTCGTGCGGCTGTGGAACGCGACCCGCGAGCCGGTGTTTGCCGAGGCCGCGAACCGGTGGATCGATCAGACGCTCGCGATCCGGCGAGTCGGTGAACCGCCGGCGGGATACCCGACGCTGCAGCAGTCGGCCGACGGTGAACGCTGGGGGCCGGGCAGCTGCATCTTGACCGACGCGCCGGGCGTCGCGCTCGCGCTGCACGCCGCGATCTCGGAGATCGAGCCGACCTGGGACCGGATGATGCTCCTGGATGTCTCTTGATCGGCTGCTAGGATCTCGCCCATGGGCTCGGGACTCGGCATGGCACTCGGCGCGTTGAACGTGCTCGTGGTCGCCGTCGCGTTTGCGCTCGGCGGTGAAGGCGGCGGGGGCGCGGTGCTGATCCTGATGTTCGGGCTGGTGGCGGGCATCGTCATCGGTTCGCTGCTCGGCTGGATCGGCGAGCTGACTGCCTCGATCTCGCCGGTCGTCCGGTGGCCGTTACTCGCCGTGCCCGCGGTGGCAGCCGTCGTCGGTCTCGGCTCGGTCTTCCAGTTGCACGGGCTGATCGTGTACGCATCGATCCCGACGCTGGCCATCTCGTCGATCCTCGAGCGCCAGACCCGCGCTCGTCCGGTGCCGCCCATCCCGATCGCGCGCGTGCAGTGATCGTATAGTCGCGCGACATGGCGCGAGGGCACGATCATGACTGGCGAGCCGATGCCGGTGTTTGCGTGCGCACGCCGCTTCTGCCGTTGACCACGCTGCTCGAGTGGAGCGGTGACGCGTCCGCCGCCCGCGCGTATCTGGCGAGCGTGCTCGCGTTGCCGGAGGTCGACGAGGCGCTGTTCGTCGCATCGCCGAGCCTGCACGGTGCGATCGCGAGCTGGCGCGACAAGCCCGGGTCGGCAGCCGGTCAGCGACTCGAGACGTCGCTGGTGAAGTACGTCGCGCGGATGGCCGGCCGCGCCACGCCGTTCGGCCTGTTCTCCGGCATCTCGACGGGCACGTTCGGTGCGAAGACCTCGATCGAGCTCGCACCGCGCGGCGACTACCGGCGGCGCACCCGGCTCGATAACGACTATCTGTTCGTGCTCTGCGACGAGCTCCTGAAGGATCCGAGCGTGCGCGAACGCGTGACGCTGCGCCCGAACACGTCGATCTACCGGATCGCGGGGCGGTTGCGCTACGCGGCGGCGCGCCTCGACGGCAAGGAACGCAACTATCACCTGGTCTCGGTCACGCCGACGCCCTATCTCGATGCCACCCTCGATCGCGCGCGCGACGGGGCGAAGCTGGCCGAGCTCGCCACGCCTCTCGTCGACGAGGAGATCAGCCTCGCCGAGGCGCGCGCGTACATCGGCGAGCTGATCGACGCGCAGCTGCTGGTGCCCGATCTCGGCGTCCACATCACCGGTCCCGAGCCGATCGACGGCCTGATCGCGCAGCTCGCCGGGGCAGGGCTCGACGACGTCGCGGCCAAGCTCGATGGCGTGCGCCGGGCGATCGCCGCGATCGATGCCGGCGGCTTGCGCAACTCGCCGGCGGCGTACACGGCGATCGCGGCGAGCCTCGAGGGGCTACCCGCGAAGGTCGATCTCTCGCGGCTGTTCCAGGTCGACATGTTGAAGCCCGGCGCGATCACGCTCGGCAACCGGATCGCCGCCGATCTCGCGCAGACGATCGCGGCGCTGTCGCGCTGCTCGAAGTTCAGCGACGGCCCCCTCGCGGAGTTTCGCAGCGCCTTCCTGGACCGCTGGGAGGATCAGGAGGTGCCGCTGGCGCACGTGCTCGACGAGGAGTCGGGCATCGGCTTCGAGCGCGCGCGCGGTCCCGGCGCGGAAGGCTCGCCGCTGCTCGCGAAGCTGGGCTTTCCTTCGCGCAAGGCGGAGAACAGCGTCACCCTTCGCCCGATCGATCAGCTGCTGTTGCGCAAGCTCGGCACCGCACTCGCGGCCGGCGCCACCGAGATCGTGCTCGATCCGAAGGAGCTCGACGCGCTCGAGCCGACCGCCGAACCCGCGAAGCTGCCCGACGCGTTCGCGACGATGATCCGGATCGCGGGCAGCCCCGAGGACGAGGCGAGGGGAGAGCTGGCGATCAACTTCGAGGGCACCGGCGGGCCGTCGGGCGCGCGGATCCTCGGCCGGTTCTGTCATCTGTCACCGGAGCTCGATGCGATGGTGCGCGCCCATCACGCCGCCGAGGAGGCGCTGCATCCCGATGCCGTGTTCGCCGAGATCGTGCACCTCAACGAGGGACGGATCGGCAACATCCTGTGCCGGCCCGTGCTGCGGGCGCACGAGATCGTGTTTCTCGGGTTGTCCGGTGCACCGCGCGAGCATCAGATCACGCTCGACGATCTGCTGGTGTCGGTGCGCGGCGGTCGCATCGTGCTGCGCTCGAAGCGGCTCGATCGCGAGGTCATCCCCCGGCTGTCGACGGCGCACAACTTCCGGCAGCGCAGCCTCGGGGTCTATCGCTTCCTGTGCGCGCTGGCGGGGCAGGGAGCGGAGCACGTCGGGTTCTCGTGGGGCCCGCTCGCCGGTGCCCCATTCTTGCCGAGGGTCCGGATCAACCGCGTGACCGTGCATCGCGCGCAGTGGAGGCTCGAGACCGCCGATCTCGCGGAGCTGACCGCTGCGGTCAAGGCGGCGGCGAAGCAGCCCGGTGAAGGTCGCGCGCCGATCGCGGCAGCCGTCGCCGCGCTACGCGACCGCCATCGGTTGCCTCGCTTCGTGATGATCGCCGAGGGCGATAACGAGCTGCCGATCGATCTCGATAACCCGCTCCTCGTCGCGGCATTCGCCGACGAGCTCGCCGGCTCGTCGCGCGTCACCCTGACCGAGATATTCCCGGCTCCGGATCAGCTGGTCGCGCGCGGTCCGGAAGGCCGGTTCGCGAACGAGATCGTGGTGACGTTCTCGCGCAAGCGGCCCGCGACGAAGGCGGTCACACGCGCGCCGGCTCCTTCGACACGGCGCGTGTTCGCACCCGGCAGCGAGTGGCTGTACGCGAAGCTGTATTGCGGCGAGTCGACCACCGATCACGTGCTCCGCGAGCTCGCGCCCGCGATCCGCGGCGCCATCGAGGCCGGCCACGCCTCGCACTGGTTCTTCCTGCGCTACGCCGATCCGGATCCGCATCTCCGGCTGCGGTTCGCCGGCGATCCACGGCAGCTGGCCGCGAGCGTGCTGCCTGCTCTCGAGCGCGCGACCGCGCCGCTGATCGCCGACGGCGCGATGCGCAGGCTCGTGCTCGACACCTACCATCGCGAGCTCGAGCGCTACGGCGGCGATCGCGGGATCGAGCTGGTCGAGAAGCTGTTCCACCTCGACAGCGAGTGCGTGCTGTCGATCGTCGAGCTGCTCGACGGCGATGCCGGTGGCGATGCGCGCTGGCGGCTGGCGTTGCGCGGCATCGACTCGATGCTCGACGCGCTCGGCCTGACACCGGACGAGCGCGCCGCGTGCGTGACCATGGGACGCGACAGCATCGGCCGCGAGCACGATGCCGATGCCGCGTTCTGGGGACGGATCGGCGACCGCTTCACGCAGGAGCGCGCGTCGCTCGACCTGCTGTTCGCTCGCGATCCAGCGCGCGACAAGGACCACGATCTCGAGCCCGGCTTCGAGTTGCTCGCCGCGCGCGATGCCGCGATCGCCGAGCTCGCCGTCGAGCTCCGCCGTCGCGATGCCGCCGGCGAGCTGACCCCGACGCTGCGCGACTTCGCGTGGAGCCTGGTCCACATGCACGCGAACCGGCTGTTGCACGCGTCGCAGCGGTCGCAGGAGATGGTGCTCTACGACTTCCTTCGCAGGCTCCACCAGTCTCGCAAGGCTCGCACCGTGAGGATTTGACGTGAAGGAGGGGCACAGTCCTCGCCTCCTCGGGTCGAGGTCCGCGAACTTGCTGGGGAGCCGGCTGGCAACGTTTTCGCAGTGCCAAAAGTCTCATGGCCGTGGACCGCATCCCGCCGAGCCTCGCGATCTCGGTCGGGGTGCACGTGCTGCTCGCCGGCGCGTGGTGGCTGGTCGAGGTCAGCCCCGAGCCACCGCCGATCGACGACGTCGCCCCGGCGAAGATCGAGCTGGTCGAGCGCACCGAGACCGCGGTCGAGGTCGTCATGCTCGACGCGCAGGAGCTCGCCCGGGTCCCGGGCCTCGCCGCCGAGCCGCCGATCGCGAAGGTGGCTCCCACCAGATCGGCATCGCGGATCGCCGCGAACCGTCGAATGACGCGCGAGCCCGAGGTGGTTCGTGCCACCGAGCCGGTGATCACGCACACGCCCTCGCCGTTCTCGGACTTTCGTAAGGGCCGCGATCTCGAGGGCCGCGGTCGCGGTGCGTTGAAGTTGACGCCGCCGGCCCTCGAGAAGAACGCGGTCGGCGAACCGGAGGCGCGGGCGGTGATCGAGACCTCGAATGCCCGAGCGATCG
>JAEYYY010000177.1 GCA_023430775.1 Pseudomonadota bacterium
GCTTCGGCGAGTGCCTGGGCATCCGGCGCGACGTCGGCATCGATCGTTTCGGGCTCGATGTCCGCCTTCTTGCGCTTGTTGCGGGCGCGCTCGACCGCAGCCGTGGCACGCGCTTCGATCGAATCCATGGAATCAAGCGAATCGGAAGCTGCTGCGATGGCCTCGGCATCGGCGCCGGCGGCCGCGTCGTCGGCGACGGCCTCGATCAGCTCGGCGTTGGCATCGCGCGAGGATCGCTTGGGCTTTCGCTTGCTCCGCACCGGCGGATCGGGCTCCTGGTCGTCCGTGGGGATCGCGACGTGCGCGACCGCCTGCACGGGGCCACTGCCCTCGGCAAGGATGTCCTCGGGCACGGCCTCGAGGTTGTCCGACGTGACTTCGGCGTCCGGCGAACCGGCTTTCTTGCGCTTACGACTCACGGAGAACACTCACCTACCACGCGGGTCCGACACTCAGATCCCTCGTTTACCGATAGTCCTCGGTGCGAGCGATCCCGGCCTCGACCCGGGCGCGCAGGTCCTCGCCGTTGCGCTCGATGATGATCTCCTCGGACTCGTCCTCGAGCTGGGTGATCCGCAGCAGGCGGAGCTTCGCCATCTCGAGGATCGAGAGGAAGGTGACGACCGCCTCGTGGCGGATGTCGCGCGCCGAGCGCTGGATGCCGTCGCGCAGAAAACTGAACATCGACGTGAAGGTGAAGCGGCCCTCGCGCTCGAGCCGGTCGGTCAGCTCGGAGATGCGCTGGGAGACCGACAGGCGATCGACGAGGACATCGTGCGAGACCTTCACCTTCGCCGCGTTCATCACGCGCTCGAAGGCGTCGAGCAGCTTGTGGACCGGGAAGGTGGCGAGCGGCGCGACGGCGTCGGGATCGACATCGTCGGAGACAGCGTCCTCGGCGACAGAGCCACGGCTCCACACATTGCGACCGACGACCGGGCGGTGACCGAGCTGCTCGGCCGCTTCCTTGTACTTCTGGTACTCGAGGAGGCGGCGGATCAGATCGGCGCGCGGGTCGAGACCTTCTTCGCCCTGGCCATCGCCATCGGCATGCTCGGCGTCTTCGGGGTCGGCCATGTCGGACGCCGGCAGCAACTCGCGCGACTTGATGTGGCAGAGCGTCGCCGCCATCACCAGGTACTCGCCGGCGACGTCGATATCGAGCGCGGTCATCGCATCGATGTACTCGAGGTACTTCTCGGTGACGAACGAGATCGGGATGTCGAGGATCGAGAGCTCGTGCTTCTTGACGAGGTGCAAGAGCAGATCGAGCGGGCCCTCGAAGACGTCGAGAGCAACCTGATAGCCGATTTGATCCATCTAGAACGTCAGTCCGAACAGCCCGCCGAGGCCTTTGTAGAGGCCTTGGGTACACCAAGTTGCCGGCGTCGAGAAGATCACTCGCACCTGGGGGATCAGCATCACGCCGAGCAGCACGAACGGGCCGTAGCGCGCGTAGGCATCGTACTTGTCGCGGTGGCGGTACGGCGTGAACGCCTGGAGGATGTGGCCGCCGTCGAGCGGTGGGATCGGGAGCAGGTTGAAGAAGAACAGGATGAAGTTGGTGGCGGCCGCGGCGACCAGGATCATGTCGACCGGGTGGAGCCTCATCGTCTCCGGGTCGACGGCCATCGTCAGGACGCCGGCCTTGATCAAGATGACGTGCGTCAGCGTGACGACGAACGCCAGCAGGAGGTTCATGAACGGCCCGGCGAACGACACGATGATGTTCGCGGTGGCCATCTTGATGCCGCGCCGGATCTTGTGCGGCTGCCACTGGACCGGCTTGCCCCAGCCGAAGCCACCCGCGATGCCGCTGCTCGCGGCGTAGATGCCGCCGACCACGGGGAGCAGCAGCGTGCCGATCGGAGCGGCGTGCGCGACCGGGTTGAGCGTGACGCGGCCCTGGCGCTTGGGGGTGTCGTCGCCGAGCTTCCAGGCGGCGAACGCGTGGCCAAACTCGTGAAGCGCCACCGAGATCAGGAGGATGAACACCCCGACGACGATGTTGCGGATCTGTTCCGGGGAGAGGTCCATCCGATCGGAAGGACTATGGACGGCCCGGCGGGGCTCCGCAAGCACAACGGAAACTTGCGAGCGCCTGCCCACCCGTCGAGGATCTCGGGGTGGCACGTAGGCTGGCACTCGACGAGGCGGTCGACCTCTACCTCGATCATCTGAAGGTCGAGCGCGGCCTGTCGCGGCACACCCTGGATGCCTACGGGCGGGACCTGGCGCGGTTCCTCGCGTTCGTGCTCGAGCGCGGCCGCGCCGACGTCGACGACGTCACCCAGGCGGATGTCACCGATTATCTGATCTCGCTCGCCGAGGCGAAGCTGGCGGCACGCAGCCGGGCGCGGATGCTGGTGGCGATCCGCGGCCTGTGCAAGCACCTGGTGGCCGAGCGCTGGCTCGAGGTCGATCCGTGCGAGCAGATCGATAGCCCGCGGACGGCGAAGCGGCTGCCCGGCGTGCTCGGCGAGCAAGGCGTGGTGCAGCTGATCGCACAGCCGCCGGATACGCCGCGCGGGCGTCGCGACGCGGCGATGATCGAGCTGGCGTACGCGAGCGGGTTGCGGGTCAGCGAGCTGGTCGGCTTGCCGGTCGCCGATGTCAACCTGCGCGCCGGGTACGTCCGGGTCACCGGCAAGGGCAACAAGACCCGGCTGGTGCCGCTCGGCGCCGCGGCGCGCGATCGCATCGAGGCGTACCTCGCGACCGATCGACCCGCGTTCCTGAAGGACCCGAACGAACGCAGCCTTTTTCTGACCGGCCGAGGCAAGCCGATGACTCGCCAGGCGTTCTGGAAGACGCTGCGCACGCACGCGGCAAAAGCGGGGCTGAGGTTGCCGGGGGGCGCGGTGTCACCTCACAAGCTGCGGCACTCGTTCGCGACCCACCTCGTCGAGCGCGGCGCAGATCTGCGGGCCGTGCAGGCGATGCTGGGACACGCGGACATCTCGACCACGCAGGTGTACACGCAGGTTTCTCAGGCGCGCGTCATCGAGCAGGCGCGCAAACATCCTCGCGCACGCTGAGGTATGCTCCGGGTTCTATGGGGAAACTCCGCGGAGCGTTGGCTCTGTCTGTGTTCGCGATCGCGTGTGGACCGAAAGGCGCGTCGAAGCCCGTCGACAAGGGCACGCCGATCGCCGGCGACAAGAAAGACTTCCAGCCGCTCGGGATCAAGAAGGATGCGAAGGCACCGAACCAGGCGGTGATCCTCGGCACCGACGACAAGAACGGTTCGACGATCATCAAGCTCCCCACCGTCGAGACCTTCGGCAAGGTCGACGCGATGTTCGTGCGCATGGGCGGCGGTCAGCCCGCCAGCGGTGGCAGCTCGCCGGTGAAGCTGTCGACCGGACCGAACCCGGATCGCAGCGTGCGCGTCGGTCTCTATGAAGAGCTCGCCGGCGGCGCGGGTCCGCAGTGGCGCGCCGGCGTCTGGGTCGCGTCGATCACCGCAGCGAACACGCTCGGCAAGGACCTCACCGACTTCTCGTTCTCGGCGTCGAGCGGCGGCTACATCGATGGCGCGAGCGCGTCGGGCCTGATGACCGCGGGCTTCCTGGCGACGATGACCGGCGCCGAGATCGATCCGCTGGCGACCATGACCGGCATCATCAACCCCGACGGCACGATCGGTCCGGTCGGCGGCATCCCCGAGAAGTTCAAGGGCAACATCGACAAGGGCAAGAAGCGGATCGGGTTTCCGATCGGCATGCGGTGGGCGCGCAGCGCGGCGACGGGCCGGATGGTCGATCTCGTCGAGCTGGCGAAGGAGAACGGTGCGGAGGCCGTCGAGGTGGCGAGCGTGTTCGAGGCCTATCGCCTGCTGACCAAGAAGTCGCTGCCCGAGCCGGTGCCGGTCCCCGACAAGGACATGGCGCTCGACGAAGACACCAATAAGGCGCTGGCCGCGAAGTATCAGGAGTGGCTCAAGCGCTACGGCGAGGAGCTCGAGACGCTGATCAAGCTGCAGCAGGCCGGGCGGCTGCCCGCGCTGCTCAGCGAGATGGGCAAGCGCGCCGTCGAGAGTGCCGAGAAGGCCGACAAGCTGCAGCGCCAGAACATGATGGGCGCGGCGTACAGCCGGATGCTCGAGGCGTGGGTCTATGCGGCGAGCGCGACCGACGCGTTCGACATCCTGACCAAGCTGCAGAACGGCGACGGCGATCAGGCGCTGCGGGCGCTCAACTCGCTCGACGAGCTCGAGAAGCAGAACATCGAGATGTTCAAGAAGGTCGGCGCGATCAAGCCGACCACGATGGGCGGCCACCTGATGATGATGGGCGCCTATCAGGCGGCACTGCGCGCGTACGGCTACAAGATGTTCGCCAACGACGCGGTGCGGACGACCAAGCGGTTCGTCGCCACGCTGGCCTCGCGCGATGCCAGCGAGCTCGGCTCGAAGGAAGTCGCAGATCTGATCATCGAGAACCTCGCGCCGACGGTGATGCTGATCGGCCGCACCGTCGCCGAGACGGCGCTCGCGGCGCAGCGCATGGAGTTCGAGAGCGAGAAGACCGTCAACTACATGTGCAACATCCCCAACGTGAAGCGGATGACCACGTCGTACAGCTCGGCGGCCGCGGCGGGCGTCAACTACTTCGAGACCATGGTCGTCGGTCCGCTCGGCGAGCAGGCCGGGCTGTCGATGGATGAAGCGCGCCAGCGGCTAGCGATGCGCGATCCGAACTACCTGGTGGCGTTCGTGCTGTCGCGCATGGAGCAGTCGTCGAGCGGCCCGCTCGCCGATCTCAAGAAGGAGTG
This sequence comes from Pseudomonadota bacterium, assembly GCA_023430775.1. Taxonomy (GTDB): domain Bacteria; phylum Myxococcota_A; class Polyangia; order Haliangiales; family Haliangiaceae; genus JABFXX01. The sequence continues at coordinate 4,777 of JAEYYY010000177.1, forward strand.
GGGCGACAAGTCGCTGCAGTGGAACCTGATGTCGCTCGCCGGCAGCGAGCTCGCGTACGCGAAGAGTGCCGAGCTGGTGAACAAGTACTACTCGCTCGGCGTCAAGCCGGATGCGTCGGGCCGCGCCACCGCGGTCGATCACGAGAAGGCGTTCCTCAACATGCTCGTCACCGCCGAGCGTACGGCGCGTGCGAATGCGCGAGCGGCGCGGATCGCGACCGGCGCGATCCCGGTGCAGGCGAAGCTCGCGTACCAGTCGGCGGCTGCCCAGCGCGACGGCGACATGCAGGACAAGCTCGAGGCGCTCGCTGGCTTCTGGACGTCGTCGGCGTACTCGCAGACCGCCGTCATGCTGGCGCGCAACTGACCGCCGAGACCGCCACGCGGTTACTCACCGCGATCGTCGAGTTTCCGCAGGACCTGATGCTGCGGCAGATCTATGCCGACCTGCTGCTCGAGCTCGGCGATCCGCGCGGCGAGGTGATCAGCCTGCAGCTGGCGAATCGCGATCACGCGCGCGCGGCAGCGTTGATCGCGGAGCACGGGCGAGCGTGGATCGGACCGCTGGCGAGCTGGGTGAGGTTCGAGGCGTGCCGGTTCGACAACGGCTTTCTCGCCGACGTCGCGCTCGTCGATCCGTCGCGCCTGCTGACGCCGCTGATCGGCGACCCGATCTGGGCCACCGTGCGCGCGTTGCACCTCGGCCGGATCTCGAAGGTGCGCGGCGGGCCGCGGCCGGTGTTGCGGGCAGTGTCGGAGCTGATCGCGCACCCGATCATGCGCTCGCTCACGACGGTCACCGTCGACGATGGTGAGGGCCTGATGATCGAGCGCGAGCTCGACGGCACGCTCGCGTTCGTGCCCCGGTTCGGCTAGCGCGAGCTCCGCTTCCGTGGAGGCGATCGCGAGCCGATCATGGAAGGAGTCCGCAGTGTCCCCGCTCGAGGAGGAAGCGCCTCGAGCGAGCGCGCGGGCTACCCGTGGCAGCGAACGCGAGAGCGGCGATCCCGCGGATTCATCAGCAACGTCGTGTCATCGAAACACCGGCCGTTCCGCACTTTGATCATTCGGTCTGCGGATCGCCATCCACGCGGAACCGCCAGCCTCCCGGCAGCTGGAGGTGGTCGCCGAACCGCAGCTCGACGTAATCGGGGGTCGGATCGCGAACCAGCCAGGCGCTCGCCGGCGGACCGTATTCGCGGCCGCCCTGGAGCTGCTGAGGGCACAGCAGGCGCGCCGGCTCGCCCCAGCGGATCAGCAACGTGCCGTTGGTGGATCGCAGATCGCACACCGAGACCACGCCGTCGACGCAGCGCGCCCGGGCATGCCAGCGCGCGATCGTGCCGATCGGCGTCGGCATCCGATCCGGCCGCACCGGATGCTCCGCCCGGAAGTTGCTGGCGCGGCCGATGATCATCGGCTCGGCGGTCAGCGGCCGCGTCATCCCGAAGTCGCCCTGGTTGGTTCCGATCACGGTCAGCCGCGGCTGGCCGCGCGTCCGGGCGGAGCGATCTTCGTCGGCGACCCACGCGATCGCATCGGCGAGGTGAGCCGGCTGGAGGACGAACGCGTCGGCGGCGGTCTCGATGCTGGCGCGCAGCAGCTCCTCGAAGTCACGCGCCGGGGCGATCGTCGAGCGATCGAGGATGGCCACGGTCGGGATCGCGGGCCGCTCGACGAGCCCCGGCGAGGCTGGATGAAGCGCGACGACGAGCACCTCGGCAGCGTCGATCGCGACGACCTCGTGGTTTGCGGCAGCGACCGCCGCGCAGACCGCTTCGTCCGATGCGCGGACCGCTTCGTCCGAGCCACGGACATTCGGGTCCGAGTGGCGGACGAATGCGACGCGTGTCACTCGAGGACGCCGCTCTCGGCCAGCTTTCCGATCTCGCGGAACTCGGCCTTGATGGCGCGCTCGAGGTGATCGTTGGTGAGAGCCCCGCCCTCCTCGGCGGCGATGAACGCGGCGCGCAACGCGCAGTTGCGGATGTAGCCGCCGGATAGCCGGTAGCGGCGCGCGATGTCGGCGAGATCGAAGTCGCCCGACACCGGGACCTCGGGCGGCATGTGGGCGCGCCACAGCTTCTCGCGCTGATCCTCGTCGGGGAACGGGAAGGTCAGGCGCAGCGACAGGCGGCGCTTGAACGCGCTGTCGATCGAGGTGCCGAAGTTGGTGGTCAGGATCGCGATGCCCTCGAACGTGTCGAAGCGCTGCAGGAGATAGTTGACCTCGAGGTTGGCGTAGCGATCGACCGACGACTTGACCTCGGTGCGCTTCGCGAACAGCGAGTCGGCCTCGTCGAACAGGATGATGGCGTTGCCGTCCTCGGCGGCGTCGAACAGCTTCGCGAGGTTCTGCTCGGTCTCGCCGATCCACTTCGACATCACGCGCGACAGGTCGACGCGATAGAGATCCATGCCGAGCTCGTTCGCGATCGCGCTGGCGACCAGCGTCTTGCCGGTACCGGGACCGCCCGAGAACAGCGCGGTGACGCCGCGCGAGGTCGACATCACGCGATCGAAGCCCCACATGTCGAACACCGTCCGGCGGTGCCGGATGCGCGCGATCAGCTCGGTGAGGCTATCGAGGATGTCGGTGGGCAGGATGACCTGCGCCCAGCTGGCGAGCCGCTGCACGCGGTTCGCGGTCGAGCCGAGCCGACTCTCGAGGTGCTGGCGAACCGCGACGTCGAGCCGGCCGCCGGCATCGTCACCCGGTTGCGGATGCCCGTTGCCGCCATGACCGTTGCTCGCACCGTTTCCCGCGTGCCGCAGCGCCTCGCGATCCGCCTCGGCGACATCCATGCAGACCTTCTCGATCACGCCGGCGCCGACGGCATAGCGATCGGCGAGCTCGCTGACGTCGCCGACGTGCAAGCCGGCGGTTGCCAGGCTCGCGTGCCACGACGCCATCCGCTCGGAGAGCGTCATCGTCGGTAGATCGACCATCACGTGGCCGGGATCGAGCGGCGGCTGCCCTTCCCAGCCGAGGCGCACCGCCAGCGGGCCGGGATGGCGGCGCAATACCTCGCGGACCTGTTCACGCGCGACCACATCGTCGGACGGGATCAGGTCGAGACCGTCGACGCACGGCAACATCCCGGCGACGTGCGCGCGCTCGAGGGCGACCCGCAGCTGATCGGTGCGCTGCTGCTCCGAGCGGATCATCATCGACGCGTCGATCACGCCGAGCTCGCGACCACCGGTGGCGGCGATCGCCGCGAGCAGCGTGTGGCGGCCGGAGCCCATGCGGCCGCGGGCGGCGATCCGCAGCGGCGCGCGGGTGCGCTCGAGGTCGCGCACGATCTTGTCCTTGATCGTGCCGCGGATGCGCAGCTCCTCGAGCGTCTTGGTCGCGGCGCGCGGCCGCACCGTCGGCGCCAGCTCGGAGACCGGCGAGCCACCGCGCAGCAGCTTGAGCACGACCTTGTCGACGCCGAGCGGCAGGAACGGCCGGCCGACGCCGCCACCGACGCGGATCAGGCCGTAGCGGATCAGCGGTGCATCGGGATCGAGCGCCGCGGCGACATCGTAGGGCGTGGCGCGCTCGGCGAGGATGGTGACGACGAGCTGCTCGTCGCACAGCGCGCGAGCCTCGTCGTTGGCGAGCACGCCGTAGAGCCGGGCGAGCTCGCCCCACACGCCGGGTGCGGCGACGACCAGCAGGATGTCGCGCGC
>JAEYYY010000672.1 GCA_023430775.1 Pseudomonadota bacterium
GGTGCGGGCCTCGGGCCGACGCCGGGCTGGGGACCGACCGCGGCGACCGCACCGGGAATGGCCGCGCGCCCGATCCCGACGATCCTCGAGGTCACGCCGCGCGGGCTCGGCATCGGCACGGTCGCCGGATTCTGCGAGGAGCTGATCCGCCGCAACGAGCGGCTACCGGCGACCAAGCGCAAGACCTTCACCACCGCTCGCGATCGGCAAGCCGTGGTGCGCATCGTGGTCTGTCAGGGCGAATCGCGCCGGCTCGATAACAACACGGTGATCGGCGACCTCGTGCTCGCGAACCTGCCGCCGCGGCCCCGCGGCGAGACCACGATCGAGGTGACGTTCGTGATCGACGCGTCAGGCATCCTGCAGGTCAGTGCGCGTGACCAGGCGACAGGAGCGGAGCAGCGCGCGTCGCTCGATCTCGTCGGTGCGGTGCCGCAGCAGGATGTCGCGGCATCGCGAGAGCGCCTGCAGGCACTCAGGCGTTGAGACTAGTCTCCGCCCTCTTCCGCGCCCGCCGCACCGTCGCTGCCACCGCCTTCACACCACGGCAGCCGGATCGACTTCTTCTCGGTGAGGTTCTTGACGTCGAGCACCGCCAGCTCGCCGAGCCGCGGACCGCGTAGCAGCACGAGCAGGTTGGTCTTGCCGGCGACGACGTCGGCACCGATCAGGTGCGAGAACGTCTTGGCCATGTGGTCCCTGCACTTCGCCGGCAGGTCACCGGTCTCGCTCCACCACGCCTCGGCCTCGGGCCCCTTGCACGGACCGTTGTTGACCTTGCGCTGGATCTTGGTGCGCTTGCCGGTCTCTTCCTCGTAGGTGGTGACGCGGGTGAAGCCCTTCTCGGCGATCGCGACGCGCGTCTCGTCGAGGATGATGAACGACCCGCCGTGGGTCGACAGCATCGTCTCCTTCTTCTCGAGCGACATCAGAGGACCGACGGCCTCGCCGTTGCTCTTGAACGCGAACACGTACGACGCCGGGCCGGCATCCTGGCCCTCGATGAAGATCGTGCCGCCGACCCAGTGCACCGCCGACGGCGTGTTGGTGACGCCCTTGTCGCCGCGGATCGAGAAGCCGCTCTCGCGCTGCCGGCTGGCGGCATCGAAGATGTGGGCATCGTCGCCGGCGATCACGACGACCTTGTTGCCGTCGGGGCTGGTCGCCATGTGGACGATCTTGTCCTCGGGCACGGTGGCGTCCTTGGGGATGCAGTAGCCGCGCGCGCAGCGGTCGTCGAGCTTGACGGTGACGTTGCGGCCCGGCAGCACCTGCGGCGGCTGGTAGACCAGCGAGCCGTCGCCGATGCCGACCTTCCAGCACGCGACGGGACCGAGGAGCCGCGCCTTGTCGAAGTCGGTCGCACAGATCACCGCTTCCTTGGCGACGGCGGCGAGCTCGAGGCGCGGCGCCCCCACCTCCTTGAGCGACTGCGGGAAGCACGTGCTGCCGTCGGGCACGATCGCGAGCGCGGCCGCCTTGCGCTTGGCCTCGCGATCCTGCTCGGTCTCGGGAGGTGGCGGCTTCGGTTTGTCCTCTTGCTGGACCACCGGCTTCTTGACCGGCTTCTTGTCGCCTCCGCCACATGCTCCCAGCATGACGAGCGGCACCACCCAGCGAGCAATCGTCGACGGCATGCGTTGTTTGTACGATCGGTGACCTACTGATACAAGCAGACCTGATGCGCAGTGCCGCGATCGAGCGAGTGACCAAAGAGACGCAGATCGCTCTTGCGCTGACTCTCGACGGGACCGGGGTGCGCACGATCGAAACGCCGCTGCCGTTTCTGTCCCACATGCTCGAGGCGTTCACGCGCCACGGCGTGTACGACCTCTCGCTGCGCGCCACCGGCGACATCGAGATCGACGCGCACCACACCGTCGAGGATATCGGCCTCGTGCTCGGCGATGCCTTCCAGCAAGCGCTCGGCGATCGCGCCGGCATCGCGCGCTATGGCTGGGCCACGCTGCCGATGGACGAGGTGATGGTGACCGTGGCGGTGGACTTTTGCGGCCGCCCCGCGTTCGTGTGGAACGTCGCCGGCCTCGACGGCAAATGGATCGGCGAGTTCGATTGCGAGCTCGCGAAAGAGTTCTTCGCGGCCTTCGCCACCCGCGCTCAGTGCAACTTGCACGTGCTGCTTCACTACGGCGGCAACGCGCACCACACGATCGAGTGCATCTTCAAGGCGTTCGCGAAGGCCACCGACATGGCGTCGCGGATCGATCCGCGGCTGGGCGGTGCGGTGCCATCGACGAAGGGTACGCTGACGAAGTGAGCGCCTCGATCGCGGTCGTCGACGTCTGCGGCGGAAACCTGCGGTCCGTGCAGCGTGCGCTGCAGAAGGCCGGCGGCACGGTGATCGTCACCCGCGATCCCGAAACGGTCCGGCGCGCGGACAAGATCGTCGTCCCCGGGCAGGGCGCGTTTGGCGTGTTCATGCACAGCCTCGCCGAGCGCGGCCTCGGCGACGCCCTCCGCGAGGTGATCGCGAGCGGCCGGCCGTACCTCGGCATCTGCCTCGGGCTGCAGATCCTGTTCGATGCGAGCGAGGAACATCTCGACGGAGATCGCCCGATCGCAGGCCTCGGCGTGATCGCCGGCCAGGTCGTGCGCCTGCGCCCGGAGCATGCCGCGGTCAAGGTCCCGCACATGGG
>JAEYYY010000674.1 GCA_023430775.1 Pseudomonadota bacterium
GACCAGGACGCCGAAGCGCTTGCCGCGCGGCCGCGCGAGGCGGTCGACGCCGGTGTCCTCGATCGCCACCGGATCCCAGCCGGCGTTCTCGGTGCGCGACGCGATCGTGATCGTCTTGACGTCGAGGCTCGGCTTGCGACCGCTGACGATCGCGGTGCCGCGCCGCTCCTGCCAGTGCGCGTGAGCCGCCTCGCTCGCACTCGCGTTCTCGCCCGAGTCGTCGGCATGCAGGATCTGGCGCTGCCGCATGCCACCGCCGACATGGCGGTCGAGCTCGAGCGCGCGCGGATCCCACCCCACCACCGGCGTGGTGCCGGCGCGCGGCTGATGTTGTCCCGGCGCGACCGAGTCGGCCGCGAACCGCTCGACGTCGGGACCGCGCGATCGGACGCTGTCGGTGCCGAACGCCGGGCAACCCGGCGCCACCGATGGGGCTCGCTTGCGCTCTGGCTCCGGGTGGGTGACCGGCACCAGCGCCGAGATCCAGCTGTCGCGCTCCTCGTCGCCGATCACCGGCATCACCAGGATGTCGCGCGCGCGCGTGGCGGCGACGTAGGCGAGCCGCTGCCCTTCCTCGCGGTCGCGCTGCAGCACCTCCTCGGCACGCTCGCGCAGCTCGATCGGTACGCAGCCCGCGAGCGGCTCGAGCCAGACCCGGCGCGCCGCATCGATGTAGCGCGAGGGATTCTGCTGCGCGAGCTGCGCCGTCGGATCGCACAGGATGACGACGGGAAACTCGAGGCCCTTCGCGGCGTGCGCGGTCATGATGCGAACACCTTCGGTGCCTTCCTCGACCACCATCGCGTCGGGCTGGCGGCTGCGCTCGGCATCGTCGGCGAGCCGCTCGACGAACCCTCGGAAGCTGGTGGCGACGTGGCCGCGCGCCTCGTACTTGCGTGCCAGATCGAGCACGCGCAGCACATTTGCCAGAGCCTGCTCGCCGGCAGGCCACAGGGCAAAGCCGGCATGTGCGCGGGTGGCCGCGAGCAAGCGACCGAGCGTGTCGGCGATCGGCCGGCGGTTGCGCTCGAAGTTGAGCTCGCCGAGCAGCGCCAGCGCACCCGCGATCTCGCGCTGCGCCTCCGGCACCACCGCATCGAGCCCGAACGCGAGCGGATCGAGCGGACCGAGCGCGTGCTTGAACGCGACCAGGTCCTCGTCGTGAAACGCGAACAGTGGACCGCGCAGCGTGGCGTAGACCGACAGCTCGTCGTCGGTCCACTCGATCGCCGACAGCGCCGCGCGCAGCGCGATCGCCTCCTCGCGCTCGTGAAACGATCGGCCACCGACGAGCACGTGCGGGATCTGACGGGCCTCGAGCGCACGCACGTACGGCTGCGTCAGGTCGTGGCCGTAGCTCTGGAACCGGCGGAACATCAGGCAGACATCGCGCGTCGCGATCGGCCGAGTGCCGCTCGCCGTGGGGAGCGTCCAGCCACTGCGATACAGCATCCAGTCGAGGAACGCGCCGACCGCATCGGGATACGACTCCTCGATCGCCTTGTTGGTGATGTCGCGCTTGCCGTACGGATCGGGCACCGGCAGCGCGATCATCGACGGCCGGCCCACCACGTCGGCGCGCTGCGGCGACAGCGGCACGTAGCGCGCCTGGCCGTCGCCGCGCATCACCGGCTCGAACGCGGTGTTGATCGCGTGCTGCAGCGACGGTACCGCGCGGAAGCTCGTCGACAGCTCGACCAGCTTCGCACCGTCGTCGAGCAACCGCCGCTTGACCTGCTCGTAGAGCGCGACGTCGGCGCGCCGGAATCGATAGATCGCCTGCTTGGGATCGCCGACGACGAACAGCTTGCCCGGCTCGATCCGCGCGCGCGCGGGCTCGTCGCACGCCGGATCGTCGGCGCACAGCAGCATCAGGATCTCGACCTGGAGCGGATCGGTGTCCTGGAACTCGTCGACGAAGAACCGCGTGAACCGCTGCTGGTAATCGCGGCGGACGTCGGCGTTCGAGCGCAGCAGGTCGCGCGCGCGCTCGAGCAGATCGAAGAAGTCGAGCCGGCCGGAGCGCGATTCGAGCGCGATGTAATCGCGGACCAGCGGGCGCAGCTCCTCGTGCAGGCACGCTGCGAGGTCGGCCTCGGCCGCCTGCCGGAACGCCGCGATCGCCGCGATCACGCGATCGCGATGCGCGACGACCTCAGCGCGCGTAAGGCCATCGCCGTACTGCTTGCTGCGGCCGCTGTAGCGCCACTCCCACCAGCGCGCGACGGTGCCGAGCTCCGCCTCGAGACCATCGAGATCGCGCCCGCGGATCGATTCGCGGCGCGCCAGATCGTCGAGCCAGTTCGCGATCCGGGTGCACAGCTTGGCGAGCGAATCACCCGGCTGCGACGCGCGCGAGGCGAACGCCGCCAGGCTCGCGAGCTCGTCGAGCACGCTCTGGATCCCGGCACTTCGATCGAACGGGTCGCGCCGCCAGGCACCATCGAAGTCGCGGCGATTGATCAGCGCCTTGCCGGCGCCGCGCAGCTGATCGACCGGCTCGTTCCTGCGCAGGATCCGGCGCACGCCCTCACCCGGATCGGCGAGCGTGCGCTGGAACCAGCCATCGAACGCCTGCTGGAACATCCGGTCGCTCTCGTCCTCGCCGGCGACCTCGAACAGCGGATCGACGCGCGCCTCGATCGGCCGCTCGCGCAGCAGATCGGCACAGAACGAGTGGATGGTGCCGATCCGCGCGACCTCGAGCTCGGCGAGCGCGCGTTCGAACCGCGAGCGCGCGCGGCCTGCCGCCGAGGTGGTGCCGCTCGGCATCTCGCCGCGCGCCTTCTCGAGCTCGACGCGCAGCCGCAGCTTCATCTCGCCGGCCGCCTTGTCGGTGAACGTCAGCGCGACGATCTGCTCGAGCCCGGCGGTGCCGGTGCGGATGGTCTCGATCAGCCGCGCGATCATCTCGGTGGTCTTGCCGGTGCCGGCGGCCGCCTCGACGACGAGCGTCGACTCGAGATCCTTGCGGATCGCATCGCGCGCGATCTGGTCGATGAATGTCATCGCTGGCTCCTCAGCTTGCCGAGCTGGACGAGCGGCTCCTTCTTGATGCGCTGGCGCGCCTCCTCGAACGGACCGCAGATCGCGGTGAAGTCGCAGTACTTGCACGCGCCCTTCGCCGGTGCCGCCGGAAAGAACGCGCGCTCGAAGTGGTGCGCGAGCGTCTCGGCGAGCAGTCGCGCAGCATCGCGCGCGACCTGATCGAGCGCGACCGTGACCTCGCGGAACTCGCCGCGGCTGGTGCAGTAGTACAGCCGGCCGCCGCGCACCTGCGCACCGGCGAACAGTCGCTCGAGCACGAGCGCGTAGAGCACCGGCTGCAGTGACGTGCCGCCGGCGGTCACCGCGTCGGGCTTCACCTTCGCCATGCCGGTCTTGTAGTCGGTGGCGCGCAGCGAGCCGTCGAGCGCTTCCTCGACGAGATCGATCGATCCGCGCAGCGCGAGCCGCGGCTCGATGCCGAGATCGACGGGATCACTGACGCTCGCCGGATCCGAGGCGCCGCGCCCCGTCGGGCCGAACGCGAGCTCGAAGCGCCGCGGGATCCAGCCCGGGTCGTCGATCATCCGCCGCACCCACTCGCGGACGTCGGCGCCGATCGCGGAGATGCCGTCGTCCCACACCCGATCGATCGCGGGATAGAGATCATCGCGATAGCGCGCGGCGACGCGGGCCAGCACGGTGTCGATCCGCTCGCGGACGTCGTCGAAGCTCTTGATCGGCAGCGCGCCTGCTTCGCGCAGCTCGCCGAGCAGCTCGAAGTGAACGTCGTGGACCAGCGAGCCGCGCTCGAGCGGACCGAGTGTCTCGATCGCCTCGGGCTGTTCGCGGGGCTCGAGCTTGACGATCGTGCGCAGCGCGAACCGATACGGACACTGCGCGAGCAGCTCGAGCGCCGTCGGCGAGAACGAGCGCGCCGTCGGGGCATGCGCCGCGAGCGCGTCGCGGCCGGCCGCGGATTCGGCGATCAGGCCGTCGGCCGGCTTCCATGCCGAGACCGTCCACCGCCGCGCGCGAAACCGCAGCGACCGCGCGAGGTGGGGATTCGCGTGCAGCAAGTACACCGCCGCACCTTGCGGCGCCATCACCTGGTTGCCGCGCGTGGCTGCACCCGGCAGCGTCCCCTTGCCGAGCTGGGTGCCCGGCCGCGTGCCCTTGCCGAAGGGCACCGCCGGTGCGACGACGGCGACCCTTCCTCCCGAGCCGGCCGCCGGGTCCAGCACGAGAGGCGGCTCGCGGTCGGATCCCGAGCGCTGCGGATCCGGCTGGGACCCAGGAGCCGGGCGCTGGTCGGTCAGCGTGCCCTTGCCGAGCGGCAACGACGCTTGACCGTGCGGGAGCGTCCGTTGCCGCTCGACGGGCAACGTCACCTCCTGCGGCCGCAGGAAACCGTCGAGCAGCGCGAGATCGTGCTCGGCCTCGTCGATCGCGCGCTCGCGATCCGCCGGCGCCGGCCAGCCGATCCGCGCGGCCCCGGTGGCATCTGCCTTCTTGCCGAGCTCGTCGAAGCCGGGTAGCGCGCCTTCGGCCGCCTCGAGCACCTCGAGCCCGTAGAACGACGGTACGCGCGGCCGCCCCTGATCGAGATCGATGCGCGGATAGCTGACCACCGCGCGCTTGCACGCCGCGCCGATCGCGAGGCGCAGCGCGAGCCGCTCGTCGGCGACGCGGCCATCGCGCGTGATCAGCTCGCCGAGCTGCGTGCGAACGTCGTCGAGCAGCAGCGGATCTTCGATCACCTTCTGCGGGAACATCCGCTCGGCGAGACCGGGGACGAACACGACATCGAAGGCCATGCCGCGGATCGCGTCGACGGTGGCGACCAGCACGTGGCCATAGCGCCGCGTGGCCTGCGGGACCACCAGCTCGGAGAGCCGCGGCGCGAGCACGAGCTGGACATCGCGCAGCGACACCGGCCCGACCTCCGCCATCGGCACCAGCGCCGACAGCACGGCGAGCACGCGCTCCGGTGCGCGCAGCGTGCGCGTGGCCAGCGCGCCGAGCCGATCGATCCATTCGCCCCAGCTGGCGCGCGCGGGCAGCCCGGCGAGCTCGGCGAGCAGCGGCAGCGCGAACGATCGCAGGTGCGCGAGATCGGCGAGCTGACGCGCTCGCTG
>JAEYYY010000315.1 GCA_023430775.1 Pseudomonadota bacterium
CGTACGTCATCCGCTCCTGGGTTCGATAGGGGATCAACCCGACGTCGAAGCCGGCGCAGTACGCGGGGAGCTCGGCATGCGGGCGCGCGCCGAGCAGATGCACGTTGGGGAGCTTCGCGAGCGCCGACACGTCGGAGAGTTGCTGGCCGATCAGCACGATCGACCACTGTGGCCGCCGCTTCGCGATCCCCGCGATCAACTCCATGTCGACCCACTCGCGCAGCGTGCCGTAGAAGCCGATCCGTGGATGCGGCAGCGCCGCGAGGTCGGCTGGAATGACGACGTCGGGGTCGAGCGCCTTCGCGAACAGCTCGTGATCGACGCCGTGCGGTGACACGAACGTGGTCGCGTTGAGCTCGCGCTTGGCATCGGCGAGTGCGTGGTTGATCGCGAACACCGCATCGACGCGGCGAAGTAGCTCGCGCTCGTGCTCGACGATCGTCTGCTTGTCGAGGTACTCGAACAGCGACCACTCGTCGACGCAGTAGTAGACGGACAGCTCCTCGCCCATGCCGAGGTAGTCGGCGACGTTCGGCAGGAACGTCCACAGCTGAAACCGATCGATGCCGAGGCGCGCCCGGATCGCGCGGACGAAGCCCTCGACCATCCAGCGATTGAGCGCCTTCGCGATCGGGCGCTGCGCCATCGGCAGCACCAGCGGCGTGGCGACCCACAGATCGTTCTCGACCTTGACCGGGCCGCGGGCGACATCGACCAGCTTCTTGCGGATCGTCTTGAGATCGCGCGCGCTCGCCAGGCTCGGCGCCCGCGTGCCGATGCTGTTCAGCCACACGACCCGGCGCGTCTTCGCCAGCTCCCGCAGGACGTGGTGGTTCGACGTGTGGTCGCCGTTCCAGTCCTTCGAGAACGCGATGATGGGGACCGGCCGATCGTCACCGTGCGCGATCGCCCGCTCCGTGCGCCGATGTCGCCCCGTGCCGATGCGCTCGTGCTCTGCAGCAGGCACGGCATCCGGTACCATCTCGCCAGCGGTGTCTTCACCTCGACGCTTCTGCCAGCTGGTACGCATCGGCCTCGCGTGTTGCATCGCGTGTGCCGGTCGTCGAGAAAATCCCGTAGCGCAACCGCCGCTCGTCGTCGTCGGCGAATCAGCGCGCGTGAAGACCGGCGGTCCGCTACCGCCGACGTGGATCGTCGACGGCAAGCTGGCGCTGATCGCCGCGCGTGGTGAAACGCTGGGGCTCCAGATCTACCAGCGCACTCCGGCACCCACGACGCTCGCGATCGACGGCGCGACCGTGCGCGCGTTCAGCGTGCAATCCGTCAAGGTGTCGCGGCCGTCGACAACCATGTACGGTGGCTCGCAAGGCGAGGGCGAGTATCCCGAGATCCTCGTCGCTTCACAGGTGCCCGCCACCAGCCCGGCGTACTTCGAGATCGCGATCGCGCGCGATGCTGATCCCGGTGCTCGCACCGGCACGCTGTCCGTCGGCGCGCAGAAGATTCCGGTCACGCTGACGATCGCGAACGTCACGCTGCCGCCGCCGCGGCTCGACGTCTGGGCGTACTTCGATCAGCGCGAGCTGGCGTGGGCCGCCGGCGAGGCGAGTCAACCCGCGAGAGCGAAGTCGCGCGAGGCGAGCGATCCGGAGCGTGCGTGCATCGATCTGTTCCGGGCGCACGGCGTGCTGCTGTCGCCCGATCTCACCGTCGACGTCTACCAGGCTCGCAAGCCGCTGCTGTTCGACTTCCCGCACGTGCCGGTCGCGCTGTCGGATGACCCGGCGGAAGCGACCACCGAGGTGAAGGCGTGGATCGCGGCGACCAAGGACTCCGGTCAGCTGCCGTTCGGGATCCCGATCGACGAGCCCGGGCCGAAGCGCCGCGCCGAGGTGCGAGCGCTCGCCGACGCGGTGCACGCCGCGGGCGGTGGGCCGAAGACGTTCCGGTTTGCAGTCACCGACGAGCCACGCCCCGAGTACGGCGACGCCATCGATCTCTACATCCACTGGAACGCGGCCCGCCTCGGCGACACCCGCGAGCGCTGGACCTACAACGGCAAGCCGCCGCGCGCGGGGTCGATGGTCGTCGACACGCAGACTCCCGGCATGCGGACGTGGGGCTGGATCGCGCATCGCTACAACATCCCGGTCTGGTACGTGTGGGACGCGCTGTACTGGCACGATCGCCACAACAACAAGCGCAAGAAGATCGCGCTGCCGGGCCCCGCGCTCGACATCAAGCGCGACTCGGTGTCGTTCGACGATGGCGAGGATCACGGCAACCTCGACGGCGTGCTGACGTTCGCCGCGAACGGTCGCTGCCAGCCGACGCTGCGCCTCGCCGCGCTCCGCCGCGGGCTGCAAGATCGCACGCTCCTCGAGCTCGCCGCGAAGTGTCATCCGAAGGAGACCGCCGAGCTCGCCGCGAAGATCATCCCGCGCGCGCTCGGCGATGCGCCGTCCGAGGGCAAACCGGCGTGGCCCACCGACGAGGCGGCGTGGGAAGCCGCGCGAAAGCAGCTTCTCGAGCTCGCGAGCTGCAAGTAAGCGCGACCTGTTCGAAGGTAGGGACATGGCGAAGGTGAAGAAGAAGGTCGTGGCGAAGGCCAAGCCTGCGGCGAAGGCCAAGCCTGCAGCGAAAGCCAGGCCCGCCGCGTTCGAGCGTGACGAGCTCCTCGAGCAGTACTGGCAACATCCCGACGAGAGCACGCTGCGGGTGTGGGCCGACTCGCTGCTCGAGCGTGGCGATCCGCGCGGCGAGTACATGCAGATGTGCCTGCTCGAGAACCCGACCGACGAGCAGAAGACCATCCGCAAGGAGTACGAGAAGAAGCACCACACCAAGCTCGCGGGTCCGGTACGCCCGTACCTGCGCGAGTTCGAGCTCGGTGCCAACGGTCTGATCGAGCGCGCGCGCACCGAGGCCGACCTGCTGATCGCCGGCCTTCCGCTGATCGAGCGCCTCAACCCGCAGCTCGCGCTCAGCATCACGTCGCTCGATGCCAAGAGCGCGGGTCTCGAACGCTGCTCGCTCGAGCGCATCTATCACGTCAACTTCGCGTGGGGCGTGATCGGCTCGCAGAGCGGCTCGAACATGAAGGACGCGACGCTGAAGCGAATCGCACCCGCGCTCCGCCGCGTCCGTCACCTGTCGCTCAAGTGCGCCGGCTACGCCGACAAGTGCTTCACGCCGGATGGTCTGCGCGCCCTCGGCGAGAACCTCGAGTGTCTCGAGTACCTCGGCTTCGACTACTACGACACGGGGCGCAGCCAGTACGGCGATCCGAGCCGGCGCGCGATCGCACCGATCGAGGACTACGCGAGGGCGATCGCCTCGTCGCCGGGCTTCCGCACTCTCAAGGTCGTGTTC
>JAEYYY010000322.1 GCA_023430775.1 Pseudomonadota bacterium
CCGGCATCCTGCGCGACTCCGAGACCAACGCGATGCGCCGGATCGTCGCCGCCGCCGCGTTCGTCACGCTCGCGAAGACCGACAACGGACGCAAGGCCGCCGAGTCCGTGCTCGCCGGTGTGGCGAAGGACGGTCCGCCGATGGCCGCCTGGATCGCGAAGCTCACGGCAGGTCTGCTCGCCGGCAAGGCCGACGGCATGACCTTCCTGCAAGAGCTCGTGCCCTGAGCTGACCTTTACCCGTCCTTGAAGACGGACCAGCGCTTGACGCCGACCGCGGCGGGCAAGGCCTTCGACGTGTACGTCAGCGTCTCGAGCTCGGCCCCCTCGCCGGCGAGGTAGTCGGCCACGCCGGGACCGTTGTACGTCGCGTCGCTCATCGCGATCTGGTAGCCCTCGGCCAGTGCCTGCAACTTCGCGGCGACGTTGACGGTGCCGCCGAAGAAATCGGCGTTGGCGTTGAGGCGCACCGCGATGCACGGGCCGGTGTTGAGCGAGATGCGCAGCCGGATCGGCGTGTCGGCGCGGGCCGGGTGGAACGTGCGATGGATCCTGGCGGACGCCTTCACCGCATCGACGGGATCGACGAACGTGGCCATCACGGCATCGCCGATCGTCTTGACGACCGCGCCGCGATTCTCGGCGACGATCGCGAACACCTCGTCGAAGTGCTTCTTGATCTCGACGAACGCGGCCGGGTCACCGCGCGAGGCATAGAACGCGGTCGAGCCGACGACGTCGGTGAACAGCAGCGTCTGCTCGCCGACACCGAGGCGAACGTCCGCGCCGATGTAGTCCTCGGAGAACAGATCGCGGAACTCCTGGAACGAGAGCAGCTGACCGGCGCGCAACGCGTGATCGCGCCACTTCGCTTCCTCGACCGTGAAGATGTCGGGTTCGGGATCGGGGTTGTGAAACTCGAGGGTGGCCTCGGGGAGGGCCTTGACGACATGGCCCTCGGGATGCGGCGCCCACGTCACCGTCTTCTCGCCCTCGTCGTCGATGTCGAGGTACCAGCCACCCTGGTGGTGCTTCCACACGGTGTAGCGCCCGGGCTTGAGCTTCGGCTCGACGCGGACCTTCTCCTTGCCCGGCACCGTCCACTGGATGCGGATGTGATCCTTCTTCGCCGGCTCGGCGGAGCAGTAGACCTGATCCGGCACGTCGCGCACCGACGGGTGGACGCGGAACGTGACCTCGACGGACTCCTGGGTATCGGTGGTGAAGTGAACCTGGCAGGCACCGCAATGCGACTCCGCTTGCAGCTGGTTGAGCGCGCCGTTCTCGTCGCGGACGCCGCGGCAGTGCGGGCAGATGGTGTCCCACGACAGCGTCAGCAGACCGGCGCGGGTGGCGTGCAGCGCGACCCGCAGCAGATCCTTCTCGTCGAGCTTCCACACGCGCGCACGCTCGCGGATCTGGATGCGGTGCAGATCGATCGGATCGCCGGTGCGGATCCAGTCGAGCAGCGCATCGACGCACGCCTTCGGCAGACCTTCGTCGACCAGCGCCCGGCGCTGCGAATCGATCCGCTGCTCCGCGATCGTGCCGAGCTCCGGTGGCGGCAGCAGCAAGACGTCGGGTCGCAACCGATCGAGCTGCGCGGCGAGCGCGGGCAGCACGCGCTTGTACGCCTTCTCGATCGACGGAAAGCCGAGCTTGATCGCCACCCCGGCGAGCGCGTTGCGCGGCACCGTGCCGAAGTACAGGTACACGCGCGTGCCGGTCGCGATCTTCTCGAGCCGGTGCACCGCCCACACCGCCTTGAAGAAGCCCTTCGAGTAGATGCGCAGCGACGTCAGCCACTGGTTCGCGACCCAGTTCCACGGCACCTCGACCCACTCGTGCTGGACGCCGCCGGGCTTGGCCTTGCCGTAGCGCTTGCCATCCTGCTCCCAGAACGTCATCTCGGCGGTGCCGAGCGCGCGGTTCATCCGCGAGGTATCCGAGATGTGCGGCCACAGCGCCTCGGGATCGCCGGGAACGTCATGGATCCACAGGCGCTCGATCTTCTTGGCACCCGCCCATTCGGAGGGCCAGGGATGGAGCTCGAGAAGCTTCTCGACGGTCAGCGGCTCGCCCACAGATCCAGCCTAGTACCCTGCTACAGTCCGCGCGATGGCGACGACACACTATCGCAGTTGTACGCTCTGCGAGGCCGGCTGCGGCGTCGCGATCACCGTCGACGGCGACCGCGTCACCGACATCCGCGGCGACGAGGCCGATCCGTTCTCGAAGGGCTACGTCTGCCCGAAGGCCACGGCGCTCGCCGACCTGCACACCGATCCGGATCGCTTGCGCGCACCGATGATCCGCGAAGGCACGCGCTGGCGCGAGACGTCGTGGGACGAGGCGCTCGACGTCACCGTCACCAAGCTGCGCAACATTCGCAAGGCGTACGGCAAGCACGCGATCGCCGCCTACCAGGGCAACCCGACCGCGCACAACCTCGGCCTCCTCACCTACGGCCAGCTGCTGCTCCGCACGCTCGGTACCAAGAACCTCTACTCGGCCACCTCGCTCGATCAGCTGCCGCACATGCTCGCGGCGCTGCTCGTGTTCGGCAACCAGCTGCTGATGCCGGTGCCCGACATCGATCGCTGCGATCTGTTCATCTGTCTCGGCGCCAATCCGCTGGCCAGCAACGGCAGCATCATGACGGCGCCGGATGTCAAATCGCGGCTCCGAGCGATCCGCGAGCGCGGTGGCAAGGTCATCGTCCTCGATCCGCGGCGCACCGAGACCGCCGACAAGGCCGACAAGCATCTGTTCATCCGCCCCGGCACCGATGCCGTGCTGCTGCTCGCGATGATCCACACGCTGTTCGAAGACAAGCTCGTTTCATTGTCGCCGGGCCGCCTGCGCGCGACCGGCGTCGACGAGCTGCGCTCCGCCGCGGCGCAGTGGCCAGCCGATCGTGCCGCGCAGATCACCGGCGTCGCCGCCGCCGACATCCGCGAGCTCGCGCACCAGCTCGCCACCACGAAGCGCGCCGTGCTGTACGGCCGGATCGGCGTCTGCACGCAGCAGTTCGGCGGGCTCGCCGCCTGGCTCTGCTACACGATCAACGCGCTCACCGGTCACCTCGACGAGATCGGTGGCCTGATGTTCACCACCCCCGCGATCGATCCGCTGCCGCTCGCCGACAAGATCGGCTTCGACGGCGGCTTCGCACGCTGGAAGAGCCGCGTCAGCGGCAAGCCCGAGTTCGGCGGCGAGCTGCCGATGAGCGTGCTCGCCGAGGAGATCGAGACCGGCGGCGACGGCCAGATCCGGGCGTTGATCACCAGCGCCGGCAATCCGGTGCTGTCCTCGCCGGGCGGTCGCCGCCTCGAGCAGGCCCTCGAGACGCTCGACTTCATGGTCTCGATCGATCCGTACATGAACGAGACCACGCGGCACGCGCACGTCATCCTGCCGCCGACATCACCGCTCGAGCGCTCGCACTACGACGTCGCGCTCAATGCGTTCGCCGTGCGCAACGTCGCCCGCTACTGCCCGCCGCTGTTCGAGCGCGCCCCCGAGGCACGCCACGACTGGGAGATCTGTCTCGCCCTGTGGACGCGCCTCGGCGTGCCCTCGCGGCTCGGCAGCTTCGGTGCGCGGCTCCTCGAGAAGGGCCTGTCCAGGCTCGGTCCCGAGGGCATCCTCGACGCCGGCCTCCGCCTCGGTCCGCACAAGCTGACGCTCGGCAAGCTGAAGAAGGCGGAGCACGGCCTCGACCTCGGTGCGCTCGAACCGCGGTTGCCCGCACGGCTCGGCACCGCAGACAAGGCGCTGCACCTCGCGCCGAAGGAGTACCTCGACGATCTCGCGCGCCTCGATCGCGAGCTCGGCAGTGAGCCTGGTCGCCCGGCGGATCGCCTGGTGCTGATCGGTCGCCGCCACCTGCGCAGCAACAACTCGTGGATGCACAACAGCGAGCGGCTCGTGAAGGGCCCGCCGCGCTGCACGCTGCTGATCCATCCCGACGACGCGAAGGCCAAGGGCCTCACCGACGGCGCGCCGGCGAAGGTCTCGACGAAGACCGGCTCGATCACGATCCCCGTCGAGGTCACCGACGACATGATGCGCGGCGTGGTCTCCGTCCCGCACGGCTGGGGTCACAACCGCGCCGGCAGCCGCCTGCGCATCGCCGAGCAACACGCGGGCGAGAGCGTCAACGACATCCTCGATCCGGCGCGCATCGATAGTCTATCGGGCACCAGCGCACTGACCGGTCAGCCGGTCGAGGTGGCTCCGGGATGAGTCTCATCGCCAAGATCGGCCGCGACGGCGTGCGCGCGGTGGTCGCCGACTTCTACGACCGCGTGTTCCGCGACGTCATGATCGGCTTCATGTTCCAGGGCAAGGACAAGCAGCACCTGATCGAGCGCGAGTGGGAGTTCGCGTGCGGCTTCCTCGGCGATCCGGACATCAAGTACGCCGGCCGTCCGCTGCGCACCGCCCACGCCTCCCACACGATCTTCGGTGGCCACTTCGAGCGCCGCCTCCAGATCCTCCGCGAGACCATGCGCGACCACGATGTCGATCCGGAGGTCCAGCAGGCCTGGATCGACCACACCAACGCGCTGCGCGGCCAGATCACGCGCGACAAGGGCAGCGAGTGCAAGGACACCGGCGAGAGCCGCCCGAAGCTGGCGATCGCCAGCGAATCGAACCCCGACAAGCCGATCAAGCTCGGTCGCAAGTAGTCGTCAGCCCTCCCGGTATCCTGATCACAGCAGCGGCGAGATCAGGCGTGCGCTCGCCTGGCCGAGCCGTTTGCCGAACGGCTGCTTGCCGAACGCGCTGCGCGTGATCTCGGTGCAGTCCTTCAGGTCGGCGAGGAACGCGTTGCCGAGCGTCAGGTTCGCCGTCGGTCCGAGCACGAACGCGGCGACCTCGAAGTTGAGCCGGAAGCTGCGGTTGTCGAGGTTCGCGGTGCCGATGATCGCGACATCGTTGTCGCAGACCAGCGTCTTGGCGTGGATGAAGCGCGCCTCGTACTCGTAGACGCGCACGCCGGCCGCGAGGAGCTCGGGGAAGTACGAGCGCGCGGCGAGATCGACGAGCCGGCTGTCGCCCTTCTTCGGCACGATCAACCGGACGTCGACATCGCGTAGCGCGGCGGTGGTGATCGCCATCAGCAACGCCTCGTCGGGCACGAAGTACGGCGTGGTCAACCAGCAGCGGTCCGTCGACTGGTTGATCGCGGTGAACATCATCTTGTGGATGGCGAACGCGTCGGAGTCGGGCCCCGAGCCGACGATCTGCACCAGGTGCTCGCCGGGAGGCTCCGCGCTCGGGAACATCTCCGGCTTGACCGGGAACTTCTTGGTCTCGGCGGCGAAGTACCAGTCCTCGATGAACATCCGCTGGAGCGGCCACACCGCCGTGCCGGTGACCTGCACGTGGGTGTCGCGCCAGTACTCCTTGCTGAGCGCGGCGCTGTGGAAGTCGGTGATGTTCATGCCGCCGGTGAAGCCGACGTTGCCGTCGCAGACCACGATCTTGCGATGGGTGCGGAAGTCCGGCCGGCGCAGGCGCAGCGAGCGCAGCCGGATCGGGTTGAAGCGCGCGACCTGCACGCCCGCCTCCGCCAGCGGCCGGTAGAAGTTCTTCTTCGTCAGCTTGTTCGAGCCGGTACCGTCGACGATCAGCCGCACCTCGACACCGGCCTTCGCTCGCTCGATCAGCGCGTCGCGCAGCTGGAGACCGATCTGATCGGGCTCCCAGATGTAGTACTCGATGTGGATGTGGTGCTTCGCGGCGGCGACCGCGGCCAGGATCGCCGCGTAGGTCGACACGCCATCGAGGTAGATCTCGACCTTGCCGGCGCGCAGCGGCGACGCCTCGCCGAGCTCGATCGCGAGACGCGCGAGCTGCTGGTGCTCGACGCTGTTGTCGGCGAGCGAGGCCAGCGCCGCGAGCGCTTCACCGACGACGCGCTTGCTTGCCGAGCGCCGGAACTTCTTGCGCTCGAGCCGCAGCGGACCGATCAGCCGGTAGACGACGAGCCCGAGGATCGGCAGGAACGCGAGCGCCAGCAGCCACGCGAGCGTCGCCGTGGCCGAGCGGCGCTGCAGCACGATGACGATGCCGACACCGATCACCCAGACGGCGAGTCCAGCGGTCAGGATCGCGAGCCACACGAGCGAACCTAACAGCTGCCGCCGCGCCGCGCGTGCCCTGGCTATACTGGCCGCCGGTGGATTCGATCGGACGCTACGAGGTCGTCCGCCCGCTGGGGCGCGGTGGGATGGGCCAGGTGTTCCTGGCGCGGGATCCCAAGCTCGAGCGCGACGTCGCGATCAAGGTGCTGAACCGCGATGACGGCGGTGACGCGCGCGCGCTGTTCGAGCGCGAGGCCAAGGCACTCGCCGCGCTCAACCACCCGAACATCGTCACCGTGTTCGAGATCGCCGATGTCGGCAGCAGTCAGTTCATCGCGATGGAGTACCTGCCCGGCCGCTCGCTGCGCGAGTTGCTCCAGCACGACAGGCCGTCGCGCGACGAGCTGATCGCGATCTGCGGTCAGGTCGCGACCGCGCTCGCCGCCGCCCACGAGGCCGGCATCCTGCATCGCGACATCAAGCCGGAGAACGTCGTCGTCGGCAAAGGCCTGACGGTGAAGGTGGTGGACTTCGGCATCGCGCGCCGGCTCGACGCCCCGCCATCGCTCGATCCATCGGAGGCGCGGCGCAGCAAGCCGCAAACCACCCGGGCGCGGGCCGCCGAGATCATCGACGTGTTCACGCGCACCATGCCGGTCGCGAGTGCGCTGCCCTCGCTGGCGACCGCCGTCACCGAATCACCCGTCACCAGCATGACGCGCACGGTGTTCGGCACGCCCGCGTACATGGCGCCCGAGGTGCTGATGGGCGAGTCGTCGAGCACCGCGAGCGATGTCTACAGCCTCGGCGTGATGGTGCACGAGTGCCTGACCGGCAGGCGACCGTACGAGGCGCCGCAGCTCCACGAGGTGATCGCGCGCGTCATCGACGGCGAGGAGATTCCGCCGATCGACGATCCACTCGCGCCGCTGGTCGCGCGCATGCTCGATCGCGACCACGCGAAGCGGCCGTCGCTCGACGAGGTGGCCCTGGCGCTGTCGCCGCCACCGCCGGCGATCGAGGCGCGCCCCGCATGGCGATGGTGGTGGGTGGCGCTCGCCGCGATCGTGCTCGGCGGCGTGATCACGACGCTGGCGATCCTGCGCGCTCGCGGCTCCGCTGCGGCGGTGCCCGCGAAGCGTGTCGCGGTCCTTCCCGTCGGCCCGGTCGAGATCCTGTCGTACGGCAGTACGCCGCACGCTGCCGCGTTCACCCAGACGCTGACCATGGTGGTCCGCTCCGCCAATATCCCGGTCGTCGCGCCGGAAGGTGCCGAGCTGCTGGCCACGATCGCGCTGCGCGAGGACAGTGGCCACGTCACCACCACCGTGCGCGTGTTCGACGTGTCGTCGGGCACACTCACGATCACCATGTTCGACGGCGACCCCGATCAGGTGGCCACCCTCGTGCAGCGCGGCGCGGAGACGATCGCGAGCGCGTCGCGGCCGGGCACCAAGCTCGAGCGAGATCCCAAGCTCGCCGTCGACCTCGTCACCGAGGGCAACGAGCAGCTGAAGGAGCACGCCGCGGCACCGGCTCGCACGTTCTTCGAGCAGGCCGTGGTCGCCGATCCGTCGTCGGCGCCGGCATGGGATGGCTATTCGGCCAGCCTCGCCATGGCGGCGGCCAAGCGCTCGACGCAGCTGGCGGCAGCGGCGCGTGCGTACGAGCTGGCTCCGGACGGCCGACGTAGACAGATCCTGCACGGCACGCTGCTCGTCTATCGCGGCGAGACCGCGGCGGCCCTGAAGATCCTCGCTCCTCTCGAGGGCGAGAAGCTGTCCGCCAAGGACGAGCGCGACCTGCTGTTCCAGATCGGCGAGTGCCACTGGCACGAGGGGCGCCACGATCTGGGAGTCGCCTACTTCAAACGCACGGTCCGGCTCGACGCGACGTTCTCGGAGGCCGCGAGCCACATCGGCGAGTACGCGCTCGCGCGCCGCGACGAGGCGACGGCCACCGAGTTCCTCCGCATGCAGCGCCTCGACATCGATCACGTCGACTTCGCGATGGGGCGCTACCAGCAGCTGATCGAGCGCGGCAAGGAACCGTACGCGAGCTGGGGGCGCATCATGCTCGGGCAGCCTGCGCCACCTCCGGAGCCGCTGCCACAGTACGTCGAGGTCTACGAGCGCCTCGCGCAGGCGGCCGCCGCCGGGGATCGCGCGGCGATCGAGCGCGAGATCCCCGTGCTCCTCGCCGAGCTCGAGCCGTTCACCGTGTTCAAGGGCGGGCTCGTCGTCCACATCACCGAGGCGATGCTGTGCGCCGAGCTGCCCGACCCGACGCGGAAGCTCCTGGAGGTGCTCCGCACGCGTCACCACGGCTACCACTACAAGCGGCTGTCCCTGCTCGCCGCGCCGATCACCGGGGTGATGCCCACCTTCAAGCGCGAGGAG
This sequence comes from Pseudomonadota bacterium, assembly GCA_023430775.1. GTDB lineage: Bacteria > Myxococcota_A > Polyangia > Haliangiales > Haliangiaceae > JABFXX01. The sequence continues at coordinate 8,494 of JAEYYY010000322.1, forward strand.
CTGACCGAGCGCGTGGCGACGCTGCAGGCGGCGGTCGAGGCCGAGCTCGCCGGCGATCGCACGACCGCGATCGCGCGCCTCACCGAGCTGGTGAACAACCCGACGTTCGAGTGGGATCTCGTCGAGCGGATGGCGCTGCGCCGCAACCTGCTCGCGGTCGGTCGCACCAGGGACGCCGCGAAGCTGTGCGACGACACGCTGCAGCCGCCGGTGATGCGGATGGCCATCCGCACCGTCATCCGGGTGTGCCGGCGCTAATCGAGCGCGACGTGCTCGCGCTGCCACGCGCGCTGCACGAAGATCGCGACCTCGACGAACAGCGTCAGCGCGACGTTGACCGCGGCGCACGCGACGGCGACCTCGACGGCGGGAATCACCACCAGCCACGTCGGGCTCGGCAGCGTCACGAACGGTGGCGGGAAGAACGCCCACACCATGCCGGCGGTCGTCATCGACAGCGTCAGCCCGAACCACGCGATGCCGTTCGCCGCCGCGAGCCGCTCGCCGAGGGTGCGATAGCTGCGCAGCGCCCACATGCTGGCGAGCAGCTGGACGATCACCGCCACGCTGCCGTAGCGCACCAGCGTCGACGCGATGTGACCTTGCGCCGGCAGGAACGACGGCGAGAACCGCTGGCCGACGAGCCCGATCAGCCCCGCATAGACGACGAAGAACGCGGGCACCGAGACCACGAGGGCGCGCAGATCGAAGCGCAGCACGCGGCGGCGGATCAGCAGGATCGCGAGCACCGTCCCGAACAGCGCGCCGCCGGCGACCAGCGCGATGCGCGCCGCGCGATGCTCGAGCACGTCACCATCGGCGCGATCCTGCGCGAGCTTGACGATCACCGTGTTGACGAACGTGCGGGTGCGATCGGCGGCCTCGCGCGCGGCCACCGCGTCGGCATCGAGGGCGAGGAGTGGCGTCAGCGTGCGGCCGAGCCCGTGCCCCGGCGCCGGGATGCCGAGCAGCGCGGCCACCGTCGGTGACACGTCGATCAGCCGGCCGTCGTAGATCGTGGCGCCCGGCGTGACGCCGGCCCCCGCGAGCACCAGCGGCACCGTCACCACCTCGGGCTCGATACCGCCGTGACCGCCGCGGTTGGTGTGGCCGTGATCCGCGGTGACCACCACGGTGTCCTGCGTCAGATCGATCTTGGCGAGCGCGAGCGCGAGCGCGTGATCCGCCGCGAGCGCGGCCTCGCGATACTGCGGGCTCGCCGCGCCGTGACCGTGGCCCGCGAGATCGACGGCACCGACCAGCAGCACCACCAGCTCGGCATCGCCGGCGACCAGCGCGTCACCTGCCTCGGCGAAGCCGCCGGGCCACGGCGCGTAGCGCGCGTCGTCGAACGGCGACACCAGATCCGCGCCCGGATCGCGCAGCGCCGGATCCGCGTGCGAGACCTCGCCCTCCTCCGGATCGTCGATGTCGATCTCGATCGGTTCGATCTCCGCCGGCGGCTTGTGGATGTCGCTGCGCCGCCGCAAGAACAACCGAGGCAACACGTCGTAGTCGGTGGCGGTCGCGACCCGCAGCCCCGATGCCCGCGCCCGATCCATCAGGGAATCGAGCATCACCGGGGTGTAGTGATGATTCGTCCGCACGCCGCTCGCACTCGGCGGCACGCCGGTCAGGATCGAGACGTAGTTCGGGCGCGACCACGTCGGGTAGTGCGAGGACACCTCGAGATCGACACCGCGCCGCCGCAGCTCGTCGAGATAGGGCAACTCGTACGAGCGATCCGCACGCAGGCCATCGACGATCACCAGGTAGACGCGGCGCGCGAGGCGAGGCGTCGGCGTCGGGTCGACCACCGGCGTGGTCCTCGCGAGTGCCGGCTGCACCTGCTCGAGGTCGAACATGAATCCGCCACCTGCGAACCCGGCCTGGATCGCGCCGAGCGCACCGACCACCAGCAGGACGAGCGCTGCTGCCACGACCTGGCGGGTCGGAGCCGTGCGCTGCGCTCGCTGCATTCACGAGCTTAGCTCCGGCATCGGGAGCCGCCCATGATCGTGATTGGCTGTGGCCTATCCGCGTGATATCGATGATCACGATGTGGTATCTGGGATCTGTTCCGCACCAGCCTGACGTCGTGGCGAGCTGACTGAGCTCTTCACCCCCCCGACGTTGATCTGTTGTTGCGAGGCACTTCCCCATGGATACCCAGCTCAAGCTGCTCGGCCGCGATACCCCCACCGCGACCGATCCCATCAAGCACCTGAAACCCGGCGTCGATCCGTCGACGCTGCACCACCGCCAGCTCCTCGACGGTGCGTTCTGGCAGAGGATCCCGGCCTACCGGCTGGTCGACGAGACCACCTTCCTCGATCACACGTGGCAGGCCAAGAACACGATCACCAACCCGCAGAAGCTCCTCCAGGCGGTCCAGCACCTGGTGCCGCAGAGCTTCTACGAGGACGTCTCCGAGGGCTTCAAGCGCTCGCCGATGTCGATCCGGGTGTCGCCGTATCTGCTGTCGCTGATCGACTGGTCGAACGCGTACACCGATCCACTGCGCCGCCAGTTCGTGCCGGTCGCGAGCAAGCTGCTCCCGGATCACCCGAAGCTGACGCTCGATTCGCTCCACGAGCAGGCCGATGCTCCGGTCCCCGGGCTCACGCATCGCTATCCCGACAAGGCGCTGTTCCTCGTCCTCGATACCTGCCCGGTGTACTGCCGGTTCTGCACGCGCAGCTACGCGGTCGGCATCGACACCGACGAGGTCGAGAAGGTGTCGCTCAAGGCCACCGAGGATCGCTGGGAGCGCGCGTTCAAGTACATCTCCGAGCGCCCCGAGCTCGAGGACATCGTGGTCTCGGGCGGCGATAGCTATCAGCTCAAGGCTCGCCAGGTCACGCTGATCGGCAACCGTCTCCTCGAGCTGCCGAACATCCGCCGCATCCGGTTCGCCACCAAGGGCCCGGCCGTGATGCCGATGAAGCTGATCACGGATCACGAGTGGATCGATGCGCTGACCGCCGTGGTCGAGCGCGGCCGCAAGCTCCACAAGGAAGTCGTCCTCCACACGCACTTCAACCACCCGAACGAGATCACCGCGATCACCAAGCGCGCGCTCGACGGCGTGTTCGAACGCGGCATCATCACGCGCAACCAGTCGGTGCTGCAGCGCGGCGTCAACGATTCGATCGCGACCATGCAGCTGCTGGTCAAGCGCCTCGGTCACTGCCAGGTCCAGCCGTACTACGTCTACGTGCACGACCTCGTGAAGGGCGTCGAGGATCTGCGCACCACGCTACAGACCGCGCTCGATATCGAGAAGGCCGTCCGCGGCGTCACCGCCGGCTTCCACACGCCCACGTTCGTCGTCGACGCTCCGGGTGGCGGCGGCAAGCGCGTCGCCCACAGCTTCGAGCATTACGATCGCGACACCGGCGTGTCGGTGTTCTCGGCGCCGTCGGTCAAGCCGGGCTTCTTCCTCTACTTCGATCCGGTCGACACGCTCGAGCCCGCCGTCCAGGCGCGCTGGAAGGATCCGGTCGAGCAGCAGAAGATGGTCGACGACGCGATCGCGAAGGCGCAGGCCAACCAGGCCGCGAGCGCCCGCGCGTCGAGCGTTCGCTAGGGTCGCGCGAGCGTCTGCACGAACTCGTTGGTCCGCGTCTCGACGACGTTATCGCGGAGCTGGACATCGCCGACCGTGCCGGAGATCGTGACCATGTCCGGGGTCGGCAGGTTGACGAACAGCGCGATGCCACTGGCATCGGTCTCGGTCGCCTGGGTGTCGGGACCACCGAGCCGGAAGTAGATCGGAGGCGAGCCCGAGCTGGTGGTCAGCTTGCCCCCGGCGACAGGTGATTCGTTGCAGTCGGTGACGCGCACCAGCGCGAACGCCGCGCCGGGTGTCAGCGGGATGTCGGCGTCTTCCGCGAACTGCAGCACCGTCGCCATGTCGATCATGCGGACCTCGACGAACGAGTCGCCGGCGATCGCGATCCCCGGATAGGCCGTCGTCGCGACGAGCCCGAGCGCGTCCGCATTCGCGTGGACGCTGTCGAACGTCGGGGTGCCCGGCGTCTCGTGCGAGAACTCGAACGTGCCGTCGGGGCCGGTGAGCACCGGGGTCAGGTTGAAGCTGCCCGAGATGCCCTGGATCTCGACGCCCGGCAGCGTGACGTTGCCCGCCAGGTCGCGGACCACGCCCTGGATCGTCACGAAGTCCGGCGCCGTCGCCGGCAGCGGCGCGCCCTCGCAGACGAAGTCGGGAGCGACCTCCTTCTCCGAGATGAAGCAACCGCTGACGAGAAGCAGGCAGGCGATGCGCATCAGAAACTTCCTCGTAGCACGACGCCGGCCTCGTCGGACGTCACGGCCGGCGCCACCGTGATGTCCGCCGCACGCGGCTTGCCCTTGAGATAGAACACCACGGCGCCGGCGAGGCCGAGGGCACCGACGACGTATCCGGCGTTCGCGATCAACGCGTTCGACCGCGCTTGCTTGTTGAGATCGAGCGCCTGCGGATCGAGGCAGTTGTCGTTGGGACACTTGCGGTCGGCATCGCCCTGGAGCGAACGCGCGCGCAAGCCGAACCCGATGCCGGCACCGGCGCCGACGAGCGCCGCGGCAGTGAAGCCGATGGTCACCCCGAGGTAGCGACGCTCCGGCGCCGGCGTCGGTGCCGGCTTCTTCTTCTTTTTCTTCTTCACCGGCTTGTCGACCGGCGCCGCGACCTCGGCGAGCTCGGGCAGCTCGGTCTCCTCGTCGGCCTGGTCGATCTCGACCTCTTCCTTCCAGGTCTCGCGATTCGGCGCCTTGCCGACGAGCTTGTGCGTGCCTTGATCGATCGGCACGCGCTGGTTCCACACCGCCGGATCGACGGGCTCGCCGTCGCGCGTGATCTCGAGCCCCTCGTACTGCCGATCTTCGGCGACCTTGATCGTCAGGTACTTCAGCTTCGGCTCGAGCAGCTTCGCGCGCCGCTTCGCCTCGGCGGCGCGCTTGCCGTCGTTCTCCTTCTTCGCCGTCGACGCCGCCTTGAGGAACACCGCCCACGCGGACGCGAGCTGCTTGTTCTTCTCGCGGCAGTCGCCGAGGCTGAGCT
>JAEYYY010000373.1 GCA_023430775.1 Pseudomonadota bacterium
AGCGTCACCTGGCGCGGCGGCGCGAGCACCAGCTTCTCGTCGGCCGCCGTGGTGCGGATGTTCGTCAGCTTCTTCGCCTTGCTCGGGTTCACGACGAGGTCGTTGTCCCGCTGGTGGATGCCGACGATCATGCCGCCGTAGACCTTGATGTTCGGGCCGATGAACATCTGCCCGCGCTCCTGCAGGTAGAACAGGCCGTACGCGTTCGAGGTGCCCTCCTCGCTCGCGACGAGCACGCCGTTCTGCCGCGCGCGGATCGAGCCGGCGACCGGGCCGTACTCCGCGAACTGCGTGTACAGCACGCCGGTGCCGCGCGTGTCGGTCAGGAACTGCGACCGGTAGCCGATCAGGCCGCGGGCCGGGATCCGGTACTCGAGCCGCGTGCGGCCCGCCGCCGACGGGCGCATCTCGCGCATCTGGCCGAGCCGCCGGCCGAGCTCCTCGACGACCGCGCCGACGTAGTTCTCGTCGAGATCGATCACCGCGTCCTCGTACGGCTCGAGCATCTCGCCGTTCGGGCCCTCGTGCAGGATCACGCGCGGCTGGCTGACGCACAGCTCGTAGCCCTCGCGCCGCATCGTCTCGATCAGCACCGAGAGGTGCAGCTCGCCGCGGCCCGAGACCTTGAACACGCCGGCGTCGTCCGTCTCCTCGACGCGCAGCGCGACGTTGCTCTTGATCTCGCGCTGCAGCCGCTCGCGCAGGTTGCGCGACGTGACGAACTTGCCTTCCTTGCCTGCGAACGGGCCGTCGTTGACGCGGAAGTTCATCGTGATCGTCGGCGCGTCGACCTTGAGCAGCGGCAGGATCACCGGCTCGGCGATCGACGTGATGGTCTCGCCGACGTTGAGCTCGGACATGCCGGTGAACGCGACGATGTCGCCGGCGAGCGCCTCGGACAGCTCGAACCGCTTGAGGCCCTGAAAGCCCAGGACCTTCTGGACCCGGAACTCCTCCTTCTTGCCGTCGCGGTGCGCGAGCAGCACGCGGTCGCCGACCTTGGCGCGGCCGGCGCGCATGCGGCCGATCGCCATGTAGCCGAGGTAGTCGTCGTAATCGAGCGTGGCGACCTGCATGCACAGCGGTGCATCGGGATCGCCCGACGCGGGCGGCACCTTCTCGACGATCAGATCGAGGATCGGGCCGAGGTCCTTCTTCTCGTCGCCGAGCTCGCGGATCGCGTAGCCCTGGCGACCCGACGCATAGATCACCGGGAAGTCGAGCTGCTTGTCGGTGGCGCCGAGCGACATGAACAGCTCGAACACCTGATCCATCACCTGGTGCGGGTCGACGCTCGGACGATCGATCTTGTTGACGACGACGATCGGCGACAGCCCCATCTCGAACGCCTTCTGCGTCACGAACCGCGTCTGCGGCATCGCACCCTCGTAGGCATCGACGAGCAGCAGCACCGAGTCGACCATGCCGAGCACGCGCTCGACCTCGCCACCGAAGTCGGCGTGACCCGGGGTGTCGACGATGTTGATCCGCGTGCCCTTCCAGGTCACCGCGGTGCACTTCGAGAGGATGGTGATGCCGCGCTCGCGCTCGAGGTCGTTGGAGTCCATCGCGCGCTCGGCGACGACCTCACCGGTGCGGAAGGTGCCGGCTTGCTTGAGCAGGCCATCGACCAGTGTGGTTTTTCCGTGGTCGACGTGCGCGATGATCGCGACGTTTCTGATCGACGTCATGTGCCTTTGGCCTGCAAGAGATGACACGCCACCAACCCCCTGAGCGTCGGATCGGCCTCGGGCGCCGCGAGCAGCGAGGCGAGCACGATGTCATCGGTGTTGGTCACCGTCGCCTCGTCTGCTGCTTGTTTGATCATCGTCTTGATCTCGACCTTCGGCGCGTACCCGGCGACCACCGTCGCCTTGCGCACCACGCGGCCGGGCCCGTTCGCGATCGAGCCGTCTTCGGCGACCTTGACGAGCGGAATGCCTTGCGCATCGAACAGTTGATTTGCGTGAATGCGGGCGACGGGTTCGTCGTTCTTCCGGAACGTGGTGCCGTTGCTCCCCGACTCCGCCGTCCACCGCACGTTGCCGACCGTGGCGACCAGCGGTGGGCCGCCGACCTGGAGGTCGATGCCTGCGATCGTCACGCGGCACGGGTGGCCCGGGATCACCTTCGCGACGGTCGTGGTGCCGGCGACCACCTCGATCGAGGGGCGCGCGACCGCCGTGGCAGGTGCCGGATCGCCCTGGCACGCCGCGACGGCGGCGAGCGTGTACGAGAAGCGATGGACGGGCACGGGCGGCGGTTCATATCAGCCTTGCGGGAGCGGAGCAATGGCGCGTGGATCCTGTGCGACGCGGCTTCACGAGCCTGGGATGTGCTACCCCCGCAAGGTACCTATGGGCATGCGCACGAGGGCGCTAGCGCTGGTCCTGCTGGTCGCCTGTGGCGGCAGCAAGACCACCGAGCCGCCGCCTCCGAAAAAGGATGCGGGGGTCGCGGATGCGGCCGTGCTCGACATCCCGGCCAAGACGCTGGGCATGCCCGATCTCGCCTCCTATATGTGGCGCAAGCGGGGAGGGCATCCGGCCTTCCGGATCGCGCGCACCGCCGAGGCGAAGAACCAGTGGGCCGACGTGGTGACCACCTGCAAGCAGGCGCTGGCGGCGGATCCGGGGCACCTCGAGGCGGCGTGGCTGCTGGCCGCTGGCCTCGGCAAGCTGGGCAAGCTCGACGAGCTCCTCGCGCCCTTGCAGCTCGCGGTCGCCGGTGACTTCGGCAAGTGGGGCCCGGCCTCGCTCGAGCTCGCCGAGCTCCAGCCGTTCCTGAAGACGCCCGAAGGCGAAGCGTGGCGGCGCCGGGTCGAGACCGATCGCGTCGCGTACATCGCCGCGCTCGCGCGCTCGGTGGTGGTGCAAGCCGGTGGCGATCTGTACGCGTTCGATCCGGAGGCCGATCGCTGGTACCGGGTGACGCGCACGTTCGGTGCGGTGGTCGGCGCGCTGCGCGTGGCGCCCGCCAAGATCGCATACGTCACCAGGCAGCGCGGCAGCGACGGCAAGGCGACGCTCGCGATCGGCGTCATCGATCTCGCGCGCGGCAAGACGAGCAGGCCACTCGAGCTCGGTACCAAGGGGCCGATCATCGTCAGCTACTCGGCGAAGAAGGATCCGGGCGTCTGGGTGATGGTGGGCAAGCAGGCGTGGAAGCGACTCGACGACGATTTCCGGCTGACGACGCTGCCGCCCAAGACCACGCGCCCCGCCGGGCCGTGGCTCGAGGTCAAGGGACGCACCGCGCGGCTACATGCGCTGCCGGTCGCCGGGGTCACCGCCGACTGGGATGACAAGGGGCTCGCGAGCGCGATGCAGATCGGCAAGTCGAACCGCGTCGTCAGCGTGCCGGCGCCGGGGCTGATCGATGGCAACACGGTGTCGTGGTCGCCGGATCGATCGAAGATCGCGTTCGTCGCCCAGCTCGACGAATCGCGGCCGTGCGCGCCTCCGGGCGGCGCGAAGCTCGATGCCGGTCAGGCGATCAACGCCGCGGCGTTCGTCGCCGATGCCACCACCGGGCTGGTCACCGAGATCGATCGCGCGGAGAGCATGGCGATCGAGTGGATCAGCGATCGCAAGCTGATGATCGACAAGGGCGGCGGCGTCATCGTCACCGATCTCGATGGCAAGGAGCCGACCCCGCTCGCTGGTGCCGACGGCCTGCTGTCGCCGCGCCGGCGGCCGGTGTGTACCCCGGCCCCGACCGAGGACCCGCCGCCGCAAGAGCCCGATCCGGCGGATGGTGGCGGTGAAACAGCTGCCGCTCCAGTGGTCGAACCACCAGCGAACCGTTGAAGGTCTGACAGGGTTTGCACGCGATTTCAGGGTCTTGCCGCGTGGCATAACGGGTGCTCATCCCTGGCTCGTGTCGAAAGCTCGCGAGATGTTCGTAGCCGGCGTGGGCGGCGTGATGGGCACCGGCGCTGATGTCGGCGCCCTGCTGCTGTTGATCGGGGCCGGTCTCGCGATCCCGGTGTCGGCGTTCCTCGCCGCCAGTGTCGGCGCGGTCGTCTGCTTCGGCATCAACAAGTACGTCGCGTTTCGCGATCGCTCGCCGATCACGCTCGACCAGCTCGGCCGCTTCGCGTTCGTCGCCGTCACCAACGCGCTCGCGCTGGCGCTGCTGATGAAGGTGGTCGCCGTCGAGCTCGGCGTGCCGGTGCTGCCGGCGAAGCTGCTGTGCGCGGCCCTCGTGTTCTTCGCGTGGACCTATCCCGCGCAGCGTCGCCTCGTGTTCCCCAGGCCCAGCAGCACCGACGCCATCTCACCGGCACAGTCGCTGGCCTGATCGATTCCGTCTCCGGGTGGTTTTGAAAGATCGCTGTCGCGATCGGAAGGACCTTGTCATGTCGAATGTCGTCCCGTTCATCGATCTCTCGATCATCGTTCCTGCCTACAACGAGGAGAAGCGCCTGCCGCCGACGCTCGAGCGCCTGCACGCGTTCCTGCAGACCCAGCCGCTCCGCTACGAGATCGTGGTGGTCGACGACGGGTCGAAGGACAACACGTGCGGCGTCGTCGAGGGGATGAAGGGCTCGATCGCGAACCTCCGGCTCGAGAAGCAGATCCCCAATCAGGGCAAGGGCGCGGCGGTGCGGCGCGGCATGCTCGCGGCGCGCGGCCAGATCCGCGTGATGTGCGACGCCGACTGCTCGATGCCGCCGGAGCAGCTGCCGCTGTTGCTCGCGCCGATCACGCAGTGCAAGGCCGACATCGCGATCGGCTCGCGCTATGTCGACGGTGCGAAGACCGACGTCAAGCAGCCGTTCTATCGCGTGCTGTGGAGCCGGCTCGCGAACAAGGTGATCCAGCGCTCGCTGGTGCCGGGGGTGAAGGACACGCAGTGCGGCTTCAAGGCGTTCACCGCCGAGGCGGCGCGGAATCTGTTCAGCGTCGCGAAGATCAACGGCTGGGCGTTCGATCTCGAGATCCTCGCGCTCGCGAAGCGGCGCGGGTTCGCGATCGCCGAGGTCGGCGTCGAGTGGAAGGACGATCGCGGCACCCGCATCAATCCGGTGCGCGACATGATCAACGTCATCCGCGAGGCGCTGACGATCCGCCGCAACCTGAGGAGCGGCGTCTACGGCGCGAACACGCCGCGCCAGCTGCCGGCGCGCACCGCCGCCTGATGCGACACCACGCAACCGCGTGGTTTGCCTCGGGGAAGTGGTGCCGGGACGATTCTTCGCGACGACCTCGCGAACCGCGCGTCCTGGTGCATGACGAAGACGCTTCCTTTCCTGTTCCTGATCATCGCGTGTGGCTCTCCTGGCAGTGACAACCCCGGCGATGACGACGACACGCCGATGCCCGACGGGCCGGTGCAGTCGCAGCTCGATCCCGCCGATTGCGCCGCGATCGCGCAGAGCTTCATCGCCGCCGCCGAAGCCTGCGGGCTGACGCCACCGGCCGGCGCGCAGGCGCAGTTCGACACCATGTGCAAGAAGGGCGTCGCGCGGGCCGAGCTGTGCGGAGGCAACCCGGCCGGCGGCTTCGACTGCTTCGCGACACCGGATGCGACGGACTGGGTGTGTGCGGCGGGCGAGCCGTTTCCGTCGTGCAACGGCGATCTCGCGGCGTCGCTCGGCATGTACTGCGTGGTCGCGCTCGGCAACCCGGCGTGCGCGACCGGTATCAAGTGCGACTTCGACGCCGATTGCTCGCAGGGCCTCGAGTGCAACGGCGCGACCGGCGAGTGCTTCGACGCCACCGCGTACTGCATCGGCCTGCCGTGCGAGTTCGACGCCGACTGTCCGCAGGGCGAGACCTGCAACGGTGCCGAAGGCGCGTGCGTGGGGGGACGCGTAGCTTCGTCCACCTCCTCGTGATCAGGCAGATCGGCACCTCGCGTGCCGTGGCGCACGGATCGCATGTCGTTCCGCCTCGTTGTTGTCTCCCAGTGAAACGGATCTCGAGGAGCTGCGGAAAGCTCTCGCGGAGCACGCCGCGACCCAGTCCCAGCTCGAGGCGTTGCAGCGGATCGGTCGCGCGCTGCACGAGGAGCTCGAGCTCGAGCGCATCGTCCAGCGCGTCACCGAGGAGGCGAACCGGCTGTGTCGCGCCGAGTTCGGTGCGTTCTTCTACAACGTCATCGATCCCGGCGGCGAACGCTACACGCTGTACACGCTCGCCGGCGTACCGCGCGATCGGTTCTCGCGGTTCCCGATGCCGCGCAACACCGCGGTGTTCGGTCCGACGTTTCGCGGCGAGTGCGTGGTGCGGCTCGACGACGTCACCAAGGATCCGCGCTACGGCAAGAACGCGCCGTATCACGGCATGCCCGAGGGCCACCTGCCGGTGTGTAGCTACCTCGCGGTCCCGGTGGTCGCGCGCTCGGGCGAGGTGCTCGGCGGCTTGTTCTTCGGCCACTCGAAGCCGGGCGTGTTCACCAAGGCCGACGAGGACGCGGTGGTGGCGATCGCCCAGCACGCCGCGATCGCCATCGAGAATGCTCGCCTCTACGAGGAGCAACGGCGAGCGCGCGTCGCCGCCGAGCAGGCTCGCGATCGCACCGAGCGGCTGCAGCGGCTGACCCTGAAGCTGTCGCGTGCGCTCGGCGGCGAGGATGCCGCCCGGATCGTGATCGACGAGGTGCGCGATGTCCTCGGGGTCCAGGCCGGTGGCGTGGTGCTGTTCGACGAGGCCGGCCAGCGGATCGACGCCTTCATCATCGAGGGCGATCTCGCCGACGGTGTGCGTCTCCAGGCGGTGGAGCTCGACCTCCACACCGCGGCGCCGATCTTCGATGCCGTGCGCCAGGGCGAGCTCGTGTGGGTGGTCGGCGCCGACGAGATCGATCGCCGGTATCCGCACCTCGCCTCGCTGCGCGCCACCGCCGGTCACCGGACCTGGGGTGGCCTGCCGATCACGTTCGAGGGCCGCACGCTCGGTGCGATCGGGTTCGGCGGCGAACGAGAGCGCGAGCTCGCGCGGGAAGAGCGCGAGTTCCTGCTCGCCCTCGGCCGGCAGTGCGGACAGGCGCTCGAGCGCGCGCGCCTCCACGAGGCCAGCACCGCCGCCTATGCCGAGGCAGAGCGTGCGAACCGGGTCAAGGACGAGTTCCTGGCGATGCTCGGCCACGAGCTGCGCAACCCGCTGTCGCCGATCCTGTCCGCGATCCAGCTGATGCGCCTGCGCGGCGAGACCAGCTCCACACACGAGCAACAGATCATCGAGCGTCAGGTCAATCACCTGATCCACCTGGTCGACGATCTGCTCGACATCTCGCGGATCACGCGCGGCAAGGTCGAGCTGTCTCGCAAGCCGCAGAAGCTCGGCGCGATCGTCGCGAACGCCGTCGAGACGGTGTCACCATCGGTCCACGACCGCGGCCACACGCTGCGCATCACGCTCCCCCACACCGATGTGTGGGTCGATATCGACGAGGTCCGGATCTCGCAGGTGCTGACCAACCTGCTGACCAACGCGGTGAAGTACAGCCCGCGCGGTGGTTGCATCGAGGTGGTGGTCGAGCCGGTCGAGCACGAGGTCGAGATCCGCGTGCGCGATCACGGTGTCGGGATCTCGGCGGAGCTGCTGCCGCGCGTCTTCGATCTGTTCGTGCAGGGCTACCAGGGGTCCGAGCGCAGCAACGGCGGGCTCGGCGTCGGGCTCGCGCTCGTGCGGTCGCTGGTCGAGATGCACGGTGGATCGGTGACCGCGACCAGCGAAGGAGCGGGGCAGGGCAGCGAGTTCGCGGTGCGGCTCCCGCTGCTCGAGTCGACGCGCGCACGGCGAGCTGCGCTCGATCCCGAGGGCATGATCCACGAGCCCGCTCGCGCACCGGCACGGAAGATCCTCGTCGTCGACGATAACGAGGACGCCGCGCTGTTGATCTCCGAGCTGCTGCGCTCGCTCGGTCACGAGGTGCGGGTCGCGCACGACGGGCTGTCGGCGCTCGCGCTCGAGGCCGAGTTCGCGCCCGACATCGCGATCCTCGACATCGGGTTGCCCGGCCTCGACGGCTACCAGCTCGCGTCGACGATCCGCGGCCGCCGCGGCAACACGGTGCGGTTGATGGCGGTCACCGGATACGGCCAGCATCAAGATATCGCGCGTGCGGAGCATGCCGGATTCGACGCGCACTTCGTGAAGCCGGTCCCCGTCGCGAAGCTGCTGACCGAGATCGATCAGTCGACGAAGCTGGTCTGACGACAACCCGTT
>JAEYYY010000379.1 GCA_023430775.1 Pseudomonadota bacterium
GATCTGCTCCGTGTCGCCCGAATCCGCGCGCGACTCCAGGCCGCGCGACAGCGACGCGGTGAAGCCGAGCTGGTCGCGCGCGATCTCGAGCGGTTGGTCCTCGGCGTCGATCACGCGTGGATGGCCGGCGGCGGCGGCGAGCGCGCGCATCGGCGGATCGTCGAGACCGGCATGGACGTGGTCGCGCAGCGCCTCGGCGATCGCCAGATCGCGATCGCGCAGCTGATGGCGATGATCGTCGAGCAGGAGCTCGACCTTGACCTGCGTCCGCACGACGCCCTTGCCGCGCTTGCCGGCCTTGTCGATCACGCAGACCAGCTCGGGTGACGTCGGCTCGCCGAGCACCTTCCACCAGACATCGATCGGCGTGGCCTGTGCGACCCGGCTCTCGATCCGATCGAGCTCGGCCAGCGCGCGCGCCCAGCCCGGCTGGAGCAGCAGCTCGCAGACCTGACGCGCCTCGCGCAGCCGGTCGGGATCGACGAGCACGTCGAGCGTGGCGTCGACGAGCGCGATGACGTGCGTGCAGCGCGCTTCCTTCGCCGGGCAGGTGCACTCGATGACCGCGACGCCGTCGCGATCGAACGACAGCCGTGCCGCGATCGAGGTCATCGAGAACGTCTGCGGCCGGAACACCCGCAGCTTCTCCTTCCAGCCGAGCGTCGCCGACGCGGGATCGAACTTCCACGTCCCAGACATCTCGCGCACGGCTCGCGGACGTGGCGATGCATGCGCGCGCAGCTCGGCGCGCAGCGCGAGCAACCGCGACCACACCGGCTCGGCCTCGGCATTCAGCGCGGGGCGCTGTGCTTCCTCGCGAATGGCCTCCTGCACCAGCGCGGCCTCGCGATGCAGCGTGCGGTACGCGACCTTCGCGAGCGCGACATCGACGCCGCGCGCGCGCGCATGCCGCGCCGCCAGCTCGAGCGCGCCGACCTCGCGGGCTGGTAGCCGTGCGAGCACCGTCTTGATCCAGTAGTCCTGAGGCGGAAACGTCAGCTCCGCGCACAGCGGCTCCGCGCTCACCCACAGCGCGTGATCGACGCCGTGCTCCTTGGCCCACGCATCGAGCTCCTCGCGGGTGGTGAAGGCACCCTCGATCCGCTCCGGTGCCGGCAGCTTCGCGCGCTCGCCGAGATGCGCCAGCACCAGAGCGACGGCGTGCTTGCACAAGAAGCCGACGGGGCACGAGCAGCTCGTCACCATGCCGTCCATCGGCGTGGCGATCACCTTGACGCGATAGCGCTGCGAGCCGTCGACCTCACCCTCGAGCGTGCGGCCGTCTCGCGTGCACGACACCACGCGACCCTCGCGCCAGTACGCTTCGCCCCGGTAATAGAGCGAGCCCGCGATCGCCCGCAGGTGGGCCGCGGTCACCGGAAACTGGTCGCTGGTATCGGACGCCGAGTCAGACAGCACGAGACAGCGCAGTCTATCCACCCGGAGTCAAAACGGAAGCTGGAAACGTGGTTGCACTACGACTGCAATGAATGTCAGATGACTGCATGGCGAATCCCCGTCGGACCAGCCGCAGTTACCGGAACGATCTCCGCGCTCGCCAGGCGGCGACCACGCGCGCCGGCATCGTCAACGCCCTGGTCGCCGAGCTCGCCCACTCGCACGAGACCGGCAGCGAGCTGTCGCTCCCGCGGGTCGCCGACCGTGCCGGCGTGGCGGTGCGCACGGTCTATCACCACTTTCCCGATCGCGCGTCGCAGCTCGCGGCGATCGCGGCGCAGCTCGATGCGGCATCGCCGGCCGAACCGAACCCGAGCTCTCTCGGTGATCTTCCGGCTCACGCTGCACGGTCCGCGTACCAGATGCTCGCGGATCCGGCGCGGCTGCGGGTCGAGGTGATGCTGAACCGGACGCGCAAGGCGCGCGATCAGGCGATCACGCGGGCGATCGCAAAACAGTGTGACGCGAGCACCGCGAAGCTGGTGAGTGCCGGGCTCGCGTCGCTGCTGGCGCCCGAGACTGCGCTGGCGCTTCTCGATCGGCACAGGCTCGAGCCAGCTGCCGCAGAGACCGCGATCGCGTGGATGGTCCAGGTGCTCGTGGATGCGGTGCGGAATGGCGATACGCCCGCGTCGGCGCTCAAGCGAACGCGCCGGACCTGACACCTGGCATACTCGCTACATGTCTCGCGCGATCACGAGAGACTCGGTGCGAGGGTATCTCGCGCGAGACTGGTCTGCAGCAAGAGACAGCAAGCGCGCGTACTGGCGCGACCGGTTGAATCACGGTGGCCTCGCCGAGGCGATTCGTGTGACCGAACAGCTCCGAACATGGATGCTGTCGATCGACCCTGATTGGCCTTCGAAGGATGACCGTGAAGAAGACCTCGAAACGCACCGCCGCGTCGCGGAGACGCTCGCCCGCGCGGCGGCCGCGAGCAAAGCCTCGCACCGTCGCTCGCCAGCCTCTCGAGGACGCGCTCGTCGCGTTCGCTAAGCTCGCAGCGGCACGCCGGTTACGCTGGTACGTGTTCGGTGCGCAGGCCGTGAACCTGCACGGCTTCCCGCGAGCGACCGCCGATCTCGACCTGACGATCGATCTCGAATCCGAGGACGGCGTCGAGGCGCTGGTGGCCGCCCTCGCGCATCGAGTCCACGCTTCGCGAGCTCGAAGATGCGCTCGGCCAGAGCGACCTGTTGCCGCGCTATCTGCAGCTGCGTAGCTGATCAGGGACAGAGCGGGAACTGTGCTGTCCCCACTCGTGTCACATCATCACCGAGCTCCACGCCCAGATCCTCGACGACATGCCCGCGCGTGTCCGTCACCCGCAACGCGTACGGCCCGTCGCCGAGCCCGTCCGCCTCGACGAAGTAGTTGTACTCGAGCCGCTCGATCTCGACATACGCGCCGTCGACCTCCGCCTCGAGCTTCGCGATCGGATAGCGATGGTTGCGGACCTGGATCGCCGTGTAGAACGCGTTGGCGCCGTCCTGGAAGTGATACCCGATCGGCCCCGAGACAGCGCACGGCACCTCGCGCCACGTGATGTC
Source organism: Pseudomonadota bacterium (assembly GCA_023430775.1). Taxonomy (GTDB): domain Bacteria; phylum Myxococcota_A; class Polyangia; order Haliangiales; family Haliangiaceae; genus JABFXX01. The sequence continues at coordinate 3,009 of JAEYYY010000379.1, forward strand.
CACCCGACCCGCAGAGAGCGGCGCGATCATCGCGAATGCCTCGCGGCTGAGGTCGACATCGCCCTTCGCGCAGCCCGGGCACTGATCGACGATCCGGACGACGACGCTGCCATCGGG
>JAEYYY010000386.1 GCA_023430775.1 Pseudomonadota bacterium
ACGCCACCCGCCGGCCAGCTCGCGTCCGCGGTGACGTGGAACACCGCCGGCGCCGTCGCTCGCTAGACGAGCCGGCGCGCCGCCGCGAGATCGTGGGTGTCATCCGCGATGTGAGCCATCGCCTCGCGGACCAGCTGCAGCGCATCCGACAGCCGCCGGTCGTCGCGCCACAGGGCCGCCAGGGCGAGCGCGGCGCGCAGCTGGAACGAGCGCGATCGTTGCGCGCTCGCGATCTCGATCGCCTCGCGAAACGCCGCTGCCCTGCTCTCGGCATCGGGGAGCAAGTCGCCGCGGGCGCGCACCAGCTCGGGCTCGACGATGCGCTCGCCCGTCCTGCGCGCGAACGCGAGCAGCTCGTCGAGGAGGAGCCGCGCGCGCTCGGTGTCGCCCGAGCGGGCCGCGGTGGTCGCGAGCAGTAACCCCATGTACGTCGTGCCCATCGGAAACTCGCTGCTGCGACCACGGAAGATCTCGAACTGCTCGTCGAGCTCCGCCGCGGACAGCGCCCGCTCGTAGCTGTCGGCGAGGCCGACGAGCAGCGTGCACTGCGGGTGCCAGACCTCGGCACCGGGAATCGCCAGACCGCCGCGGGCGACCTCGCGGATCTCGGCCGCCGATGCGCCGTCGAGCCACAGCAGGCGAGCGCGACTGACCTGGGCGTGACCGAGGATGTACGGATCGCCGCTGTTGCTCGCACGCTCGATCACGCGACCGATCGCGCGCTGCGCATCGCGCGGCCGCCCGAGCAGCCAGTACACGATCGAGAGCTGCACCATGAAGATCGCCTTCGCATCGGAAGGGCCGATCATGCCCGGGACCATCGTCGGCGGACTCCAGTCGCTGGTCTCGCGCTCGACCATGTCTCTCGCGCGCTCGAGGTCACCGCGCCAGGTCACGTCGAGCACGCGCCCCATGGTGTCGAGGGCAACTGCGGCCGGAGGCAGGGGTTGGGTCTCGGCGATCGCCTCGAGCTGGGCCGCCAGCTCGGTGGCGCGGTCGTATTCCGCGAGTGTCACCAGGCGGACGCGAAAGTTGGCGAGCGTGGTGGCGACGCGGTCGAGATCGCCGAGCCGCCGCGCGATCGCCAGCATCTGCTCGAAGATCTCGAGCGGCGCGCGGACCGCGTGAGCGGTGTTGCGGATCACCGACTGTGTCTTGCCCTCGAGGAGATCGAGCTCGATCAGATCGCGATCCAGCGAGGGTGGCATCCTGTGGACCAGCGCATGAGCACGCTCGAACAGCGCGAGCGCATCGCGACTCGCGAAGCGCAGGGTGCTGCGTGCGGCGGCGATCTTGTAGAAGTGCACGGCGCGTGCGAGCGCACCGGCGCTATCGAAGTGGATCGCGAGCGAGTGCGCGATCTCGCTGACGCGCTCGCCGTAGGCCGCCTCGAGGCGCGACGCGATCTGGAGATGCCAGCGCTGGCGGCGCGTCGGCGAGCCGCGCTCGAGGTTGAGCTCGTGAACCAGCCCGTGCGTCACGCCGTAGCGCGATCCGAACGTGCCGTCCGGCCACTCCTCGACGCCGACGCGGCGGAGGAACAGCGAGCGCCGCGCCAGCGAATCGCACAGCTCGTCGACGCTCTCGAGCGAGGCATCGAGCGCCGCGGCGAGCGTCGCCGTCGAGAACTCGATGCCGACGGCACTGGCTGCCTCGAGCAGCCGTTGCTCCTCGGGGGTGAGGCGATCGAGCTGGATATCGATCAGCTGGCGCACGCTGTCCGGGCGGTGCGCCGCGACCTCCTCGATCGACATCGTCAGCTGCCAGTGGCCGTCGCGCTCGACCAGCATGCCGCGGCCGACCAGATCCTCGACGAACGACACCACGAACAGCGGAGTGCCGCCGGTGATCCGATCGATGGCCGCGATCAGCGCGGCCGGAAACGCGTGGCCCGGAAACCGCCGGTCGAGGAACGCTCCGATATCGGTGTCGGCGATGCGCTCGACGGGAATCGCGATCGCACCTGCACGCGCGACCAGCGTGCGGAGCACGTGATTGAGCGGATGACCCACGGTCTGCGCCTCGGCGCGGCGCGAGGTGCCGATCACCAGCAACCGCGCGCGTTCGCGGCGCTGGCCGAGCGCTGACAGCAGATCGATCGTGGCGACGTCGCTCCATTGCAGATCCTCGAGCACCACCACGATCGTGTGGTTCGTGCTGATCGCCTCGAGCGCCTCGAGCAGCTCGCGGACGCTGCGCGAATCGTTGCTGGGACGCGCCCGCCGGTTGACCTCGTCGAGGGCGGAGTCCGGAATCAGCGTGGGAAGCTGCGCGAGGAACGTCGGCGCGAACCGGATCAACGAGGCCAGCGCCATCTCGCCGATCGCCGATCGCCGCAGCTGTGCGAGCACCTCGATCACCGGCAGAAACGCCTCGGGCGTCGAGCGCTGCTCCACCGACTGGCCGCGCACCACCGTGACATCGGCCCTGCCCTCGAGGCTACGCGCGAACGCGTCGACCAGCGTCGACTTGCCGATGCCGGGCTCGCCGGTCACGAAGCACAGCTGGCGATGACCGGCGGTCGCGCGCTCGAGCGCCGCCTGCAGCACGGCCAGCTCCTGATCGCGCCCGACCACGATCTCGTCGTCCATCGCCGGTGCGACCTCGACCTCGACACCCGTGGTCGGCTGCACCGTGAAGCGATAGCCACGGCCGATCACGGTCTCGATCACGCCTTCGCCGAGCACCTGCCGCAGCTCGTGGAGGTGCGTCCGCACCGCGCTATCGCTGACCGCCGCCCCGCCCCACACGTGCTGCATGATCTCCTCGTGGGTGACCAGGCGCCGAGGGTTCGCCGCGAGATACGCCAGGATCGCGAACGGCTTCCGCCGCAGGGTCAGCGCCTTGTCGCCCTTCCATAAGTGCCCCTCGTCGACATCGAGGCGGAAGGCCGAGAAGACCAGCATCCGCGCAACGTACAGGAATCCGGAGGCGTGCGGATCCGCACGGACATTGGGTCTCCTTTCTCCCCACCGGTTTCTCTACAATGGAGAGATGAGGATCTGGCTTGTCCTGATCGGACTCCTCATCGCCGCACCGCCGGCGAGGGCCGAGGTGTGGCCGCCGTGCGATGGCTGCACGCTCGCCCTGCCCGCCGACACCGCGGAGCCGATTCCGCTGCTCGTCGTCCTTCACGGCGATCGCGGCAAGGCCACGACCTGGGCTTCGCGGTGGCGCGAGGCCGCGCTCGAGCGCGGGATGGGTGTGCTCGCCCTCCAGTGCCCCGAGGAGCTCGGGTGCAAGGACGCCATCTGGTACATGTGGGACGGCGACGCGAAGTGGGTGGTCGAGCAGATCGACAAGCTGGGCCGCGAGGTCAAGCTCGATCGCTCGAAGGTCTATCTCGCCGGCTTCTCCGGTGGCGCCTCGTTCATCGGCCAGCGCATCCGCACCTGGGCAGGCTTCGCCGGCCTGGTGTTCCATGCCGGCGCGATGGGTCCGAGCGATGGTCGGTGCTTGAAGCCGACGCCGCCGACGTACTTCCTCGTCGGCGAGCTCAACCAGTACCACTCGACACAGAAACTGGTCCGCAACTTCCTCGAAGGCTGCCGCGCGAAGGTCCGCTGGGACCTGCTCAAGAAGGGCGACCACGACGACGAGGAGCGCGCGCTGACGCCGAAGAAGGCCGGCCAGATCCTCGACTGGCTCGTGAAGCAACAACGCAGCTGATCCCGCGGCAAACACTTGCCTCCGGGTCACGGCTCGCCAATCCTCTCGCGCGATGCCTCACGTGGTGGTGATCGGCGGCGGAGTCGGTGGACTCACGGCCGCACACGAGCTCGTCGACCGCGGTTTCACCGTCGACGTTTATGAATCGCGGCCCGACTGGGGCGGCAAGGCGCGCTCGCAGCCGCACGGCAGCGCACCGCCGGGCAAGCAGCCACTGCCCGGCGAGCACGGCTTCCGGTTCTATCCGCGGTTCTACAAGCACGTCATCGACACGATGGCGAAGATTTCCGACGGCGCCGGCTTCGTCGTCGATCACCTGCAGCCGACCAGCGAGGCCGCGATCGCGCTGATCGACGACTTCACGTGGTACCGGTTCAACCGCAAGCAGCTCGACAAGCCGTACAACATCCTCGAGGCGCTCGAGCTGTTCTTCCAGGAGCTCGACTTCGATCCCGAGGACGTCAGCGTGTACACCGCGAAGCTCCTCGAGTTCGCGACCAGCTGCGACGAGCGGCGGCTCGGCGAGTACGAGCAGATCTCCTGGTGGGAGTTCCTCGACGCGGCGACCTACAGCGAGAAGTTCCAGCGCCAGCAGCGCGGCATCCCGCGCATGATGGTCGCGATGGATCCCGAGCGCGGCAGCGCGCGGACCATCGGATCGATCACGCTGCAGCTGCTGATGGACTTCGGCGCCTCTGCCGGCCACACCGATCGCACGATGGGCGGACCGACCACCCAGATGTGGATCGATCCGTGGATCGCGCACCTCGCCACCAAAGGTGTCGGGCTGCACCTCGGCGAGACCTGCACGAGCCTGAACGTCGCCGGCGGCAAGATCGCCAGCGTGACGTTCGCCGGCGGTGCCACGGTGACGGCCGACTACTACGTGCTCGCGGTGCCCCTCGACGTGGCGATGAGCCTGATCACGCCGCAGATCGGCGCCCTCGATGCCGGCCTCGAGCGACTGCGCAACGAGAACGCGGATGACCTCGCCGCGTGGATGGTCGGCATCCAGTACTTCCTCTACGAGGACGTGCCGCTGGTGCGCGGCCATCTGTTCCTGCCCGACTCGCCGTGGGCGCTGACCGCGATCAGCCAGGCGCAGTTCTGGCGCGACCTCGGCTTGTTCCGGCGGACGTTCGGCGACGGCAACGTCGGCGGCGTGATCTCCGTCGACATCAGCGACTGGAATTCGCCCGGCAAGCTGATCCCGAAGACGGCGAAGCAGTGCACGCCCGACGAGATCGCCGACGAGGTCTGGTACCAGATGAAGGCCGCGCTCAACGGCGCCGGCGAGGGCGGCCAGGTGCTGACCGACGATCTCAAGCACAGCTGGCACCTCGACACCGATCTCGATTACAGCGGCGGCTTACCGCCGGTGAACAGCTCGCGCCTGCTCGTGCATCCGCCCGGCTCGTGGCACGTGCGACCCGATGCGGGCACGGCGATCCCGAACCTCGTGCTCGCCAGCGACTACGTCAAGACGCACACCAACCTGGCGTCGATGGAAGGTGCGAACGAGGCCGCGCGCCGTGCGGTCAACGCGATCCTCGAGCGCAGTGGATCGAGCGCCGGCAAGTCGGAGATCTGGCCGCTCGTCGAGCCCGCGGGCTTGCTCGGCGCGATGAAGTCGATCGACGCCTGGCTCTACGCGCGCAACCGTCGCCACCTGTTCCAGCTGCTCGGCATCAAGACCGGCGCGCGTGCCGCCGCCTTGCTCCGTCGCATCGCACGCCTCACCGGCGTCGCCGACATCGATGACTGGGTCGACGCGCGGTTCCGGCCGACCAAGATCATCCGCGCGTTGCTGGCGCGGTTTGGACTCTGACTACTTTGCCTTGCCGATCGCTTCGTCGAGCTTCTTCAGCACGTTCTTGTCGTCGAAGTTCTTCTCGTCGTAGCCCTTCTTGAGGGCCTCGAAGTCGGCCTTCGTCGCGCCGAGCGCGATCAGCGACTCGATCGCACCGGTGCGCGCCATCCAGTTGGTCTTCTTGTCGGCGACCACGGCCGATAGCGCCTTGCGCATCTCGGCATCCTTGAACCACGGCGCCTTCTTCTTCCACGCCGCCAGCTTCTCGTTCTTGGCGTCGCCGTACTTCGCGAACTCGCCCATCACCGTCCACGGCGGCGCATCGGCGCTGCGCGGCGTCGCGTTGAGACGCTTGAGGAACAGCTTGTAGGCCTCCTGGCTCGTCGTCTCGAAGAACGGGTACTGGAAGAACATCGCGACGATGCCCTTCATGCACGACGAGTAGATGTCCTTGTCGTCGGGCTTGCTCGTGAGCTTGTCGAGCACGGCGAGCATCGCCTTGTTGCCGAGCTTGCCGCCGTATTCACACGCCGCCGCGCGAACCTTCGCCTCCTTGTCGGCCTGCGCGACCTTCGCCAGCTTCTCGGCGCCGCCCTTCATCTCGCGATTCCAGCTCGACGACAGCGCGTAGACGGCTTGCAAGCGGACGTCCTTGTCCGCGTGGTCGGTCATCTGGAGCAGGAACTTCGCCACCTTCGGATTCTTCGCGCCGTCGTTCCACACGGTGCGGATGAACGCCTGGAGGACCTGGTTGTCCTTCTCCTTCGCCGCCGCGGCGACGATCGCATCCTGACCGGTGGTGGCGGTTCCCATCAGCCCGCCCATCAGCTGCGCCGCCTTGACGCGAATCGCGGGCGACGCGTGCGAGAGGAACTTCTCCCCCAGCTTCTGGTTGAGGCCCATCATGTCCTTGACCGGCGTGGTGGTCTCGCGCTGCGCATCCTGCAGCGCCTTGATGCCGGCGCACTTGCTGTCGATGTCGTAGCCGTTGAGCTTGCAGTCGGCGAGGCCGAGGATCAGCTTCTCGTACTGCTCGGCCGTCAGCGCCGGCTTGGTGCCCGGCTTGGTGGGCTGCGCGCTTGCGGTGCTCGCCGCGAGTGCGATGGCCATCGGGATCAAAGTCTTCACGTACTGGTTCACTGGTGCCTCCCAACCTCCTGTTGTATCGCGAACCACGCCATCGCACTCCACACCGGCGCCGGTTGCATCGCATCGACGTCGTGCATGCGCGCGAGCTCGAGAACGCTGGTGAGGCGTTTTGCCCAGGTGACGCGCAGCTCGGTTGCACCTGCCCGGTCTCGATCGCTCGCCGCGATCCAGCCCGCGATCTGGAACCACTTCCCAGCCGGCGCGCCGACCGTCACACCCGCGATCGGCCCGGCCGCGCGATACCGCGCGAACGCTCGGGTCCAGCCGCGCGCACCGCTGACCCCGAACGAGATCGCCGCACCGACGCCGCGGTCATCCGCGTGCTCCTCGAGCCGGTGCAGCGGACCGAACAGGCCGCCGACGCTGCCGCCACCGGCGCGGACCTCTGCTTCACCCGTCCACCGTGCACCGCGCGCATCGAACGCGCCGCGCACGAAGCCGAGGGCGGAGAGCCCCCTGCCATCGGAGAGCCGCTCGCCGACGAGACCACCGCCGGCATCCAACCGCGCACCCTCGCGTGCCCAGCGCCGCGCGCCGCAGACCTCGACCGCACCGATCGCGCGCTCCATGTCGTCGCCCGGATCGATCGCCGCCGAGGCACATCCGATCCATTGCTCGCCGACCCCGACCTCGAGCGCGCCGCCGATCAGATGCGGCTCGACGACGTCATCGATCTCGAGGCCGAGCGCGACCGCCTTGGTGATCGCGGAGCCACGAACGCCGGTGCGCGGCCGATCGACGAGCGTCGCGCGGTAGCCATCGGCGACGTGACCGAGCTGTGCCGGCGCGAGCCCACCGGCGGCGATCGCGAGCTGGGTGTCGCCCGACTTGCTCGCCTCGAACAGGCGCAGCACGCGCACCGCTCGCCAGCCGTCCCAGTCCTCTGCTCGGAAGTCACCATCGAGCCACACCGCGCGACCGCCGAGCCCGAACCGCGTGTGCTCGGAGGCGCCATCGAACCGCAGCTCGAGCGCGCTGTACGCCGCCGTGCCTTGCCCGCCTGCGCCCACGGCTCCACCGACGATGACGTCGGCATGCGAGGTGGCCGAGACGAGCACGAGGGCGAGCGCGATCCGCATGGCAGCGATCGTCGCGTCGCCGGCCAGCGCGCGCATGTTTTCGACCGATTTGCCGTTTCGGTCCAGGACGCTTCTGATTCCGCGGGCCTGGAGGGGAGACCCGAGTTACGGCTGCGCGCGGTCGTCGGGCGGCTTCGCTGCGTCGGGCTTCACCTCGTCGGTCTCGGACCGTGGCTTCTCCGGCGGTCGCCGCGATGCCCAGTGATCGGGTCGCGACTTGTTCGAGCGGTTGGCGCGGCGGATCAGGTACACGATGGCGCCGCCGGTGAGGACGATCAGGCCGAGGCCGATGCCGAGCAATCGCCAGCGATAGGCGCCGCCCTTCGCCGGCTGACGCGAGGTCCAGAACCCGGAGCGCCCGCCACCACCGGCCTGCTCGATCGCCTGGCGCTCGCGCATGATCTGCGTCGGGTCGACGTGGCGCTTCGGCTCGACCACCTCGTTGGAGCCCGCCGTCGGTACTGGCTCGGATCCCGAGTCGGCGCTCGCGGGCGCGGCGAGCCCGAGCAAGACGATCGCGATCACGAAGCGGCGCAACGGCACGAGCACGCGCAACCCATAGCACGGTCGCCGCGCCCGCGACCGTGGCAAATCAGCGCTTCATCGGGTTGGTCGAGCGCGCCTTCTTGATGATGTTGTTGGTGCGCTTCAGGCACTCTTGCTCGGTCTCGAGCCCGTCCTTCGCGAAGATCAGCGGCGTGGCGATCGCCTTGTCGTACTCCTCCTGGGTCAGCCGATCACGCTTGAGCATGATGTCGAGGATTCGCTTGATCTTGTCGTTGGTCCACTTGGTCAGCGTGCCGTTGCAGTACTGCTTGTAGCGCTCCTTCGGCGACGGCAGGATCGTCGAGAAGAACGCGGCCTCGACGGGGTTCAGCTCCTTGGCCGGCTTGCCGAAGAAGTGCTGCGCCGCCGGCCCGATGCCGTAGAGGCCGGGACCGTACTCGATGACGTTGAAGTAGATCTCGAGGATCCGATCCTTCTTCAGCGTGTTCTCGACGTGCCAGGTCAGGAACAGCTCCTGGAGCTTTCGCGCCAGCGTCTTCTCTCGATAGAGGAGGACGTTCTTGACCATCTGCATCGTGATCGACGACGCGCCGTACTTGAACGCGCGCGCCTTCAGATCGTTGACCAGCGCGGTGCGGAACTCGGAGGTGATGAACCCGCGATGGTGGTAGAACGCCGAGTCCTCGGTCGACATGATCGACTTGACGAGGTACGGCGAGATGTCCTCGAACAGCACGAAGTCTTCGTTCGATTCGCCGACGATGAACGAGTGCCACTTGCCCTTCTCGATCTCGACGTAGTGCTCGAACTCCTTCTGTAGCCGCTTCGGTGAGTCCGCCGGCTCGCTCGTCACCTTGCACTGGCGGATGCCGACATGACCGCCGAGCACGGTCTCGTCGAGGTGCTCCCAGTCGATGCCGACCTTGACGTCGACATCGAAGGTGCCGCGCAGCTTGTAGCCCGCCATGTACGGCGCCATCTCGACGGGGATCGCGTCGAGCACCTTCTGGCACTCGACCGGCGGGATGACGAACCGCATGTCGATCAGCTGAACCCCACCGGGCCCGCGGTTGGATCGTCCGGCCGGCGCGGTGGCGACTTCGTCCGGTTGGGGGCCGCTCTTGGTCGCCGAGCCGGTGACCGAGAACGGCACGTTGCGGGTCACGAAGTCGCCGCGCGTCAGCTCGACCTTCTGCGCCGCGCGATCGTAGCCGCCGGCGATCACGCCCGACAGGTCGAGGTCGTGCACCTCTTTATCCGCGAGCATCGGATGCCCGACGTTCAGGCCGCGCAGGTGAAACTGGCCGTCGAACTTCGCGCCGCTGCGATCGAACGACAGCTTGATCTTGGTATCGACCGAGGTGTTCGCGTAATCGACCACCGGCGACTTCGCGAGGATCGGCGCCAGCCGATCGAGCTGGAACTTCTGCGCCTCCAGCTCGATGGAAGCGGTGAGCGATTTCGTATCGAGCGGGCCCTTCGCGGTCCACAGGTTGGCGACGCCGCCGTAACCGCCCTGCAGATCGATCGTGAAGATCCGCGGGCTCTTCGGATCGGCGGACACGGTGCCCTTGATGCTCGACAGCGCGAGCCGCGGCCACAGCGCGACCTCGCCGCCTTCGATCGTCAGCTTCGGCGGCTCGCCACTGACCTTGTGGATGTCGAGCTTGGCCGCGGAGGCCTTGGGCGCGGCGATCGTGGTCGCGGTGACGTCGCGCATGTGAGCGATCAGCTCGCCCGGCTTCCACGTCGCATCGCCGTCCTGCATCAGCAGCGTCGCGCCGGCGACCGCATCGTCGACCACCAGCTTGCCGTGCAGCATCGTGATCGAGGTCGGCAGCGAGCTATCCCCCGAGCCGCCACCACCCTTCTGGGCCTGCAGCCGATCGATGACGTCGCGCACGTTGTCGCGACCATCCTTGTGGCGCCGCATGTGGACGAGCACGCCGTCGAGCGTGGCGGTGTCGAGCCGGATCCTGCCGATCAACGACGCCAGGCCATCGAACGTGACCTCGATCTTGTTGACGTGGACCAGCGGCAGCTCGCCGTCGTTGGGGCCGCGGATCTCGAGATCGCGGATCACCGCACGTCCGATCGACACCTCGACGGTGCCCATCGTGATGTCGCGACCGAGCTTCGCGGTCAGCTTCTCGGTGACCTTCTCGCGCACCTTGCTGGCACCGACGCGCGGGTAGATCACGAGCAGTCCGATCACGACGCCGACACACAACACGCCGACACCGATCACCGGGATCAGCCAGCGCTTGCGGCTGCGGCGCATGCGCGTCCCCCCGCGGGTCGCGGCACGCGTCAGCGCGCGACGGGGCGGAGGTACAGCGGCGGACTGCATCTGAGACCGGTCATACAACGACTGGGTCTCGACGAGAATTCGTTCGGACCGGAACTAAGATTCCGTTTACTTGCAACCGCCTACAGCGAGCACGTGGGCATCGGCCTTGGCGTCGCCCGACTGATTGACTCCGATAATCACGTAGTCGCCCGCCGCGACGAGCACCGTCTGTTTCGAGTTGCCCTTCACCGCATTGAAGTCGACCTGCATGCGCGCCTGCGTCTTGTTGACGGTCTCGATCAGCGTGATCGTGGCGCTGCCCTTGGCCAGCTTGATCGACTGCGCCTTCTTCGGCGCGAGCGCGGCCTGGTTGCTCGATTGCAGCTTGAAGTCGTTCTGCTTGAGCGACGTCTCGAGCCGCTTCGCGAGCTGCTTGTTGATCGCGCCGTCGACGTTGCCCTTGCCGTGGCTGGCCCACACCTCGAACACTTCACAGGTGACCGCCACCGCGGGTTGCTGCTGGACCAACCGAGGCTTGAACGGCATCGCCGGAACATCGTCGGCCATGGCAGGTGATGCCGCGGCGAGCAGCGCGAGAAGCACAGTCGCGCAGCGGCGAGCATGCGGGGAACGCGCGAGTCTCATATGCCCTCCACAGTATCCGCTGGCGTCACCACGATCACCGTGGTGTGGCCTTCATCGTCTTCGATATTGAGCACGGTGCTGTTCCCGCCCGGGGTCTCGAGATCTTCGATCACCGGTGGCGGCCGCAACGCCGCGGGCTGAACGTCGATCGCATTGCCGGTACCCGCAACTTCCTGGTCATCGCCGTGCAGCATGATCGCGATCGCCGCCACCGCCCCCGCGCTCGCCATCCCGGTGAACACGTGACCGCGATGGCGCTCGAACCACGAGCGGATGCGTGCGAACACGCCCACCGGTCGCTCGACATCGATCTCGCGCGACACCTCGCGCCACATCGCCTCGAAGCGGCGATCGGGGATCGCGTCGCTCGACATCTCGAGATGCCCGCGGAGCAGCTCGGACATCCCGCGCAGCGACTCGACCTTGGTTCGCGCTTCAGGATCCTTGTCGAGCCTTGCCTGCAGATCGGCATCGCCGTCTGCATGCTGCATCAGCTCGATATCGTCCTTGGCCGCACTCATGATCGTCCTCTCGCCGCAGATTCGGGCGCGTCATCTTCGGGATCCTTGACGCCTAGCTCGTCTAGCAGTTCACGGGATGGGTGCTCTATCAGATCGAGCAACCGCTTCTGCATGTTGCGGCGCGCATGAAACAGCCGCGACATGATGGTGCCCTTGCTGCAATCCATCGCCTCGGCCATCTCCTCGTAGGACATCCCCTCGAGCTCGCGCATCACCAGGACCGCGCGGTGGTTCTCCGACAGCTCGTCGAGGGCCTTGTCGATCCGGATGCGGATCTCCTTGTCCTGGAGTGCCCGGCCCGGGTTCGACCCGAGAATCTTGGGCAACAGGCCATCGCCATCGCCGTCCTCGATCCTGGTCTCGTCGAGCTCGACGGGCTTGACCCGCCGATGCTTGCGAAGATGGTCGATGGCCAGGTTCATCACGATCCGATACAGCCAGGTGTAGAACGAGGAGTTGCCTTCGAACTTGTCTAAGTACCTGTGTGCCTTGATGAAAGCGTCCTGAACCACGTCGAGGGCGTCGTCCTGGTGGCGGAGGACGCCGAAGGCCAGGGCGTAGGCACGGCGGTGGTGTCGCTCGAACAGCGTGCGGAACGCGTCGCGATCGCCTTTGCGAGCCGCGAGCACCAGCTCGTGGTCGTCGACAGCCGTGGTCCGTCCATGTGGAGCACTGGACGGTTTTTGCCCGCCCTTATTCACGTGTTCAAGGCGCTCCTCCCGGGGCACTGGTTATAGCCCAAGTGCCCTCCGGGGTGTCGGAACAGCGCGATAGCGCTATGCTCGGGGACCCGCACGGCCCGATCAGCCCGCGTGGGCACCTTCCGCACGTGGCGCACGTAGAGAAATCGATCTCGGGGTTCTTGGGGCGGGTCCGCGCGCTGCTGCTCCGCCACCATTCCCGGCGCGCTGCGCTGTACGCCGCGGCCTCGATCGCGGGCCTCGCGGTCATCGTCCCGCTCCTCGGCCGCCTCGTCGGTGACAGCCGGACCTCGGCGCTCGCGCTGCTCGGTATCGCGGTGCTGGCCGCGGCTCTGGTGATCACCGGTGCGATCGTGCTCGGTGTCGTCGCACCGCGCCGGAGGTGGGCAAGCGATAGCGAGGTCGCACGCTGGGTCGGCGAGCGCCACAAGCCGATCGCGTCGGATCTGCTGTCGTCGGTGGAGCTCGGAGGCGGTGCGCCGAAGCACGCGGCCGGGGCGCCGTCGCCCGCGCTCGTCGACGCGCTGATCCGGGTGACCAGCGAGCGCCTCGAGGACGTCAAGCCGCACGAGCTGTTGCCCGGCGAGGAGATCAAGCATGCCAAGCGGTGGGCGCTCGTCGCGCTGGCGATGAACGTGCTCGTCATCGCGATCGCGCCGCGCATCGTGCTCGGCGGCTGGCGAAATCTGGTGTCGCCGCCGCCGCCGCAGTTCGATGGCGCGCAGCTCTCCGCGGTGCCACTCGTCGGCGACCTCGAGGCCAACCTCGAATATCCGGCGTATGCGCGCCGCGCGCCGCTGCGGTTGCCGTCGACGTCGGGCGATGTTCGCGGGCTGCCCGGCACCACCGTCTCGCTCCAGGCGCGCGTGCTCGTGCCGGCCTTCTCCGCCGAGCTCGTCGTCGAGAGCGACAGCGGCACGCACCTGCGCACGGTGCCGGCGACGCTGATCGGCGACCAGCTATCGACCAAGCTCGTGATCGAGCAGTCGGCCCGCTACCGGTTCGCGGTGACCTCGCCCTCCGGCGTGCGCTCGATCGAGACCGTCGCGCGCACCATCGAGTCCGAGCCCGATCAACCGCCGACGGTGCAGCTGCTGACGCCCGCCGAGCCCCTCGATGTCACCAACCTTCGCCGCGTCGAGCTCGCGTACACGATCGAGGACGACTTCGGCCTGACCTCGATCGAGCTGGTGTGGGAAGGCGTCAAGGAACGCGGCAAGAAGGTGATCCCGCTCGGCGACCGTGGCGGCGAGCTGAAGACGTCGCGCGCCCAGGGCAAGCTGCTGTGGGACATCGCCGAGATCCAGGTGCCCAGCGGTGGCGAGGTTCGCTACTGGATCGAGGCCAAGGACAACGACAACGTCGGCGAGGCGAACATCGGTCGCTCGCGCGAGTTCCACCTGCGCGTCGTCAGCGCCCGCGAGCGCCACGAGGAGACGCTCGGTCGCCAGCAAGGCGTCGCCGAGAAGATCCTGAAGAACCTCGCCGCGCGGCTGGTCTACCCCGACGACAACCAGGCGGTGCGCGACGAGCTCAATCGCCAGGTTCGCGAGGTGGTCGTCGAGCTCGGCTCGGTGGCAGCGTCGTTCGAGAAGGATCCGCACGCCTCGGACGCGATGCGCAAGGCGCTGGCGGCGATGCGCGATCGGATCGAGAAGCTCGCCCAGCTCGAGAGCAAGTGGGGGCCGAAGAACAAGCCCGCGGTGCGCGGCGCGTTCCGCGACTTCGATCCGAAGATGATCGGCGAGCTCGAGGACGACACCATCGTGCTCGCCGACTGGCTCGATCGCGAGCGCCTGGAGGGGCTCCTCGACGTGTCGGACGAGATCGCCTCGCACCAGAAGCGGCTCGCCGATCTGATGGCGCAGTACCAGCGCACCAAGGATCCGCGCCTGCTCGACGAGATCGAGCGCGAGATGCGCGCGCTCGAGAAGGCGTTCGCGGAGCTCGAGCGCCATCGCCAGGGCATGCCCGAGGACGTGCTGGATCAGTACGTCAATCGCAACGCGGTGCAGGCGCACCAGGGCAACTCGTGCATCGAGGAGGTCCGCAAGCTGGTGCGCGCGAACCAGATGGCCGAGGCCCAGAAGAAGCTCGAGGCGTGTCGCGCGCAGCACGACCGATCCGCCTCCGCCCTCGAGGGCTCCCTCGCCGACCTGCGCGGCGACAAGTTCTCCGACGAGCAGCGCAAGCTCGACGAGGTCATGAACGAGCTCGCCGATGTCGCGAAGGATCAGGACGACATCGCGGCGGAGGCCAGCCGGATCTTCGATTCGTATGCGCAGAAGGCCGACGAGGTTGCCAAGGAGCATCGCCGCGAGGCCGGCAAGAAGGTCGGCGCGCTGGTCGAGAAGCTCCGCAACAAGCTCAAGGCCGTCGACGAGGCCGGGCTGACGCCGTTCGCGAAGGAGGAGCTCGATATCGTCGAGCGCCGGCTGGTCGATGTCGAGCACATGGTGGGCGACGGCGATCTCGCCGAGGCGCTCGGCATGGCGCACCAGGCGAAGCAGAGCCTCGACACCATCGTCGGCGAGCTCGAGGCGGCGATCGAGGACGATCCGAAATCGAAGTGGGCCGATGCCACGTCGCGTGCGCTCGATGGCATGCGCCGGACCGTGCCGGTCGCCAAGGAGCTGATCACCGAGCTGCAGGGGCTCGCGCCGCGGCCCGATCAGATCATGTCTCCCGACGATCTGCGCGCGATGGAGCGGTTGCGCCGGAGAGAAGCGATGAACCGCGAGCGCACGAAGCGGCTCGGCGATCGCTCGAAGCAACTCGGTCCCGATCTCCCCGGCGACACCGGCTCCGAGCTCGCGAAGAAGCTCGGTTCGGCGGTGCAGCAGATGCAGTCGGCCGACGAGCGGATGAAGGCGCGCGATCCCTCGGGCACCCGCGAGGCCACGCGCTCCGCGGCGGACGCCCTCGCGAAGGCGCGCGAGCGCGCGAGGCAGGCAGCACGCCAGGCGCAGGAAGGCGCGGTCGGCGACGAGCCGGTGAAGATTCCGGGCGCCGAGAACTACAAGGCACCGGATCGGTTCCGCGAGGACGTGCTCGAGGGAGCGAAGGGCAAGAAGCCGCAGGGCTACGAGGACATGCTGAAGCGCTACTACGAGGACCTGATCAAATGACGAGCCTGCGAGTCCAAGAGGATTTGAGACAATGACGAGCCTGCGAGTCCAAGAGGATTTGAGGCAATGACGAGCCTGCGAGTCGTCCTCACCACCGCGCTGCTCGTGGTCGCCGCCACCGCCTCGGCCGCGCCGACGGCGCCGCGTCGCGATCGCACGGTGACCGGCGACGTCATCAAGGCAGCGCGATTCCTCCAGTCGGCTCGGCTCGACGATGCCCGGTCGCTGCTCGCCGATCTCGAGAAGCGCGCACCCGATTCACCCGAGGTGAAGTGGTTGCGCGCCGAGCTGCTGTTCCAGAGCGGTGAATATGGGAAAGCGCTCGCGCTGCTCGACAAGGTTCCCGATACCGCGGTCGACGGCCTCGTCGGTGCGACCAAGAAGCTCGCCCGCAGCTCGCTCGGCGTCACCGAGACCTTCGTCGACGTCAAATCACCCAAGGGTCACTTCCTGATCCGCCACGCACCGGGCCCCGATGCGACGATCGCGATCCTCGCGGGCGAGGTGCTCGATGCCGCATGG
Organism: Pseudomonadota bacterium; assembly: GCA_023430775.1. Classification (GTDB taxonomy): domain Bacteria; phylum Myxococcota_A; class Polyangia; order Haliangiales; family Haliangiaceae; genus JABFXX01. The sequence goes on from JAEYYY010000386.1 coordinate 16,022, forward strand.
GAGGCGATCGGCGAGGATCTCGGGCTCAAGCCGACCGATCCGATCCGCGTCGAGCTGCTCGGTGCGCCGTCAGATCTCGCGAAGCTGTCGCCGCTCACCGAGGCGGAGATCGAGACCACCGGGACGATCGCGCTGTCCAAGTACAACAAGCTGATGGTGGTGTCGCCGCGCGCGACGATCTTCGGCTACCCGTGGATGGACACGCTCGCCCACGAGTACACGCACCTGATCGTGTCGCGGATCTCGCAGGACACCGTGCCGGTGTGGCTACAAGAAGGGCTCGCGCGGTTCGAGCAGGTGCGGTGGCGCAAGGCGCCCGTCGTCCAGCTGACGAACAGCGAGCAGTCGATGCTGCAGACCGCGCTCAAGAAGGGGCGGCTGATCACGTTCGACGAGATGCACCCGTCGATGGCGAAGCTGCCGAGCCAGGATGCCGCGGCGCTGGCGTACGCCGAGGTCTATAACCTGGTCGGCTGGATCCACGGCAAGGTAGGCTTCAAGGGCATCCGCGACATCCTCGCCGCACAGAAGGACGGCAAGAGCGCGCGCCGCGCCGTCGCCGAGACGCTGGCGATGCCGTGGGCGTCGATCGAGCGCGCGTGGCACGCGAGCCTCAAGCCCGCGACTGCGCAGCCGGTGCGCGCGGGAAAGCCGATCAAGTTCGGCAAGGGCGGCGTCGACTCCGAGAACGTCGGCCTCGAGCAGGTCAATACC
>JAEYYY010000404.1 GCA_023430775.1 Pseudomonadota bacterium
GAACACGAACAGCGAGATCATCAGGCCGTCGACGATGCGCTCGACGGCGACGGTGCCGAGCGCGGCCGACGCCGAGATGCCACGCCGGCGCAGCAAGCCGGGACGCACGAACTCGCCGAGGCGCAGCGGCAGCGCGAGGATCGCCATGAAGCCGACGCTCGAGATCGCGAGCAGCGGGCCGGTGGGCACGCGGATGCCGAGTGGCGCGAGCAGGTAGTTCCAGCGCAGCGACCGGCACAGGTGCTGGAGCAGCATCAGGCCGAAGTACGCGGCGAGGTACGGGCCGAAATCGGCGAGCGTCAGGCGCTCGAACGCCGCCTCGATCTGCTGCATCTCCGACAGCTGCCCCGGCGGCGCGGAGCTGCTCGGCCACACCAGCCACAGGCAGAGGGCGAGCATCCCGAGCGACAGGACGAGGTTGATGGCGAGCTTCACGACAGACTGGCCTTGGCGGAACCTACTCGAAGGCGGTCGAATGCCCAAGGGCTCCGGCGGGTTGCGCCACCCAATCGCAGCTTGATCCGGCCACCGCGGGTCGGCAGACTGCCGAGGTGCGTCGCTGGGCCCTCTGGGTAGGTATCGTCGCGTCGTGCGGCGATAACACCCTGCCGGTCGGCCAGGAGCTGTTGCACGCGCGCGACCTCGCGATCGTGGCGCACTCCGACGACGACCTCGTCTACTTCCAGCCCGACCAGCTGGAGCAGACGCGCCTCGGCGGCGCCACCATCGTCTACGTCACCGACGGGCGCGACGACGCGGATCGCCGCCACGCCGGCATCATGCACGCGTACACCGCGGCGACCGGGTTCGAGGACTGGCAATGCGGCTGGCTCGACGTCGCCGGTCACTTCGTCGAGCACTGCCGGCTCGGGGATGCGCGGCTGTCGCTGGTGTTCCTCGGCTATCCCGAGGGTGACCGAGCGGGCACCGATCCGACCAGCATCGCGCGGTTGTGGGACGGCACGCTCGAGGTCGCGATCTCCATCGGTGATCTGACCGCGTCGTACACGCGCGACGACATCCTCACGGTGCTCACCGCGATCGTCGACCTGACCGCACCGCAGACGGTGCGCACCCTCGATCTCGCCGGGGTCCACGGCATCGAGCACGCGGATCACGCGATCGTCGGTGCCGCCGCGTTGCTCGCCGTCGCGGCCGCGAAGATCGAAGCCGGCAAGCGGAGCCCGGATGTGATCTCGTTTCGCGCCGATGGTACCGGCGCCGATCCGGCCACGCTGATCGATCCGCTGTTCGAGCGCAGCGCCGGCGTGCTCGCGTTCTACGATGCCTGCGCCGAGCGCACCGCCGAGTGCGGTGAGCCCGCGCCGGTGCTCACCGAGGAGCACAGCATCGCGCTGCGGCGCCGGTACGCCACGTCGTTCCGGCTCGCCGCCGGGCAATTGCGGCTCGGTGCCGGCGTCGGCTGCGCGCAACCCGCGGACGCCGGCAAGCTCGAGATCGTCGCGTGTCCTGGAGCGGTGAGCTGGCGGCTCGACCCCGACGGTACGCTGCACGCCGGCGACAGCTGCATCGAGATCCTCCAGGGCAATGGCGAGCTCCTCACCAGCCCGTCGTGCGAGCCCACGCCGGCTCGCCGGTTCTTCCTCGACGACGAGGGCCACCTGTGGTCGGGCATGCCGCCGCCCGCCGGACCAGGCGGCGCGCTGTACTGCGTGTCGGTACTCGGCGGACGCCCGCATGCAGCACCGTGCGGCGCGACCTCGAGGGCGATCTGGGAGCTGACGCCGGATCCGACGATCCGCGCGCGCCCCGCCAATCTGCCGATCGGCCGTGCGGTGCGGATGGGCGATCTCGATCGCGACGGCTTCGGCGATCTGTGCGCGGTGATCAACAACAAGCTGCGCTGCGCGCCGGGCGACGGCACCGGGCAGTTCGGCGCGCTCGCCGACATCGGCCCGCTCGCCGTCGAGCCCGAGTCGCTGGTGCTCGGCGATGTCGACGGTGACGGCACGCTCGACGCCTGCGGTCGCGACTCCGCCGGCCTCCTCTGCGCCCCCGCTCCGCAGTTCGCACCCCTGCGCTGGTCGCCGGCCTTCGCGCGCAGCGGCCCGGCCAACGCCAGCGATCGGTCGCTCGCCGCGGTCGACTCCGACAACAACGGCAGCGCGGAGATCTGCGGAGTCGGGCCCACCGGCGTGGTCTGCGCGAAGAACGATCCGGTCAACCTCCCCGCTCCGCTGTCGACGTGGCCCGCTCCGACGGCGCCGCTGTGGCCCGCCGACCTCGACGGCGATCGCCGCGCCGACTGGTGCTCTCGCACCGCGACCAACGTGTCGTGCGGTACGCGGCTGCTGGCCTCGCTCACCACCGATGGCGTGCCGTGGACGTACTCGCTGTCCGGCATCGTCGATCCGTTCCCGCCCGATCTCGATCTCGGAGACATGGTCGATGTCGATGCCGATGGCCGCGCCGATCTGTGCGGCATCTTCGACCGCGGCACCGGTCCGCAGATCGCGTGTGCGCGCAGCCAGGGCTTCGGCTTCGGTCCGCTCGCGCTGCTCGCCGCGCTGCCGGCCGCGACCTATCAGGCCCTCTACGTCGGCGACCTCGACGGCGACAGGCGCGGCGATGCCTGCGCCGACGACGGCACCAACCTAGTCTGCGCGCTCTCGCGCTAGCTTCTCGAACCGCTCGAGGATCGGCCCGGCGACGTTGCGCTGATCGAGTCGCGCGATGTGGCGGACGCCGGTCGGCGACGTGATGTTGAGCTCGGTCAGATAGCCGCCGATCACGTCCAGCCCGACGAAGATCTGGCCGAACGACTTCAACACCGGTGCGACGGCCGCGATGATCTCCTTGTCGCGCGCATCGAGCTCGGTCTTCACCGCGCGGCCACCGACGTGGAGATTGCCGCGCGCCTCGGCTTCCGCCGGCACCCGGAGCACGGCGCCCATGTACTCGCCGTCGGCGAGCAGGATCCGCTTGTCGCCCTTCACGGCATCCGGCAGGTACTTCTGCGCGATCGTCCACCGCGTGCCCGCGCCGGTCGCGGTCTCGATGATCGACGACGCGTTCATGTCGCCGTCGCGGACGACGAAGATGCCGAGCCCGCCGTAGCCGTCGACCGGCTTGACGACGATCGCCCCGCCGCAATCCTTCTGGAACGCGCGCAGCTTCGCGGCATCGCGGGTCACGATCGTCGGCGGCGTCAGCGTAGGGAACCGCAGCACGGCGAGGTGCTCGTTGAGATCGCGCAGGCCGCGCGGATCGTTCACCAGCAAGGTCTTGCCGCGCGCGTGCTCGAGGATCCACGTCGCGTGCAGGAACGCGACGTCGACCGGCGGGTCCTTTCTCATCAGCACGATGTCGAACTGGTCGAGCGAGAGCTCCTGCGCGTCACCGACGGTGAATGCCTCGGCGGGCGTGTCGGCCTCGACCACCATCGTGCGGACCGCCGTCGCGACGGCATCGTCGTGTTCCATGCCGAGGTGCTCGAGCTGGCACGTGAACACCTCCCAGCCGCGCGCGCAGGCCTCGAGCATCAGCGCGTACGACGTGTCTCCGGCGAGCCCGAGCTTGTCGAGCGGATCGACGATGAACAGTAGCTTCACGCCGGCGACTCTACTCCGGCTGGCTCCCGACGATGGCGTGCGAGGCGAGGGCTTTGAGTCAGGTCGCCGGGGCGACGGGCGGCGTACCCGGCTCGGGATCCTCGCCG
>JAEYYY010000457.1 GCA_023430775.1 Pseudomonadota bacterium
CGCTGGAGCACGCGAGCGAGCGGCGCGCCGTGCAGCATCTCCATGATCTGGTACGGCCGCTTGTCGGGCAGGATGCCGGCGCCGATCACGTTGACCAGCCCGTCGTGCCGCACCAGGTTCGCGGTCCGCGCCTCGGCGACGAAGCGCTCCGCGAGCTCGGGCACCCCGGCGAGCCGATGCGACAGCACCTTGATCGCGACCTGCGCACCGATCGCCGGTGCCACCGCCTTGTAGACGCGTCCCATCCCGCCCTCGCCGATCACGGCGACCACGCGATAGCCGCCGATCTCGTCGCCGACGAGCGGGTCATCGGTCTCGGTGCGATCGAGGTCATCGCGCGCGCACCGGCTCGCGATGTCCGCGACGCTCCCGCAAGTGGCACACACGAAGCGCGGCATCCGGCGGGTCCATCGTAGCGCGCTCGATCTACGTCAGATCTTGCTCTTGATGAACTTCTCGAGCTCCTCCTGATAACCGGCGGCGTTGTTCGGCCCTGCGGGCTCGATCACCGAGAGCACCGCGCCGTTGGCGTACGACATCGACGAGCTCACCTTTCCGTTGCGCTTGCCGTGCGCCATCTTGATCAGCTTGACGCCCTTGGCGACCGCCTTTGCCTGACGGTCGCCGCCGTCCTTGCAGATCGTGTCGACCGCGGAGATCGCCGCCACCACGTGACCGCGCCCGTAGGCGTCGAGACCGTAGTTCTCGTTGTCCTTGAACCGGCCGCGGAACGACTCGTAGTCGAAGTCGATCCGGATCCGCGCGTTGCAATGCTCGTTGGCGAGTTTCAGATAGTCGAGCACCTCGCCGCGCAGCTTCTGCCATTGCTCGCGCTCCGCCAGGCTCCACTTGCCCGGTGGTTCCCAACCGTCGTCGTCATCTGCGTGCGCGGGACCGGCGAGCGAGAGGAGCGTGATCACTGCGAACGAAACCTTGGTCATCTGAAGCCTTTCCGATGGTTCGGATGGGCTTCGTGCAGCAGGTGTACCAGCGCAAATGTGCGCGGCTTTGCGCATCTGCGCGCGCGAACGGGAAGCGGCCTTCCCCGACGAAGGGAAGCGGGCTTCCCATCAGCTGCGCTCGAGGACGATCGTGCGCTGGGTATCGAGCCCGACGGCGAGGTACCGCGGCGAGGCCGCGAACCCACGGATCGCGGACGAGGCCCGAAACCTCGCGACGCGCCGGGCGAGCGTCCAGATCTCGAGCGTGCGCTCGTCGGAGAAGCACACCACGTGAGCGCCATCGCCGAGTGGCGTGACGCGACCGGGCAGCGCGCCGCGCCGATCGACCTGACCCGAAAGCTGGGCTGACGCGAAGGTCGAACGCGACCACCAGCACACGCGATCACCGAGCCAGCACGCACCGTCCACCGACTCGCGCTCCCACGGTCCTCGCACCAGCTTCTTCGTCGCCAGCTTCCAGACCCGCGCCGTCTGCGTCCCGAAGGTCGCGAGCACGTGACCGTTCGCCAGCGCGACGTCGCGGATGCCCTTGTCGTGACGGCGGCCGATCCGCACCGCACCACCGACGAGCGGCCGGTGCGTCCCGCGCTCGAGATCGACGACGCCGCCCTTGCCGGTGATATAGAACCACACCGCGAGGTCGTTGGCCGTGACGAACCGGAACGGCACCTCCGTGCCGATGCCGACCTCGCGCACGCGCGTGCCGTTGTTCGCGAGCTCGACGATCGAGTGCCGACCACGCTCCGTCGCCGTGCCGATGATGCGCTCGCCGGCAATCTCGAGGTGACCGAGCTTGTCGTCGGGCGTGCACGTCGCGAATGGAGTGAGGCGCGTCTTCAGATCCCAGCTGGCGATCTTCCAGCTCCACACGCCGCCGGCCTGCTTGCCGGCGACATCGAGCAGGATCCGGCGGTCATCGCAGGCGTGCGGGCTGGTCTGCTTCGGGAACGGCTGTCGCTTGCCGCGCAGATCGACGAGCCAGAACACCGGATCGCCGTTGCCATCCTCGCGAACGATCAAGCGGTCGCCGCACCAGCGGAGTGGCGCACCGGCGATCGCGGCCTTCCTCGGCGTCAGCTTCATTCGTCGAGACGACGGGTGTTGGTCTCGCGCATCCCGATCATGACCGGCAGGCCGATCAGGCCGTAGCCGATGACGAGGAACACCGGCGCCATCGGCATGTCGAGGACGTCGATCATCCAGGTCGCCGCGAACGGCGCCAGCCCGCCGGCGAGTGCCAGGGTGATCGAATACGCGAAGCTCATCGACGTCACGCGCGTTCGCAGCGGGAAGATCTCGACGATCATCGCGCCCTGGAGGCCGAGCGCCATCGCGAGCGGCAAGCCGAGCATCACCTGGCCGGCGAAGAACCGCGTCGGGTCGCCGTACATCATCATGTCGAGGCCGACGTAGAGCACCGCCATCAGCAAGATGGTCAGCATGATCATCAGCCGGCGCCGGCCGACGCGATCCGACAGCCAGCCGCCGAACACCTTGCCGACCAGCACGACGAACAGACTGATCGTGTTGACCAGCTGGAAGTCGGTGTCCTCGCCCTTGCGCTTCTCGACCGCGAACGTGAACGCGAGGTAGTACGCCGCGTTGGTCATCGCGACGATGCCGAACGTCTGCAGGATCGGCTTCCAGTCGGCGAGCAGCGACTGCAGGATCGGCGCGCGCTCCTCGGCCGCCTTCGCCGCCTGCGGCGGCTCCTCGATGCCACGGCGCAGGAAGTAGCCGATGACCACCAGCGACAGGCTGGCGATGAACGGGATCCGCCAGCCCCAGTCGGCGGCGACCTCGTGACCGAGCGTGCGATTGACCAGCCACGCGGTCCCCGAGCCGAGGATGAAGCCGAGCGTGGTGCCGGCCGCGGTCGAGCTCGAGATGATGCCGCGCATCAGCGGCGAGGCGAGCTCCGTCGTGTAGACCATCGAGCCGGTGAACTCGCCGCCGAGCGAGAAGCCCTGCACGATGCGCATCAGCGCGAGCAGGATCGGGGCGGCGATGCCGAGCGTGTCGTAGGTCGGCAGGCAGCCGATGACCAGCGTCGCCACGCCCATCATCGCGATCGACACGGTGAGCAGTGCGCGGCGACCGATCCGATCGCCGATCATGCCGAGCACGATGCCGCCCGCGGGGCGCGCCGCGAAGCCGACCCAGAACACCGCGAACGTCAGCAGGTCCTTGTCGGTCGGGTCCATCGACTCGGGGAAGAACTGCGAGCCGATCTCCTTCGAGAAGTAGCCGTAGACCGCGTAGTCGAACCACTCGAGGACGTTGCCGATCAGCCCGGCAGCGGCGGTGCGAAGGGCCGATTGCATGCCGCGATGCTACCCCGAGAGCGCCTCGAGCCAGGCCTCGGCGGGCGGGCGTCGCATCACGCCGCCGAGATCGAACAGCGCGAGCTCGTCGATCGTCGCCGCGCGCGCGAGCGCGACATCACGCGCCAGCTCGCTCGGTCCGCGATACGCCGGCTCGCTGCCGAACGCACCGGCGCCGACGCAGCCGAGCGACAGCGCCGCCCGCGCGCCGAAGCGCTGCTTCGCCGCCGCGGCGCAGCGCGTGAACAGCGCTTCCGCGCGCCGCCGATCGACGAGCCCGCGCGACCAGCCCTCGAACAGCGACGTGTACGCCATCGCGCTGTGGCGATCGACGTCGAGCTCGGTGACCGGCGTGCCGAGAAACCGCTGCATCCAGGTGCCGCCGCGCTCGAACGCGAGGAACGGGATGATCGCCGTCGTGATGCGGATGCTCGCGTGCCACCGCCGGGTCGCCACCTCGAGATCGTCGCGGGCGCCGCGATACGACAGCGCTCCTGCGCCGACCGCGGTCTTCGTGGGACGCAGCCGGATCAAGCGCTCGAGCTCGAAGAACGGCGGTTCGAGATCGATCGCCAGCTCGTCGGCAAACGGCACCTCGGCGAGCAGCTGATCGACGAACGCGATGTACTTGTCGCACGATCGCGCGTTCGCCCACCGGCCGTCCTCGTCGGCGAGCATCGGCCACACCCCGACGAACACGCCCTCCCCGCGCGCGCGGCGGACGACCTCGGCGATCTCGCCCAGCTGCCACGGCCGCACCGCGAGCAGCAGGTCGACCCGGTAGCGCGCGAGCAACGGCACGGCGGCGGGTAGCTGCTCGAACGGCAGCGTTTCACACCACACGCGGTATCGCACCGACGTAGTATGCGCGCGTGAAGGTCCTCTATGGTGTGACCGGCGAAGGGATGGGCCACGCGATGCGATCGCGCGTGGTGCTCGAGCACCTGCTCTCCCGCGATCACGATCTCGAGATCATCGCCTCCGGCAAGGCGTACGAGTTCCTCAGCAAGCGCTTCGAGGGCGTGTCGAAGATCCACGGGTTCCACATGGTTCTCGAGGAGAACCGCGTCCGCAAAGGCAAGACGCTGTGGTCGAACGTCTTGAAGGGCATGCTCGGCGTGCCCACGAACATCGCCGCCTACTTCGCGCAGGTCGAGCGCCTCGAGCCCGATGTCGTGATCAGCGACTTCGAGTCGTGGAGCTACCTGTACGCCAAGCTGCACCGGTTGCCGATACTGTCGATCGACAACATGCAGATCATCCATCGCTGCGAGCTGCCGGAGGCGATCGTCGATGACAACCGGATGGCCTTCGAGATCACGAAGGCGTTCATCAAGGCCAAGCTGCCCGGTTGCGACGCCTACTACATCACGACGTTCTTCCACCCGCCCACGCGCAAGCCCGACACCTATCTGTTCCCGCCGATCCTGCGCCCCGAGATCCTCGATGCCAAGCGCGCGACCGGCGATCACCTGCTCGTCTATCAATCGGGCTCCGAGCTGCTCGAGACCGCGCTGCGAAAGACCGGGCTCGAGTGCCGGATCTACAACATGCGCCGGGTCCAGGAGGAGGTCGTCGAGGGCAACCTGCGGTTCCGGCCGTTCTCGGAGACCCAGTTCGTCGAGGACCTCGCGACGTGCCGCGCGGTGATCGGCGCCGGCGGCTTCACGCTGATGGGCGAGGCCGTCTATCTGCACAAGCCGATGCTGTCGACGCCGCTCGAAGATCAGTTCGAGCAGATGCTCAACGCGCGCTACCTCGAGCTCGAGGGCTACGGCATGTGGACACCGAACTTCGAGGACGAGACCGTGATCCCGCGCTTCCTCGAGCGCGTGCCCGCGTGCGCGGCGAAGCTGTCCGCGTATTCCCAGGAACGGAACGTCGCGCTGTTGGACGCGGTCGACGAGTTTTTGATGAAGGCCGCGAACGAACCCCGTTGATGCGTGCCGAACCGCGGCGTGCATGCGATATTGCGCGCGCCAATGCGGTTCGCACGTTTGGTGTTCGTGCTCGCGGCGCTGCTGGTTTCCGTCGAGGAGACCCACGCCGACTTCTGGAAGATCGCGCAGCCGGATCCGGCCGGCGGTGCGCCCGGCCAGCCTCCGCCTCCGGCGACCGACCCGGATGACCTGAGCACCTGGGCAGGTGCGGCACGTGCGACATCGCTGCCGGACCTCCTGAAGAGCGCGGTCGCGCGCACGCCCGGGCTCGCGGGCGCGAAGCTCGACATCGAGATCGCCGAGGCGCGGATCCAGCAGACGTTCTCGCGCGACGACTGGCAGATCCAGGCCCAGCTCCAGGCGCAGCGGTCGACCGGCGGCTTCTTCGGCGGCCAGGCGCTCGACAACAACATCAACATCAACGGCACGGCGAGCGTGTTTCGCGTGCTGCCGAGCGGCGGCACGCTGAGCTTCAACGCGTCAACGAACTACAGCGACACCAGCTTCGACGACCCGATGGTGGATTCGCTGTTCGGCGCGAGCAACTGGAACCACAACGTCACCATCGCGCTGACGCAACCGCTGTTGCGCGGGCGCGGCCGCGACCTCTACGAAGCCGCCGAGCGTCGCGCGACGGTGTCGAGGGATGTCGCCATCCTCGCGAAGCGCGTGGTCGCGATCCAGACCACGCAGACCGTGGTCGCCGCGTACTGGGATCTGATGCTCGCCGAGCGCCAGGTCGGGATCACGCGGGCGTCGCTCGAGCTCGCGCGCGAGCGGCTCCGGATCACGCAGATCGGCGCCGACGGCGGCAAGATCCCGCGCAGCGAGATTCCGGCCGTCCAGCAGATCATCGCCACGCGCGAGGAAGAGATCTTGAACGCCGAGCTCGGCGTGCTCGATCGTTCGATCGCGCTGCGGCGCGCCGCCGGCATGGCGATCGGCAAGGGCGAGCTCGGTCTCCGCATCGGCGGCGAGCTCGCGATCGGCGACCAGGCCTTCGATCTCGGTCAGCTCACCGACCGCGCGTTCGCCGCGGCCCCCGAGCTCGCGCAGCTCGCGAAGCAGGATGCCGCCGCCAAGATCGACATCTGGGTCGCCGAGAACGGCCTGTTGCCGCGCCTCGATGCCGCGATCCAGCTCGGCCCGACGGGCCAGGACGAGAAGTTCGGCAAGGCGCTGAAGAACGTCGTCACCGCCGACACGTTCACGATCGGCGGCTCGCTGACCTTCGAGCACTCGCTCGGGCAGGAGAACGTCCGCGGTCAGGCACGCGAGCTGCGCGCCGGCCGCCAGAAGCTCGAGGTCACCGCGGCGGATATCAAGGCGCAGATCGCGCAGACGATGGCGCGCGCGGTGGCGCAGCTCGAGCTCGCGAAGCGGCGCGTCGCGCTCAGCCAGCGCGCGATCGATCTCGCGAACGAGAACATCAAGATCGAGACCGACCGCTTCAACCTCGGCAAGGCGACGAACTTCGACGTGCTCAACCGCCAGGAGGAGCTGCGCCAGTCCGAGCTGCGCAAGGCGCAAGCGATGATCGACTGGCACAAGGCCGAGATCGTGGTGCAGGCCCTGACCGGCGACCTGCTCCCCACCTACGGCATCACCGTCGACTGATCTGGCGTCAGGCGATGCCGATGAACGCCATGTGGACGCCGCCCTCGCGGCCGTCCCGGCGGTAGCTGAAGAACCGGTCGCCCTCGCACTTCGTGCACGGCGGCGGGTCGTCGATGTGCTCGGGCGCGACCCCCGCGCGCGCGAGGAACGCGCGCGAGGCGACGCGCAGATCGATGTGATCCTTGTGCGGCCCGCGGACCACGAGACCGGGCAGATCGCCGAGCGCTGCGCGGAACTCGGCGACCACCTCGGGCCCGACCTCGAAGCCGCACGGGCCGATCGAGGGGCCGAGCGCGACCCGGATCCGATCGGCGCGTGCACCGGCTTCGACCATCCGCGCGATCACGTTCGGCGCGACGCCGTTCACCGTGCCTCGCCAGCCCGCATGCGCGGCACCGCAGACTCGCGCTTCCGGATCGGCGAACAGGATCGGGATGCAGTCGGCGGCGAACGCACCGAGCACGGGCCCCGGGCGATCACACACCAGGCCATCGAACTCCGCGTCGTCCGCGAGTGGCTCGCCGACGCGCCACACGTTGGTGCCGTGGACGTGGCGGGTGGCGACCAGCTGGGCCGGATCGTAGCCGGCGTGCTCGGCGAGCAGCTTGCGGTTGGCATCGACGTTCGCCCGGTCATCTCCCCAGCGCGCGCCGAGGTTGAGCGAGCTGCGCGGCCCGGTCGACACGCCGCCGTGACGCTCGGGAAATCCGTGGACGAACCCCGGGGGAATCACCGAGGAGCGATACAGCCGGATCGACGACATCGCCCGCACCCTACCAGCCCGCCAGTGCCCGTGCATGTTACCGTCGAAGCATGATCCCGTACGACGACCTCGTCGGTGCGCTCGCCAGCTGGCGCGCGCGCCAGGGCCTCTCCGTCGCCGAGTCGGCGGTCCCCGTGCAGGCGGCACCCTCGCCGTCGGACGGCACGCGTCCGCCGTCGGCGCCGACCAAGGCGGTCCCGCCACCGCTCGCGCCGGTCGACACTCGCGACGAGGAAGTCGACGAGGCCGCGCTGCTCGAGGAAGCGCACTACGAGAACGAGGGCGATGACTTCGCGATGGCGTTCGGTGGTGGCCAGCCCGCCGAGCAGGACTTCGAGTCGACGTCGATCGGCTCGCCGCCGCCTCCCGGTGCGCCGCGCGACTCGTTCGGCGGCAGCACCGAGCCCGAGCCGGGCTCCGGCAAGCACAACCGAAACGACGACTGGTGACCCCCAAGATCGCACCCGGCGATCAGCTCGCCGAGATCGCGATCATCGCCTCTCACCGCACGCTCGGTGGCGTCGCGATCCTCGGCGTCGTCGAGGACGCCGGTGCGAAGGCGGGCGCGACGGCGGGCCAGACCGTGCTCGTGCCGCCGTTCGATCCGTGTGGCGAGTGCGATGTCTGCCGGCGCGGTGGCGCGGCCGTGTGTCCGCATCGCAACCCGAAGAGCGTCCCCGACGGCGTCACCCACACGATCGCCGCCGGTCGCTACCTGGTGCCACTCGAGGACGGGCTCGCGTTGCCGAGTCCCGCCGCCGCGGCAGTCGCCGGTGACGTCGCCCTCGCCTACACGCTGTACGCGCGCACCGGCCCTGCGCCGCGCGATCCGGTGGTGATCGCGGGGGCGTCGCCGGTCGCACGCTTCTTGATCGAGATCCTGATCGCGAAGGGCATCACGCCGATCGTGGTCGCCGATCCGGCGCACGCCGCGTGGTGCGAGTGGTTGCGGTCCAAGCACGTCGCGATCGCGCGCGACGCCGCGGAGATCACCGCCGCGATCGCCGCCCAGGGTGCTACCGCGCGCGCAC
>JAEYYY010000551.1 GCA_023430775.1 Pseudomonadota bacterium
GGGCAGGGCCGCGCTCGAGGCGCTGCTGACCAAGGATCAGCACGTCGAGGCCGCGGGCCAGATCCTCGAGCGGATCTATCGCACCGATCAGGATGCCGCGGGCCTGACGCGCGTCTACGAGCGCCGCCTCGCGCTGTCTCCGGTCGATCACAAGGCCGACTGGGCGGCGCTCGCCGACGTCACCGAGAACCTCGCCCGCGATCCGGTCGGCGCGTTCGGCGTGTGGTCGCGCGCGATCGCGGCCGCGCCCGACGACAGCCTGATCCTCGATCAGCTGCTCCGGCTGGCCGCCCAGGAGACGCTGTGGCGCGACCTCGCCGGCCGGCTCGATCACCTGCTCGGTGAAGCGTTGCCGCCGGATGTCGAGCAGACCTACGCGATGAAGCTCGGCGAGATCAGCGAGGACAAGCTCGGCGATCTCGATGCCGCCGCGCGCGCCTACGAGCGTGCCGCCAACGCCGGAGAGCCTCGCCCGGCGCTCGCCGCGCTCGAACGCGTGCTGGCGCGCGGTAACCACTGGCACGAGCTCGCCAGCGTGCTGCGGCGCGAGGCCGATGCCACGCAGGACGACGCCGAGATCGCGGACTATCTGTATCGCCTCGGCGAGCTGCTCGAGACCACCCTGCACGACGAGCCGGCCGCGGTCGCCGCGTATCGCGACGTGCTCGGCATCGCGCCCGATCACGCCGCCGCGCGCAACGCGCTCCAGCGGATGCTCGCGAAGTCCACGGATCAACGCGGGCACATCGTCGAGGTGCTCGAGCCGCTATTCGAGCGCGACGCCGACCACCCGCGCCTGCTCGAGGTGCTCGAGGCGCGGCTCGACATCACCAGCGATCCGATCGATCGGTCGAGCTTGCTCGCGCGGATCCTCGAGCTCGCCGAGCAGAAGCTCGGCAACCACGCGCGTGCGCTCGACGCCGCGCTGCGCTGGCTCGCCGTCGATCCGTCGTCGGCGCAGGCACTCAACGAGACCGATCGCCTCGCCGAGCGCCTCGGTCAGTGGCCCGAGGTGGCGAGCCGGGTCGGCCAGATCGCGAACGCGCCCGACGCGGCGTCGCGCGACACCGAGGTGCAGGTCCTGCTCCTCAACTTCCTCGGCCGCATCCAGCGCAAGCGGCTCGGCCTGCTCGACGAGGCGGCGGGGTCCTATCGCGCGGCACTCGCGCTCGATCCCACCTCGCTCCTCGCGATCGACGACCTGGTCAAGATCCTGCGCCAGAAGGGCGATCAGGTCGCGCTCGCCGAGGCGCTGCGCCAGCGCGGGCGCGCGGTGGCCGAGCTGCCCGAGAAGCGTCAAGCGTTCGCCGAGGTCGCGCTGATCTGCGAGCGCGCCGGTGATCGCGAGGGCGCGATCGCCGCGTGGACCGAGTACATCGATGCCGACGACACCGATCGCGACGCGCTCGGCGAGCTCGCGCACCTCTATCGCGCGAAGGGCGACAAGGCCGCGCTGATCGACACGCTGCAACGCGCGGCGCGCCTCGGGGGCACGGCCGACGACGAGAAGAAGCTCCGCGTCGAGATCGCCCAGCTCGAGACCGACACGCCGCGCGCCGTCCAGGCGTGGCAGGCCGTGCTCGATCTCGATGGCGAGGATCTCGCCGCGCTCGGCGCACTCGAGCAGGCCTACGCCAAGGCCGGTGACTGGCACGCCGTCTCCGACACCCAGAACCGCCGCCTCGCGCTCGCGAAGTCGAACTGGGATCGGGTCGCGATCCACGGCGAGATCGCGAAGGTCGCCGAGACCATGCGCGGCTCGATCGACGACGCGATCGCGGCGTGGTTCGGCGCGCTCGATGTCGACGCCAATCACATGCCGGCGTACGACAACCTCGAGCGGTTGCTGACCGCGGGCCAGCGCTGGCACGATCTGGTCGAGTTGCTCGAGCGGCTCGCCGAGCTACAGCACACCAACGGCGATACCCGCGGCGAGCTCGCCTCGCTCGCGCGCGCCGCCGATGTCTGGGAGAGCAAGCTCGATAACCCCGACGCGGCCGGCGAGATCCTCGAGAAGATCCTCGCGCGCGAGCCCGGCTCCGTCGCCGCGCTCACCCGGCTGTCGAAGATCTACGAGCGCTCGGGCGACTGGGACAAGTGCAAGGCCACGCTCGAGCAAGCCCTCAAGCTGGGGCCCACCGGCCGCGATGCCGCCGATCTGTTCTACCGGCTCGGCGAGGTCGCGCTCGCCGCCGACGCCGACACCGACACCGCGCTGCTCCACTTCCAGCAGGCGCTCAAGTGCGATCCGGCGCATGCCGGGGCGATCGAGGCTGCCGAGAAGCTCGCTCGCGAGCGTCGCGATACGTCGCTGCTCGCCGACATGCTCGGTCGCCGGATCTCGACGATCCAGGTGCCCACCGAGCGCGTCGCGCTGCTCGTCGAGCTCGCGGATCTCGAGCGCAAGGCGAACCGCACCGACGCCGCGCTCGCCGCCCTCGCGCAGGCCAAGGGCGACGCGCCCGACGACATTCGCGTGCTCGCGCCGCTCGCCGATCTGTACTTCGCGGCCGGCCGGCTCGACGAGGCCGCGCCGATCTACGACCGGCTCGCGCAGGATGCCAAGCAGCAGCGGCGGATGAAGGACGTCGCGCGGTTCCGCCAGCGGCAGGGCGGCATCCTCGAGGCGCGCGGCGATCGGGCCGCGGCGCTCGCCGCATACGAGGAAGCACTGCGCGTCAACCCGACCGACGTCAGCACGATGACCGGGCTCGGCCGCCTCTACTTCGCCGGCGCCGACTGGGAGAAGGCGCGCCGGATCTATCAATCGCTGGTGCTCCAGAACATCGACGACGAGGCCGGCGTCACCAAGGGCGAGGTCTACTGGGCGCTCGGCAAGATCCACCTCGAGCTCGGCCAGCCGCCGAAGGCGAAGTCGATGTTCCAGCGCGGCCTCGAGATCGAGCCGCACAATCCCAAGCTCAAGGAAGCGCTGTCGTCCCTGTCGTGATCGCTACCGCGTGACTCGAACAGCTCACTTGCCCGTGCAGCGACCGAGCGCGCGCTTCGCGGGCACCGAGCTCTGATCGTCGGACTTCGCGAGTGCTGCGAGCTTGGCCTTCGCGCGGGCAGGGCAGGCGGGCCCGAGCTCGCCGAGCGCGAGCGCCGCCGCGCCGACCAGCTCGGGGAACGCGAGATCGTCGAGCGCTTCCATCAGCACCTCCGCGGCGCCGGGCGGCTTCATCAGGCTGATCGTCGCCGCGGCGGCGATCGCGAGCCGGAGCGCTTCCTGGCTCTCGAGCGCCTGACCGCGCCAGCGCCGGAACTGCTTGACCAGATCCGCGGCCAGCGCGCGATCGCCGAGCGGTACCACCAGCCCGATCGCGCGCTCGCGCAGCGGCAGCGGGTGCTTCGCGCTGTTCCACACGAACGGCAACAGCTCGTCGACGCCGGTCGCGCGGCAGGTGACCAGTGCGAGCAGCGACTCGCCGCGGACGTCGAGATCCTTGTCGCGCGACACGGTCTCGAACAGCACCTTCGCGGGACCCGGGCGCTGGCAGCGCGCACCGAGCGCGGTCGCCGCGCGGCGGCGCACCTCGGGCCACTTGTCGACCATCGCGTTGATGATCACGCGATCGATCTCGTCGGGACCGCCCTTGCCGGTCCACGGCGAGCCGGGGCCCGGATCGTTGGAGTCGGCGAGCGCGGTGAGCGCCGCGAGGCGAACTCCCGGATCGGGATCGCGCGACGCGTTGATCACGATCGGTGCTCCGTCGCTGCGCGGCGCGGCGGCGAGCCCGCGGATCGCGACCTGGCGCAGCGCCGAGCTCTGCGCATCCGCAGGCAGGCCGCGCAGCGCATCGGCGAGCGCGCCGAGTGCCGCGGCGTCACCGTGGGTGGCGATTCCGTCGATCAGCCGGTAGC
>JAEYYY010000572.1 GCA_023430775.1 Pseudomonadota bacterium
CGAGGTACGCGGCGACGCGCTCGGTCTCGGGCACCGGCTGGGTGAACAGGTTGCAGAAGCCGCAGCGCTGCTCGCAGAACGGCACGTGCAGGTAGAGGAACAGGCTGTCGCGTTGCTCGCCGGCCCATAGCGGGCCGAGCGGCAAGGCCGGCTCGATCCGGCGGTATGCCGTCTTGTGCGGGTACGCGTAGACGTACGACGCGAATCGGGAGCTGTCATCGAGCTGGGTCACAACATCACCTCGGCATACGGAACGGTGGTCACCAGTGGATGCGCGACCCGATGGCCGACGTAGCCATCCTCGCCGTAGAGCGTTCCGTGATCGCTGGTCAGGATCGCGAACGTCGGGCGGCGGCGCAGCGCCGACAGCAGCCGCGGCAGCTGGCCATCGACGTGACGAAGCGCCGCGGCGTGCGAGGCCAGCGTGTCCTTCTCGTGATCGTTACTCGCCTTCGGTTCGGTGGCGCTGGCTTCGAGATAGAACCAGTTCGGCTGGTGAAACGCCGCGACGTTGACGAACGTGAAGGCGAGCCGATCGGCGGGGAGCGCGGCGAGCGAGCGCTCGACGATCGCGATCTGGTTCTCGAAGCTCTTCGGCTCGGTGACGCCGGTGGAGCGATCCCAGTGGCGCTCGGCGAACAGCCCGGGCAGCACGTTGCCGAGCGGGTTCTGGAGGTTGAAGAAGCCGACGCCGCCGACGCACAGCGTGTGATAGCCGCGCGCCGCCAGCCCCTCGGGGACCGATGCCACGCCGTCGAGCACACAGGTCTCGCGCGCCGTGGTCTCGCTGCCGTCGAACGCGAGCGCGAACAGCCGCGGATGCCGGCCGGGCCTGGCGGGCGTCGGCAAGAAGCCGGCGAAGAACGCCGCGTGCGACGCATAGGTGAACGTGCCCGGGCTGTGGCGCTTCTCCCAGCCGCCGATCAGCTGCGCGAGGTTCGGCGTGCGACCGGCGGCGAGCTCGTCGGCGGCGACGTCGTAGCGCAGGGCATCGAGCACGATCCACGCGATGTCGTGGGTGCCGACGATCTGGTTCATGTCGATCACGCGATGCCTCGCAGCTGATCGATCGATGCGATCTGGAAGCTCGGCGGCGCGAGCTCGAGCGGCCACTCGCCGCGCGCTCGCCACGCCGTGGCCATGCCGAGGGACGCCGCCGGAGCGAGATCGATCACCGGCTCGTCGCCGACGAACAGCACCTCGGGTGCGGCGACCTCGCTCCACTTGAGGGCGTGCTGGAAGATCCGCGCGTCGGGCTTCGCGATGCCGAGCTCCTCGGAGACGATCACCGTCCGCACGACCTTATCGAGGCCGATGCGCTGGAGCTTCAGGCGCTGCGCGGCGCCGCCGTTGGTCACGATCGCGACGCGGCGCGTCCGCGCGAGCTCCGCGATGGTGTCGACCACGCCCGCCTCCGGCACCACGTGCTCGGCCAGCTGGAACGGGAACTGCGCGGCGTCGACCTGGATGCCGAGCAGGCGCGCATCCTCGGCGAACCGGGCGCGCGCCCGGTGGCCGCGGCGATCGAACGCGCGCAACGCCTCGCGCTCCGCGGGCTCGAGCAACCGCCCGAGCTGGAGCATCGCGACGCCGTCGCTCCACGCATCGAACGCGGCGCCGCGATCGAACAGCGTGTCGTCGAGATCCAAGAGCAGCCCGCGGAACATCGGGCAGCGAACTTGGCCCGAAACCCGCCCGAACACAACAGGGTCTCCCCGTCGGGGATTTTGCGCTGACCGGCGATCCGGATGGCTGCCGCCGTCAGCTCGGCGAGGCTGGCGGCGGCCGCGATGATCGTCCGGCGTGCGACACAGCGCGAACGCGATCGACCGCGCCTCGTCGCGACCGCGACCACACCACGAAATCCGTGCTCGCCCCTGGCGTCATCGCGAACCGCGATCCTATCGTCCGCAAATGGGTGCGGACGAGATCCAGGTGTTACTGGGTCAGCTCGACAGCTCGCCGGGTGATGCCGCCCTGCGGGCGCGTACCGCCGAGGCGCTCGATGCCGCGGGCCGCCGCGCCGAGGCCGTCGCCCTGCTCGCTCCGCTGATAAACGTCACCGGCCACGACGACGACGCCGGCCTGCCCTGCCTGTGCAAGCTCTGCTTGCCGCGCGCCGGCGAGACCGCCGAGGCGGCGGGCATCACGTTCGGCCGGTCGTTCGCGGTGACCGGCAACCGGGTGCTTCACTACTGGACGCCGGTCGAGCTCGGTCGCGCGCCGGTCCGCAAGTCGGTCACCGAGGCGCTCGCGAAGCGCCTCGCGCGCAAGGGTCGCAAGTGAGTCTCGCGGGTCTGCTCGCGGTCGGCGGACGCGATCGGTTGCGCGCGATCCGTGGGCTCGGTCCCCAGCCCGACGACGCCGCCGCGTTCGCGCTGCGCCGGTTGCTGTTCACCGACGGTGACGCGCATGTGCGCGCCGCCGCGGCTCGCACGCTCGGCGCGCTGCCGACCGGCCATGCCGCCGAAGGCTGGCTCGTCGAGGTGATTCGCGATCGCGCGCCGCTCGTGCGC
>JAEYYY010000593.1 GCA_023430775.1 Pseudomonadota bacterium
GGCGAGCACCGAGCGGGGCCCCGCGACCGCGGTCGAGCCCGGCGAGGCGACCCCCGTCGCTGACACCGAGACGAAGAAGGAGGGCGACCAGTGACCGAGAAGCCCCACGCCGGCCACGGCGACGATCACGGCCACGGTCATTCGCCGTGGAACCAGCACCACTACGACGACGCGCAGCACCAGTTCGACTCCGGCAAGCTCGGCATCTGGCTGTTCCTCGCGCAGGAGGTGCTGTTCTTCTCCGCGCTGTTCGTCGCGTACATCCTCTACCGGCACCACCACCCGGAGATCTACGCGTACGCGCACAAGTACCTCGACGTGAAGTTCGGTGCGATCAACACCGCCGTCCTGATCTTCTCGAGCCTCACGGCGGCGTGGGCGGTGCGTGCCGCGCAGCTGCGTCAGAGGCGCCTGCTGATCGCGTGTCTGGCGGCCACGCTGGTGTGCGCGTGCGCGTTCCTCGCCATCAAGTACGTCGAGTACACGCACAAGATCCACGAGCACCTGCTGCCGGGTAAGTACTTCGACCCGTGCATCTCGGCGAATGGCTCGCCGCTGCTCAGCAAGAACAACGAGTGCCCGGGCAGCAAGGGCAGCGTCGTCTACAACTTCGACAAGGCCGCGCCGGAGACGGGCTGCTTCCCGATCTTCGCAGTCGATCAGAAGCCGAGCGTCCCCGGGATCCAGGCCGAGTGCACGGTGACCGAAGGCGAGATGGTCAAGATCACCGACGACAAGGGTGAGCCGCTCGTCGACCCCGATAGCAAGATGGCGGTGTTCTTCCCGCCGGCGAACCCGAAGCCGGTCGCCAAGCAGTGCGCGTCGCACGCCGAGGGCGAGCACGGCGGCGAGGCGTGCTGGAAGTTCAGCGAGCAGCCCAACGTGTGTCGACCGGGCTGGTTCTACTCGATGCGCTGCACCGCCGGTCCCGGCATGGAGCAGCTCCGCCTCGAGTACGAGAAGACGCTGAAGACGTTCGAGGCGATGAAGTCGTCCAAGGACGCGAAGGTCATCGCCGAGCTCAAGAAGCGCATGAACGACATCTGGATCGGCGCGCGCTGCGACAAGACCGAGGTCTACTCGTGGAGCCCGTGGCACGCCGATCAAGGCGCGTGCAACGCGGCCAAGAGCAAGCGCGAGGATCAGCTCACCAAGATCCGCAACGCCGAGGGCGAGCAGAAGTGCCCGAAGCCGAAGCCGGGTGACGATGGCAAGGTCTCGAAGGAAGACCAGGCGGCGCGCGACGCGTGCCTCAAGGAGAACGACGCAGGCCTGACCAGGTTCGAGGTCACCGATTGCCAGCGCGCCGATCAAGTGGGTGTCGTGGTCGAGCACCACGATCACACGGTCGTGCCGGCGACGATCGCCGTCTCGGCGAGCTGCAAGGCGCCGGCGAAGCCGGTCACCGACGCCGACGTGTTCGCGGAGAAGCCGCGCACGATCGAGGTCGGTGCGAAGTCAGCCGGTGCCGCGGCCGAGCCCGCGCACGACGCGCACGCCGATCACTACGCCGGGCCGCCGCCCGAGCACACGAACATGTTCTTCACGATCTACTTCGCGATGACCGGTCTGCACGGCATCCACGTGCTGGTCGGCGTGTTCGTGTTCATCTGGCTCCTGATCCGCGCGGTCAAGGGTCACTTCACGCCGGAGTACTTCGGCCCGGTCGACTGGGCGGCGTTGTACTGGCACATCGTGGATCTGATCTGGATCTTCCTGTTCCCCCTCATGTACCTGATCCACTGAGGTAGCCCCCATGGCAAACGAACATCACGACGATCATCACGATCACGGGCTATCGCACGTCGCGTCCACCAAGGTGCTCCTCGGCACCGGTGGCGCGCTGATGGTCCTCACTGCCATCACGGTTCTCGCCACCAAGGTCGACTTCGGCTCGAGCATCAACCTGGCCATCGCGATGCTCATCGCGGTCATCAAGGCGACGCTCGTCGTGTTGTTCTTCATGCACTTGAAGTACGACAAGCTGTTCCATACCGTGATTTTTGTTAGCGCTATCCTCGCGGCCGCCCTGTTCGTAGGCTTCACGTTAATGGACACGGGCCAGTATCAGAGTTCCAATATATGGGATCCTGATAATCCGCCGGCGGCGCCCATCGGGCCCCGGCCGATCTCTGGCTAGAGGAGGCCTTCCGTGGAACGAGCGATGTTGCAAATGGTGATGCAGGGGATCCCGATCGCGGTCGCGGTCCTCTTCATCGGCGCCTCGTATTTCATCATCACGCTCGACCGAACACGGGCGAACAGCCCCAGCAAGGACGACACCCAGGTCGGCATCAAGCTGGTGATCTGGGCGTTCATCATCGCCGGCCTCGGCCTGGCAGCGGCCGGCATCGACTCGATCCTGTCGTTCGTCCTCGGTGGCTTCAAGGGCGGCAGCCTGATGCTGCGCGCGGCGCTCGGCCCCGTCGTCGTCGGCGCGGGCGTCGTGGTGCTGTTCGGCATCGTCTTCCTCGGCAAGACCAACAACGCCACGCAGAAGCAGCCGGAGCGCTATGCGCTCGGCACCATCGGCTTCGTCTATGGCATCCAGGCCTTGTTCGAGCTCACGCAGGTGATCAGCGGCGTGTTCGTCAGCGCCTCGTGGGCCGAGATCTCCGGCGGCCTCGCGGGTGGCGTCGTCCACGGTGCGATCGGCTTCCTGGCGATCCTCATGCTCGGTGCGCGCTCGGGCTGGACCGGTCCGGCGCCGCCGTCGCGCGTGATGCAGCAGATGCCCGGCCAGGGTGGCGCGCCGCCGCAGGGTGGCGGTTACCCGCCGCAAGGCGGAGGCTACCCGCCGCAGGGTGGTGGTTACCCGCCGCAAGGTGGAGGTTATCCGCAGGGCGGTGGTGGCTACCCGCAGGGCGGTGGTGGTGGATACCCGCCGCAAGGTGGTGGCGGTGGCGGCTACGGTGGTGGTGGTTACCCGCCGCAAGCGTAGTGACTGCGGAGTAGAACGCAGAGCCGGCCGAAATGTCGGCTTTGTGCTTTTCGGGCTGCAACGGTCTCGTGCCAGAAGAACAGCTCTCGCTGATCGTCCGGTCTCGATCCTGGACAGGTTGGTTCACATGCACGCATAGGGGCGTGTGCCCGATTTTTCGTACGCAAAGCCGCAGAGGCTCAAAGGTCAAGGACAGGGTGCGCGGGCAGGGCGTGTGTCCCGGATTGATCGAACGCAAAGGACGCAAAGGACGCAAAGGAATCGAGGCCAGGCCACATAGAGCGTCGCATATTCGACGCCTAGGTCTCGAGCAACCTCCGTGATGGGGCGCTTCGATTCGTCGCACAGTCTCACGGCTCGTAGCGTGAACTCGCGTGTGTACTGCGTCGCCTTCGGCTTCTTGTTCGATCCCATAGATCCTCCTCAGTGGAGTCCACGGAATCGGAGCCAGACCAGCGTGTGCCCCGGATTGATCGAACGCAAAGGACGCAAAGGACGCAAAGCGATCGGATCGGATTGGCGGTGCACACGTCCGATGGCGTGCTGAGGTGGTACGGGCAGGGCGTGTGCCTGATTTTTCGTACGCAAAGCCGCAGAGGCTCAAAGGTCAAGGACAGGGTGCGCGGGCATGGTCTGGCTCCGATTCCGTGGACTCCACTGAGGAGGGTCTATGGGATCGAACGCAAAGGACGCAAAGGACGCAAAGCGATCCGCGGGTCGGCAGTCGATCGGATCGGATTGGCGGTGCACACGTCCGATGGCGCGTTGGACTCGCACGGGCAGGGCGTGTGCCCCGGATTGATCGAACGCAAAGGACGCAAAGGACGCAAAGGGATCGATCGGCTCGGACTGCGGGTCCAAGCACACGCGCATTGGTCGCACCAGCAGCTACTCCGACCCGACCCGATACGGCCCGACCCCGACCCGACCCGATCCGATCCGATCCGATCCGGACCTTTGTGCTCTTTGCGTCCTTTGCGTTCAATAATCCGGGGCACACGCCCAGTTCGGTCACGACTTCAAGATCACTCGATGGATCCCTTCGCGTAGTCGCAGCACGTTGAAGTTCAACAGCAGCGCTAGCGGGAGTCCAGTAGCGCGCAAGTACGAGTGCGCCTGCGCTCGATGGAGCGGCAGGATCGTTTCGACTGCTTTGAGCTCGACGACGAGCTCGCTCTCTACGAGTAGGTCCAGTTGTCCCGTCCAGATCACCTGCTCCTTGTACTCGAGTGAGATCGGCTTCTGACGCTCGGTCGAGATGCCGCGCATATTGAGCTCGATCACGAGTGCCGCCTCGTAGGCAGACTCGTTGAAGCCGGGCCCGAGATGGCGGTGCACCTCGATAGCGGCTCCGATGACAGCATGCGAAAGGCTGTTTACACGTGGCGAGATGACTGTCCCGACAACAGCCTCGGCGTACGCGGTTTCCAGGTCGGACAAGAAGTCATTCGATGGGCGTTTGGGGTCCATGCGCGACCCATCGACCGACTCACATCCTGGTTTCCAGGTTTCTTCGTGCCCTGCACTCCGGACCTGGGAATGGATCGAGGACCAGAACGATACTGTTCCGCATGTCGCGACTCCTTCTCATCTTCGCGTGCGTGTCGTGTGGTTCCCAGCAGGCGCCCGCGAAGCCCACGACACCCATCGCGCTCGCCGGCGAGATGGCGAAGCTGTCCTGGTACGTCGGCGACTGGACGTGCGAGGGCACGCAGTTCGCGACGCCGAGCGAGCCGGAGTCGAAGTGGAAGGCCGAGGTTCACGTCGAGCCGGATGCCGGCGGCGGCGTGGTGGCGGTGCACATGATCGGACCCGGCGATAATTCGACCGCGGAGCTCAAGGGCTACGACCCGACCAGCAAGCGCTGGTACCACCTGTGGACCGCGCGCGACGGCAGCCACGGATCGGTGAGCGCGGCGGGCTGGGAGGGGGAGAAGCTCGTCGCCGTCGACGACGCGGATCCGAAGCACCGGACGGTGATGACGAAGCTCGGTGCCGATCGGTACTCGCATCGCGACGAGGCCGACGACGGCGGGGGCTTCAAGCCCGTGTGGGAGAAGGTTTGCGTACGGAGGTAGGTCGGTGATCGTCGGAGTGTGTCGGCGGCCGCGAACCTTTATGATCGCAGGCGATGAGGATCGGGGGGCTCGTTCTCGCCCTGTGCGGGTGCGGTCGCTGCAAGGCCGCGGGGACCTGCTGACCAGCGAGGGCTGGTGAGAGCTGCGGATCAGATCCGCATGCGGAGCACCTGATAGGCCTCCGCGTACTCGTAGCCCGAGATGCGGCCCATCGCACGCGCGAGGTCGCGCGAGGATTCGACATCGAGCTTGGTGAGCTGCGAGCTGTGGCAGTTGATGGCCGCGAGCTTGGCCTCGATCGAGGACGTGATGTCCGCGAAGCACTCGCCGAGGCACCGCGCGTGCGCGTTCATCTCGGGGGAGGAGAGGTAGGCGAGGAGATCGCAGGGCGTGCGGCGGAGGGCGGAGATCGTGGCCTTGTGGACGAGCCCGTGATCCCAGTGGAGGTCGTTGGCGCCGTGGGTGATGACGAGGTCGGGGCGGAGATCGCCGATCACCTGGTCCATGCGACGAACGAGCTCGTACATCGGGACGTCCTCGACGCGCTGCGGTTTGTCGTCGAAGAGGAAGACGAGCTCGGCGTCGATCGCGTTGGCGCCGGCCTGGGCCTCGGCACGCCGGACGTCGACCTTGTTGGGGATCGAGACGACGGCCATCGTGACATCGGCGCCTTCGGCGCTGAGGCGGGCGAGCAGGCCGCCGGCACCGATCTCGATGTCATCGGGGTGGGCACCGAAAGCGAGGACGGTGCCGCCCGTTTCGTTGAGGATGCGATTCATGCGACCTCCCTGTGCGCGACTTCAGGCGTGCCGAGCAGGACGTCCCGGCTGGTGGGACCGCAGTTGAGAACGAGATCGAGGAAACCGAGATGCGAGACGAACCCCGCGCGCGGGTGGCGCTGCGGGTAGGTGGGGTGCGTGTAGCGTTGCCACTCGACGGTGATGTTCGCGCGGGCGAGCTGATCGACATCGAGATAGTCGGACGAGCCACCGGCACCGGTGAGGTAGGTGGTGGCGTGGAGCTTGGTGCACATGTCGAGGATGCGATCCGTCTTGGCGCCGACGAGCATGAGCTGCGACGACGAAACGATCGGGGTGCGAATGTCGAGCCACTTCAGCGCGAGGCCGAGCATGTGGCGATCGAGGTCGACGAGATTTTCCCAGCGACGGGTGTAAACGTCGTGAAGCTCGTCGGCGTAGCTGGAGAAGTAGGGCGCGCGCGAGTAGTTGATGCGCAGCGTCTCCCAGTGGCGGTGCTGCCAGTGGTGCCGCGGGTTGGAGGACGAGATGATCGTCTTGTCGCAGATCCGATCGGTCTGCGAGCCGCGATGGACCGGGACGGTGAGCCAGGCCGGGCCATGGCACAGCTTGATGCGCTGGCGGTTCTGGAAGTTCTGCGCCTCGAACTGCAGGTCGTCCATGACGACGAACAGATCGGCACGCGCGATCTTGTCGAGGTAGCCGAGCCAGGGGAGGTAATGCGGTTGGTGGGCTGCGACGATCATGACGCGGTCTTTCCGGTTGCGGGGGCAGCGGGAGCCGCGGGGGCAGGGCCGTTGACGACGTTGCCGTGACCGCGGGTCTCCCAGCTCGAGGTGTCGAGGGTGAGCAGACCGAGCGGAGTGAGGAGCAGATAGGCGACGGGCATCAGCACCGTCATGGGGAGGAACGCGATCGGGTGGACGCGCAGCCACGGCGGCAGCGCGCGGACGCTCGGCGCGAAGTAGTAGAGCAGCGCGAAGATCGCGATCACCTGCATGTGGAAGGTCGCGAGCCCGAGGAACTCGCCCTCCTGGACGTGGGTGATGATGACGATCGGATAGACGAAGAGGAGGAGGACGAGCGAGAGGTAGTGGACGCAGAGCAGCGGGTGGAGCTTCCACGCGTGCTTGAAGCCGAACAGGTAGTCGACGATGTTGGAGCGCTTCCAGCGCAGCTGCTGGGCGAAGTAGTCACGCAGGCGACGCGGAGCCTTGGTGAAGCAGAACGCGTCCATCGTCATCCGCGTCTTGTAGCCGTGCTTGACGATCTGGTGCGTGAGGTAGCGGTCCTCGCCGTACTTGATCGGGACGCCGAGGATGTTGCGGTTCTCGAGGATCGGCTCGAGCTCGAGCAGCACGTGGCGGCGATACGCGGTGAGGCAGCCGGACAGGCACATCACCTGCTCGAGGCCGCGCTCGAGGTTCTTGAGGAACTCCTGGCCGAAGAAGTACTTGATGGTCTGGAGCTTGGTGAGCCAGTTGTCGTTGGGGTTCGAGACGTGGACGCGACCGCCCACGGCAGCGATTTCCGGAGAGGAGAAACGGCACACCAGCTCGCGCAGCGCCGTCGGGAACACGATCACGTCGGAGTCGATCGAGACGATGATCTCCGAGGTCGCGGCGCGCACCGCGCGGTTGATGCCGCGCCGCTTGCCCATGTTGTGCGGGTTCTTCATGACCTGCACGAACGGATATTCCTTCGCGGCCTTGAGCGCCCACTCGTAGCTATCGTCGGTGGAGCAGTCGTCGATGATCGTGACGGTGAGCTTGTCCTTCGGATAGTCGAGCTTCGCGAAGCTCTTCACGGTCTCGTAGATGTGCTTTCCCTCGTTGAAGAGGGGCACCACGATCGTGACCGTCGGCTCGTAGCCCTCGATCTTGTCATCCGCCTTCTTGCCTTTGACGAGCCGCAGGTAGAGCCCGAACACGTAGCGATTCAAGAAGACGATCAGAATGAACATCGAAACCGCGAACTGCACGTCGGCTCTAAGAGCAAGCCGAATGCCGAGAGCGCACGCTCCGCGCGGTCAACTGTGGCGAGTCGAGGACATTGTCTAGTTTTCGTACGCACATGGACACTGGCGAATCGTTTGCAGTTCTCGATTACAAATGGCGACTCGACTCGAACCCAATCTCCGCGTCGTGAAGGTTTCTCACGACGTATCCGCAGATCCGAGCGGCGACGCTCGGAGCACGGCAGATTCGCAACGCGACGAAGCCGCACCCTCAGCGACTCCGGCGCTCGCGTCGGCGCTCGCGTCCGAAGCTGCTGGTGAGATCAGAAATGACAGCACCATCGATGCCGGCAAGCACGCGACACTCGTCGGTGTGGCGGGCTACCCCGCTGCGCGCCACGGGATCGAGCGTGCGCGCCTGTTCGTCAACCCGGCGACCGTGACCGCGATCTCGAAGGCGGGCAAGACGCGCTATCCGACGGAGCCATCGATCAAGATCGAGATGGGCCCCGCGAAGAAGCTTCACACGACGGACATCATCCCGCTCACCAAGCGCAAGGACGGCACCGTCGTCACGCCGGAGAACAAGGACAACAAGTGGCAGGCGTTCGAGGACCTCGGGCTCGCGCCCAAGCCGACGACGAAGAAGATGCAGAAGCTGATCGTGTCGAGCTATCGACTCCTCGGCTTCGGCATCCTGTCGCTCATCGTGTTCGTGCTCGTCGGCTACATCGGCACGAGCGCGTTCTATTACATGAACCGCACGTGGGTGACGCCGACCATCCTGTCGGCGAACGACGAGAAGGTCGTCGGGCTGCAGAGCCAGCTGGCGTCGCAGCTCAACGAGCGCGAGAAGCTCGCTGCCGAGCTCGACCAGGCCGAGCGCTCGATCCTCGCGGAGCAGAACTTCCAGCTCCAGTTCGCGAAGGCCATCAAGTTCGACGCGCAGGGTCGCCGTGCGGCGCTCAGCAAGGTGCAGCAGCTGGCGGCCGTGGCCGCGGCGACGCGCAACCAGATCCGCGCGGCCAACGGTACGTTCGCGGAGCAGACCGCGTCGACCATGGAGAAGGACTACAAGCTCGGTCTCGTCAATCGCGATTCGATGCTCGCCGGCAAGTATCAGCAGGCGCAGATCTCGAGTGCGAACCTGTCGCTCGCCGAGCGCCAGGCGGAGTTCGATGTTCGCGCGGCCGAGCTGGCGGCACAGACCCAGTCGCTCGACGCGCTCCTCAGCGACAAGTCGCAGAGCGCGGCGCTGTCGTACGACGTCCTCAAGATCGCCCGCGACTACGAGACCAGCAAGCTCTCCCTCGCGCGCGAGATGGGCAACCGCGACCGCATCAAGAAGGCGCTGCAGCGCCAGGATCAGATCATCAAGGGCGTGACCAGCTCCGCGTACATGCGCGCGGTCGACGACAACGCCACGGTCGCCCTGGTGCCGTACTCGAACCTCAAGAACATCGAGGCGGGCACGTCGCTGTACGCGTGCCGCGTCGCGATGCTGGTGTGCCGCGAGGTCGGTACGGTCAAGGAGATCCTCCCCGGTGAGATCACGGTCAAGGAGCCGAACCGCGACAGCGTGGTCCGCGGCCGCATGATCTCGATGCAGATGTCCGAGCCGGAGGCCGCCGAGAACGAGGTGCTGTTCGCCGGTGGCCCGCCCCTGCTGTTCTAGATTCGACTCGCCTCAACTAACCGGCGGCCTTCGAAAGGTCGCCGGTTTCATTTTCGGAGCGGTCAGTCCGAGTGCTGGGTCTCGCAGCTGACGGCGATCTTGCTCGCGCTCGCTCGCTCGTCGGTGGCGAGCCCGAGGAGCTCGATCTCGAGGTTGTCGGAGCGCAGCCCCGAGGGCCCCTGGAGCGTGCGCACGTCGTCGGGCAGCGCGCCCGCCCAGGCGACCGCGTCGTCGACCCATGCCACCAGCGACTCGCCCACGATCTCGGCGCGCAGCGTGTGAGGCTTGCCGTCGAGCAGCTCCGGAAGCTCTCCGGTGAACGCGCCCTTGATCTTGGTGTAGCCGGAGCTGCCGCACTCGCTGGTGTTGCGCAGGCCCGGGTTGATCTTCGTCGACACCTCGAGCATCGGCCGCGGATCGAGCCGCCACATCACGTAGACCACGTTGCACGCATCGGCGGCGCGCAGCTTGATGCCGACCTGACGGCGCAGCTGGCCGGATGCGAGCGCACGCTTCTCGGCCGACTCGCGGACGATCATCTTGATCTCGGCGGCATCTCCCCCCTGGCCGGGGGCGACGGCGCGAAACGTCGGCGCGATCACGCGCGAGCGCTCGAGCTTGCCCTTGGTCACACACAGCGAGGCGTCGGCGACCTCGTGGATCTTGATCTCGGGCTTGATGTTCTGGGGTGCGCGCAGGCGCTCGTCCTGCGCGGATCGGCTGCCGCGATCCTGCGAGGCGGGATCGGTCTGCCTGCTGGTCATGTCGCGCGCGCCGTGCGAGGGAGTGTTCTGATCGCGCGCACCTGGCCGACGTTTATCGCAACCCGAAGCGGCGACCGCGAGGAGCAAAGTCATTCGAAACCACTGCATGTGCGGCTCACGAGCACGTGCAATGCCGGGCAAGGCGTGCGGCAGAGCGCGGCTCAGAAGCTTTTGGAGGCGTGGCACGGCGCTGGAAGGTGATGCGGGATAACAATGACCGCCTCCCGTACGTTGCTCCTGACTGTCCTGTTGTGCCCCATCGTCGCCGAGGCGCAGCCCGCGCCCACGCCGGCTGCCGCGCTCGACGATGGCTACTGCGACTACGTGAAGGGCACCGCGTCGGCGACCGCTGCCACGCTGGTCGCACCGCAGCTGTTCGGCCAGTTCGGATACATCGAGCAGCTGAACTTCTCGGTCAACACCGATCCCAGCGTCGAGCCCAACGACCTGCGCGCGATCGGCGGGCTGCGCTACTCGTTCACCAACATCTTCGTCGGCAAGGCGACCAAGGATCGCGCCGACGCCGATTGCCGGCGCCACAAGGCGCAGGCGGCGATGCAGGCGATCGCCCAGCAGATCCGCGACACCAGCTCGGCGCGCGCGGTGGCGGCACGCATGAAGGTGTACGAGGGCGCGCAGGCCGAGGCCGACAAGCTGCTCGCGACCGCGCAGGCCGATCTCGACGCCCGCCGGATCACGACGCAGGAAGCGATCTCGACGAAGCTCCGCGTCGAGGATCTGCGCGCCCAGCTGGCGCAGGCCCGGCGCGAGCTCGCGGCGTTGCCGGAATCGACCACGCAGGGCATCGATGGTCTGCTCGCCGACTACGGCGCCGCCGATGCCGATCTCGAGCGCGCCGATGCCAAGCTGCGCACGCTGCGGGCGTACGACGTCAACCTGCGCGCCGGCGTCGATCGCTTCGTCAACGGCGACATCGCCGACAAGACCCGCTACTTCGCGGTCGTCGAGGTCGGCGTCAACCTCGGCGCGCTGTTCACCGGTAGCGGCAACAAGCGATCGGCAGCAGGTCGCGCGCGCTACGCGAAGACCGTCGGTCCACTGATGACCACGGCCGATCCGGCGATCCTGCGCCCGGTGCTCGACGTCCAGCAGAAGCGCCTCGTCCAGGTCCAGGCGCTGTCGAGCGAGCTCGATCGCCAGCTCGCGGCGCTCACGCAAGCCGACAGCACCGACGCGAAGAAGTTTCGCGAGACGATCTGGTTCGAGGCGATCAAGGCGCGCGCCGAGCTCGCCTATCTCCAGGCCCACGTCGCCACGCTGACCGAGATGCTCGGCGGCAAGTGATCAGGGCGCGTAGACCTTCCAGTCGTCGATGTAGCTGCCCTCGGCCGAGTCGATGCGGATGCCAGCCGTGCCGTGCGTGATCGAGTCGTCGACCGCGCTCATCGCGAACACGCCATCCAGATAGAGGCGCATCTCGCTACCGACGATCTCGAACCGGATGGTGTGCCAGGCGTTCTTCGACGGCGCGCCGTAGTTGTTGTTGCGCTTCAGCACCGTGTACTGGCCGCACTGCTTCTTCTGGAGCTGGACCACGCCGTCCTCGCGCCACGACGCGACGTAGAGATCGTACTCGGTCAGATACCGCACGAAGGCCTTGAAGCCGGGGCCGCTGACATTGTTGGTCCACTCCGAGTAATAGAATCGATACTCGACACCTTGGTCACCCCACGCGACCTGGCGATCGTTCGCCGGATCGTGGGGCAGGGCGAACGACCGGTAGTACCCGGAGGACGTGCCGTGGATCCGGCCGACCTTGTTGCCACCGACCAGCACCGAATCGAGACAGCCCGAGGTGACGTCGACGTAGTCGCGCGTGCCTCTGGTGTTGCTGCACTCGACCGCCTCCGGCACGTCGTACGCGCGGAAGTCCTCGGTGGTGTCCGGATAACTCGAAGCGCGCCCGCGCCACGGCAGCGTCGCGACGCTCGCGGTCGACACCGACGAGAAATCGCGGAACGGCGAGTAGACATCGGAGCCGTACGCCGGGCAGTTCGTGGCGAGAGAAATCTCCTGTGCGCTGTCGCCAGCGGGAGGTTCTTGATCGCCGGGCGGATCTGCATCACCCGGCATCTCGCCATCCGATGGCTCGCCATCGGTGTTGTCGTCCCCGATGGGAGGACCGTTGAAATCAGGACCCTTGGACGCCGGCTCGTCAGGCGACGCGCATGCGGCCGCCATCAGAACGACGACCTGGGCCACCCACCCAGTCATCGATCGGATCATGTGGCGAAGTTGTAAATGGTGCGCCGATGACTCGCGAAACCCAAAGATCAGAAATCGACTGAGAGATTCCCTAATACAAAGCTCGCGAGCGTGAGCGCCCCGACGTCTACGTGTAGGCATCTCGTAGTGCTTCGCAGCACTCCGAGAAACTCAGTCCGCGAGCTGATCTTCGATCGCGGTAGCGATCGCATCTGCGAGCTGCGCCTGCACCGCGGGCTGCGCGAGCTCCTTACCCTCGACGGGATGATCGACGAAGCCGACCTCGACGAGCACCGCCGGCATCGTCGCGCCGAGCAGCACGTGATGCGCATCCTGACGAACGCCGCGATCGCCGGTCGCGCCGCGCCGCTCGCGGATCGCGCGCTGGATCCGCGCCGCCAGATCCGCCGCCTCCCATTGCACGGCGCCGCGCTCGACGTCATCGAGCAGAAGTCCGATCTCCGGATCGACACCCGGTCGCGGTGCCACCAGATCGCTGCGCAGCGCGCGGCCATCGACGTCGACCCCGCGGGACGACAGCACGAACGTCTCGTAGCCACGCTGCGAGCGTGTCGGCGACGCGTTGGCATGGATCGACACGAACAGGTCGGCGTTTCCTGTGACCGCGACCTCGGCGCGCTGGCGCAGCGTTCGCGTGACGTCGCCGGTGCGGGTCAGCTCGACGTCGATGCCCTTCGCGCGCAACCGGTCCGCGACCTGGTTCGCCAGGGTCAGCGTCACCTGCTTCTCGCGTAGTCCGGCCCCACTCGCGCCGGCATTCGAACCGCCGTGACCCGGATCGAGCACGACCTTTCGCGGCCCGGCGGACGCGGCGGGAGCGAGCAGCATCGAGGCAAGCGTGAGCAATCCCAGCCCGATTCGCGGCGACCTCATGGATGTAGGATAGAGATCGCGGATCGCAGCTCGAAGTTTTTGGCCAGATCCGGTCGGTCGAGCCTTCGTCGCTTGACCCAACGTATCCACAACGCTACGGTTTTTGAATTGTCGCCTGGTAGGGCATCGCTGCGCGGGGTAACCGCGATCCACGTGCTGCTCCTCGGCGCCGTGCTCGAGCTCGGCATCAATCGCTGCGCGGTGCCGATGCTACGGCCGATGCTCGGCGAGCCGCCGGTCTGGCACACGGTGCTCGATTACGGCGGGCTGTTCGTCCAGTACTTCACCGGCGTGCTCGCGGTGATGGTGCTGGTGGCTCGCTGCGTCGGCGCGATCGATGCCAACCGTGGGCTGCGCGACATGGTCGCCCACGTCGCGCTCGGCGTCGCCGCGCTGGTGGCTGCCGTGCCGCTCGTGGTCACGGTGCCGCCGTGGACCAGCTTCCTGCTCGAGATCACGTTCGCCGGTGCCGTGATCGCCACGGTCGCGAGCGTGTTCGGTCGCGACCGCGATCTCGGGGTCCAGGTCGGCTTGCCTCTGATCGGCCTGCCGCTGCTGTTCCACGTCGTCATGCAGATCGCGGCCACCCTGGTGTGGCCGGAAGGCGCGTTCGATGCGCCGGGCGGGCCGTCGACGCTGTTCACCAAGATCGCGGTGATGATGCTGTCGATCGCGGCGCTCGCGACGCCGTACTGCTTCGCGCCGCGGCCGTTCGCGCGCGCGGTGGCGCGGCCGATTCCGATCATCATCGCGATGGCGGTGGCGGCCGCCGGTGCGGTGATCGCGCGGCTCTATTACGGCACGCTCGCCGGCGCCACTCACCTCGCCATCGGCATCAAGATGAGCGACGACGCCGATCGCAAGCTGGCGCTCTACCTGCTCGCGATCGCCACGCTCGCGTGGACGCTGTCAGCGTGTGCGATGGCGGGCAGCGCGGCGCGCCGGCTGGTCGGCATGGGCATCGCGTTCCTCGTGCTCGGTGGGTTCGAGTTCCACTGGCCGCACCACTATCTGTTGCCGCTGCTCGGGCTCGCGCTGATCGCCGAGGCCGCGCGCGACGTCCGCGAGGAAGAGGTCGCCGCGATGCCGTTCATCGCCGAGGCGCCGCCGATCGGAGATGTCGCGTGGTCCGCCTTCGTCGGCACGATCGCGACCGGGCTGCGCCGCTCGCTGAGCGATGTCCACAGCCTGACCACGCGCGCGGAGAACGGCATCACGTCGTCGGTGATCGTCGGTGAAGCGAGCGGCTTGCCGGTGCGCGTCCGGATCGAGCGCTACGAGGGCAGCGTGGTCGCCGCCGATGTCGTGGTCGGCCGCGAGATCGACGAGCTGCGCGGCTCGACGCTGACGCTATGGGCGATGCCGCCGCGCGGTGCCGCCGCCAATCCACCCGGTCCGCCGGCGGCGCCGATCTTCAAGGCCGGCGACGCCGCGTTCGATGCCAAGTTCCGCGCCCGCGGCAACGCCGTGGTGTTCAGCAAGCTGTTCGATGCCGATGCCCAGGCCAGGATGGTGACCCAGCTCGACGGCTGGCTCGCGTACTGGGAGGGCGAGGGTCTGCGCTACCGGATCTATCCGGGGCGCGGCGCGCCGCTCGATCATCCGTTGCCGCTCTCGGATCTCGCGCTCGGGCGCGCGCCGAGTGCCGAGCGGCTGGTCGCCGTCATCGAGCTGCTGGTCCAGATCGCGACGCATGGGTTAGAACCGCAGGCGAAGCCGGCCGAACCGGCGGAGCTACCTGCGGAGCTGCCCGAGTGAAAGCCATCCTTCTCGCCACCCTCGCTGCCTGCGCCTCGCCGCAGTTCGGCACCGGAAGCAATCCGCAGTGGATCGCGGATACCAGCTCGTACACGCCGGCGCTCGCGGGCAAGCCCTCGTTCGTCGATCCCTATCGCGACGTCGCCGGCAAGATCATCGCGGCCGCGCGCGCCGATCGCGGTGCGTACCAGAAGCTGCAACACCTGACGGATCGGATCGGTCACCGGCTGTCGGGCTCGCCGCAGCTCGACGAGGCGATCGCGTGGGCCGCCGCCACGATGAAGGCCGACGGCCACGACACCCGGCTCGAGCCGGTGATGGTGCCGCACTGGGTGCGCGGTGCCGAGGAGGCCTCGATCGTCACGCCGGTCGCGCGCCCGCTCGGGATCATCGGTCTCGGTGGCACGATCCCGACGCCGAAGGGCGGCATCACCGCGCCGGTGATCGTGATCCGGTCGTTCGACGAGCTCGACCGGCGGTCCGCCGAGGTCAAGGGCAAGCTGGTGCTCTACGACGTCGCGATGCCCGCGTGGTCCGAGGCCAAGGGCTCGGGCTACGGTGAGGTCGCGCGCTATCGCACGCGCGGCGCGCAGTTCGCGGCCAAGCACGGCGCGGTCGGCGTGCTGATGCGATCGGTCACCGCGCACAGCCTGCGGCTGCCGCACACCGGCGCGATGGGCTACGACGCCGCGATCCCGAAGATCCCGGCCGCGGCCGTCACCGTCGAGGATTCGCTCCTGATCGCGCGGCTGGCCGAGCAGGGCCCGGTCACCGTCAAGCTGTCGC
This sequence comes from Pseudomonadota bacterium, assembly GCA_023430775.1. GTDB lineage: Bacteria > Myxococcota_A > Polyangia > Haliangiales > Haliangiaceae > JABFXX01. The sequence continues at coordinate 15,838 of JAEYYY010000593.1, forward strand.
TCGACAACAAGACCCTGCCCGATGCCAGGTCGGCGAACGTGATCGGCGAGCTGCGCGGACGCGACAGGCCCGACGAGATCGTCGTCATCGGCGCCCACATCGATTCGTGGGATGTCGGCCAGGGCGCCAACGACGACGGCGCCGGCTGCGTGATCATGATGCAGGCGCTGACCACGCTGAAGAAGCTGAACCTCCAGCCGCGCCGCACGATCCGCGTCGTGCTGTTCACCAACGAGGAGAACGGTCTGCGGGGCGGCAGGCAGTACGCCGAGGATCACGCGGCCGAGATGCCGAAGACCGTGTTCGCCGTCGAGTCCGACTCGGGCTCGTTCGCGCCGCGCGGCTTCGGGATCGAGACCAAGCCCGAGGTCACCGGCAAGGTCGTCTCGAAGGTCTCCGAGATCGCGAGCCTGCTCGCGCCGATCCGCGCCACCCAGGTCAAGGCCTCGCACGGTGGCGCCGACGTCGGCCAGATGATCTCGAAGGGCGTGCCGACGGCCGGGCTCGATGTCGATGGCCGCACCTACTTCGATACCCACCACACCGAGGCCGACACGCTCGACAAGGTCGATCCGGCGAACCTCGCCGACAACGTCGCGGCGATCGCCGTGCTCGCCTACGTCATCGCCGACATGCCCGGTCGCGTCGACGAATAGGCTCCATGAGCGTTGTCGACTGGCTCGAGCGGCCGCTGGTCGTCGCTGATCCGCTGGTGCCGGCGGATGCGATCGTGGTGCTCGGAGCGCCGCTACGCGGTGATCGGTCGACGCCGGTGTTGCTCGAACGGATCGAAGCAGCGGTCGAGCTGTTCCGTGCCGGCGGCGCACCCGTGATCGTGGCGACCGGCGGGATCACGGCGGGTGCCTCGGTCGCCGAGGCCGACGTGATCGCGAGCGAGCTCCGCGCCCGCGGCATCACCGAGGTCGTCATCGAGCGCGAGTCGCAGACCACCGCCGAGAATGCGCGGTTCACCGCCGCGCTGCTGCCGGAGGCGAGGACGGTGTGGATCGTGACGCAGCCGTTTCATGGCCGGCGCGCCGCACGGTTGTTTCGCGATGCGGGCTTGATGCCGCGCGTGTGGCACATCGCGAACAGCCTCGAGTATCGCGATCGCAAGCGCGCGCTGCGCTGGGTGCTGCGCGAGTACGCGGCGTGGGGGCGGTTGCTAGTCCGCCCGAAGCGTTAGATCGATCACCTGCTTGCCGACGTCGCCGAGCGAGATCGCGATCCGGCCCTCGGTGATGCCCTGGTCGACCAGCCACCACTTCACGGCATCGGCGCGCCGCTTCGCCAGGTCCTCGTCACCCTGCTTCTCGGGATAGGCGGTGATCCGGATCTTGACGTCGGGATGCGCGAGCAACATCAGGTACAGCGGCCGCAACGTCGTCCGCGCCGCCGGAGTGACGCGCGCTCGCGCGCGCTCGAAGCGCAGCTTGGCTCCGACCGCGAGCGCCTTGGTGACCTCCTCGGGAATGGTGTCGGGGCAGCCGTCGCCATCGTCGATCCCGTTCCTGGTCTCGCCGGCGAGCGGGCAACTGTCGCGGCCATCCTCGAAGCCGTCGTTGTCGTTGTCGGGATCGGGGCAGCCATCCTCGTCGGCATAGTTGTCGAAGTCCTCGGCACCGTCGGGGCACTTGTCGGCGGCATCGACGAGGCCGTCGCCATCGGGATCCGCGGGCGGCGCGGCGACGACCGGTGGCTCGGGGATCACCGGCGCGACCGGCGGCTCGGGCGTGACGACCGTGGCATGACCGACCGCGGCCGGCTTGCCGCCGAAGCGCGTGGCCAGGCCGAGCTGGGCCTCGAGCGTCGAGGTCATGCCGTCGTCGCGCGCGGCCATCAGACCGTGGCGAAGGTCGAGACGGAGGAGCCAGCGATCGGTGAGGCCGATCGTCGTGCCGACTCCCCAGTAGAAGACGGCATCGGTCTCCTTCGCCATGTACGGCGACGACGACGCGATGGTCTCTCCGCCGGCGCCGGCGATCAGGTGCGGTGCCAGCGTGGCGAGCCCACCGAGCCGCAGCTTGCCGTGGGCGCGCCAGCCGAACACCGGCGCGAAGTAGCTCATCCGGCCATCGGCGTCGGCCGAGTCGGTGAACGCGGTCGCGAACGATGCCTCGACTTCGAGCCCGGCCCCGAGGTGAACGCCGTCGGGTGAGCCCGCGAACGCGGGGAGCGCGAGCCAGCCGAAGCGGGCGCCGAACACCGGTGCCGTGCTCGGCACCTGCTCGGGAGCCCACGAGTTGCCGAGCTCGCTGTCCGTGCCGAACGTGCCGACGCCGACGAAGCCACTGGCCTCGAACGGATCGTCTGCCCTCGCACTTCCGGTCAGTGCGAATAGCAGCGCCAATGCCCCCGCGGCACGCACGACGACAATGCTAGCAGCGCTTGCGGCAGGGTTCACGAAAGAGGAAGCTGGCACCACGTCGATGCTCACATTCAGCCAGGACCCGAACACTGCCGAGCAGCAGATGAACGCGATCATCTTCTACTTGACCGCGTTCGGTTACATCGACGGCAACTTCGACTTCACCGAAAAGACGTTCGTTCGCATCTATATCCGGCAGCTCGTGACGGCCCGCGCCAAGGCGGCGATGCCCGATGCCGACCCGAAGACCCGCGAAGAGGTGATCGGTAGGTTCGTCAACCACTTCCACGAGGTGTTCGAGCAGATCGATCGCAGCGTCAAGGATCTGTTCGACGAGGCGGTCGCCGATGGCGAGGATGTCGAGAAGTTCGTCTACGCGAAGCTCAAGCTCCGCAGCTACGAGATCTTCCAGAGCTTCGATCACGACAACCAGCGCGAGCTGCTCGCCACCATCGACGAGCTGATCTACGCCGATGGTAGCGCGCACCCGAGCGAGCAGAAGTTCCGCCAGGAGCTCGAGCAGCTGCTCGACAGCCCGATCGCCGCGCACGAGATCGAGATCCTCAAGGATCAGTCGAAGGTCGAGATCACCGACCCGACGCCGGTGCAGACGCGCCACGAGAACCACCCGTTCTTCTCGAGCTTCGAGCAGCACTACTCGGCGGATCCGAACCGGCTGCGCGAGCAGGCGGCGGCGGATCTCGATCTGATGAAGAAGTTCCTCGCCAAGCTCGATTCGCAGCGCCTCGCCGGCACCAACCGGTTGATGGGCAAGAAGAACATCCACGAGTTCATCGGGCAGAAGCCGTTCCTCGACGGTCACGTCTACGTCCATCCCGCCGAGCCGAGCCGCGTCTACGAGCTCACGGTGCTCGGTGATCTGCACGGCTGCTACAGCTGCCTCAAGGGCGCGCTGCTGCAGGCCGACTTCTTCGCGAAGCTCGAGGCGTGGAAGCTCGACAAGACCAAGCCCGAGCCCAAGCTCGTGCTGCTCGGCGATTACATCGACCGCGGTCGGTTCAGCTACAACGGCGTGCTGCGCGCGGTGATGCAGCTGTTCCTCGCCGCGCCCGAGCACGTGTTCCCGCTGCGCGGCAACCACGAGTACTACATCGAGTACCGCGGCCGCATCTACGGTGGCGTCAAGCCGGCCGAGGCGATCAACACGCTCGCCGGTCACATGCCCGGCGAGATCTTCGCCGAGTACATGAACATGTTCGAGGCGCTGCCGAACATGCTGTTCTTCGACGAGCTGATGTTCGTCCACGCCGGCATCCCGCGCGACGCCGACATCAAGAGCAAGCTCGCCGACCTCACCGGTCTCAACAACACCGACATCCGGTTCCAGATGCTGTGGAGCGATCCGTCGACGGCGGACTACATCCCCGACGATCTGCAGGCGCAGAACGCGCGCTTCCCGTTCGGCAAGCAGCAGTTCGAAGCGTTCATGCAGAAGATCGGCTGCACGATGATGGTGCGCGGCCACGAGAAGGTCGATAGCGGGTTCCGCACCATGTACAACGACCAGGCGGCCACGCTGGTGTCGCTGTTCTCGGCGGGCGGCTCCGATAACAACGACCTCCCCGAGGATTCGAGCTACCGCACGGTGACGCCGATGGCGGCGACGATCCGGCTCGAGAACGGCACCGCGCAGGTCACGCCGTGGCTGATCGATTACAAGCGCTTCAACGATCCGAAGCGGAACCGGTTCTTCGCGTCGCCGCCCGAGATCGAACACAAAGCCGGATGAGCTGGTTCGTCTACGTCGCCCGCTGCAGTGATGACTCGCTGTACTGCGGGATCGCGCGCGATGTCGCCGCCCGGATCGCCGAGCACGATGCCGGCACGGGTGCGAAATACACGCGCGGCCGCGGTCCGCTCCAGGTCGTCCTCACCCGGCGTTGCCGCGACAAGAGCAAGGCGCTGCGGCTGGAATACGCGATCAAGCAGCTGTCGCGACCGGCGAAGGAAGCGCTCGTCGGATCTCCTGCGATGGTGGTCGCACTCGCTCGCCGCGTTTGAGCGATAATCGAAGTAATGGCTGTACAGAACATCCCCGTCGTCGATCTGCGCGACTGGAACGCGGGTGGGGAAGCGCGCGATCGATTCGTGCGCGCGGTCGGTGAGTCGCTCGCGGATATCGGATTCTTCGCGGTCCAGCATCACGGTGTCCCCGACGAGCTGACCAAGCGGGCCTACGGCGCCGCGCGCGAGTTCTTTCATCTCCCCGCCGAGACCAAGGCTCGCTATCACGATGCCAGGAAGCACGGCCAGCGCGGCTTCACCGGGTTCGGCACCGAGCACGCCCGCGATTCGCAGGCGCCCGATCTGAAGGAGTTCTGGCAGGTCGGCCGGCCCGACGTGCCCGACGATCATCCGGTCCACGCGGTGTATGGCCCGAACTACTGGCCGTCGGAGGTCGGCGATTTCGGTCCGGCGTTGATGGAGCTGTATCGCCATCTCGACAAGCTCGGGGCGGTGCTGCTCGAGGCGGCCGCGGCGTACATCGGCGAGCCGCCGGAGAAGTTCCGCGCGATGGTCACCGACAGCGACACCATCGTCCGCGTGCTCTATTACCCGCCGGTCAAGGACGCGCCGATCGGCGCGATCCGCTCGGCGGCGCACGAGGACATCAATCTGATCACGCTGCTGTCGGGCGCGACGGCCGAGGGGCTCGAGCTGCTCCAGCGCGATGGCTCGTGGCGCGCCGTGCACACCGGCTTCGACACCATCGTCGTCGACGCCGGCGACATGCTGCAGAACGTGACGAACGGTCTCTACAAGAGCACCACGCACCGGGTGGTCAACCCCGGCGACGCGAGCAGCGAGCGGTTCTCGATGCCGTGCTTCATCCACGCGCGGCGCGAGGTCGACCTGTCGCCCTTGCCCTCGTGCATCGCCCGCACCGGCGGCACCGCGAAGTACCCGCGGATCACCGCGGGCGAGTATCTGACGCAACGGCTGCGGGAAATCGGCCTCGGCTGACCAGCCGCCTCATCCGGCGACCGGTTGTGAGCACGGCCACGTAGGTTGATCTCGCCGCCGGCACCGGGCCCGCGATACCGTCAGGCATGCGGTCGTTAGCCCTGGTTCTTGCCCTGCTCGCCGGGTCCGGCCTCGCGTTTGCCAACGGGCGCGCACCCGGCACGTCGACGATCAACTTCAAGAAGGGCAACGACATCGAGATCGCCGCCGGCATGACGTTCGGCGTCGTCCACTCGACCGACGGCGGCCAGACCTGGACCTGGCAGTGCGAGGACGCCGTCGGCTACGGCGGCATGTACGACCCCGACTACGCCTTCACCTCGACCGGCGCGCTGTTCGCGACCACGTTCGACGGTCTCAAGGTCAATCGCGATGGCTGCAAGTTCGAGCGCTCGGTGCTGACCGAGACCGACGGCCCGTGCTTCGACGATGGCGACGCCGACAGCGACGCAGACGACTGCAACACCGGCTTCACCTGCGCGACCGGCATCGGCGGCGCCGGTGGTGTCGCGGGGGATTTCATCTGCGAGAAGATCAAGTTCGTGTCGACGACCACCGTCGGTCCCGACGGTGCGGTGTTCGCGGCCGCGGCCGATCCGAAGGACGGCGCGATCTACAAGAGCACCGACGATGGCGCGACGTTCCCCGTCAAGCCGACGCCCGGTCAGCTCAACGACTGGTGGCAGAGCATCGAGGTCGCGCCGTCGAACGCGCAGGTCGTCTACCTGTTCGGCTACCGGCTGATGGCGGGCACCAAGGTGTTCCTGCTCTACCGGAGCAACGATGGTGGCGCGAGCTACCAGCCGCTCGCCGGCAACGAGACCAGCGGCACCGTCAATGGCATGGAGACCAAGCCGAACTCGGTGATCGAGATCGCCGGCATCTCGAAGACCGATCCGAACGTGGTCTACGCGCGCGTCACGCTCTCGGATAACTCGCTGAGCGACGCGATCTATCGCAGCAACGACGGCGGCGGATCGTGGGGCAAGATCATCGAGAAGGGCGGCTCGCTGTCGTTCGTCGCCCGGCAGACCGGTCAGCTCGTCGTCGGCTCGCAGGCGGTCGGCACGTTCCAGGTGCTGGATCCCGGCGCCGCTACCAACAGCGCCACGATCGCGGCCGGGTTCGCGGAGGTCACCGGCGCACCGCACATCAACTGCCTCGCCGAGAACGCGGCGGGGGAGGTCTGGGCGTGCACGCAGAACTACGGCTCGCCGACGGTGCCCAAGGATGACTTCGGCATCATGAAGACGACGGACCTGGTGACGTGGACCGGCGTCCTCAAGTTCCAGGAGATCCAGGATCCGACGTCGTGCGCGGCGGGCACCACGCAGAAGGATCGCTGCGACGCGCTGCTGTGGTGCGGACTGTGCGCGCAGCTCGGCTGCGATCCGAATCGCAACTGCGAGGTCGCCGGCGATGCGGCGCAGGACGGGTTGATCGTCGACCCGCCCAAGAAGAGCTGCTGCCAGAGCGGCAGCGACGACATCCCGGGGCTGCTCATCATCTGCATGGCGATCTCGATCCTGGTGTTCCGCCGCCGGCCCGTTGGGAAAACCTAACGTAGCCGCGCGCCACGTGGCGGCAGGCGCACCGTGCGAGGTTGCCACGTGTAGGCGATCTGGACCGACCGTCAAGTCCGAGAGATCCTGGATCTCTCGATCGGTGGTCTGGAAGTATGTGAATTGCAATACCGCGCGGCCGAATGGCGCATGCCTCGTGGATGATCGAGCGGCTTCACGCGGAGACCCGGGTGAACCACTCCGACGCGGACGCGGACTTCGATCTGTTGTTTCGCGAGCAGACGTCCCACGAGGACTACCTGCTGTATCTCACGCGGCAGTACGGGTTCGAGGCTCCGATGGAGTCGGCACTCGAGCTGACGCCGAACCTCGATCTGATGATCGACCTTCGCGAGCGCCAGAAGGCGCAGCTGATCGCGCAGGACCTGCTCGGCCTCGGGGTCAAGCCGGCCGACCTCCAGTTGATCCCGCAGTGCTTGCGCGTGCCGCAGTTTCGCGGCGCGGCGGAGGCACTCGGATGGATGTACGTGATCGAACGCGCCACGCTCGCGCACAGCGTGATCCGTCGCCACCTGCTGACGCGGCTCCCCAAGGCGATGCGCGATGCATCCTCGTACCTGCAAGCATATGCCGGCATGGTCGGCACCCGCTGGCGCGAGTTCGGCACCGTGCTCGACGATGTCGCGCGTCACCCGGCGATCGCGGATCGCATCGTCGACGCCGCGAACGAAGCGTTCCGCACCCAGCGGCGGTGGGCGCTCAGCGATGTCCACGGCGCGAATGTCGTCGCCGCTGCGGCGAGCTGACAGCGGTCGCGCCCGGGCGTAGCTTCACCGGATGGCTAACGAGCCCGATCCGCGTGCCCGTCTCGACGTCCTGCGCACCGAGCTCGGCGATGTCGACAGGCAGATCCTCGCGCTGGTCTCGAAGCGTCAGGCGCTCGCGCAGAAGATCGGCCAGGTCAAACGCGACGCCGGGATCCCGACGCGCGACTACCGCCAGGAGCGCGATGTCGTCCAGCGTGCGCGCGCAGCGGCGGTCGAGCACGGGCTGACGCCGCAGCTCGGCGAGGAGCTGATCCTGGCGCTGATCCGTGGCTCGCTGACGATCCAGGAGAAGGACACCGTGTCGACGAAGGGCGAGGGCGGCGGCCGGCGCGTCCTCGTGATCGGCGGCTGCGGCAACATGGGGCGATGGTTCGTGCGCTACCTCGGCGCGCAGGGCTTTGCCGTCGAGATCGCGGACCCGACGGGCGAAGCACCGGCGGGGATCCCGCTGCATCGCGACTGGACCGCGATCCCGCTCGACCACGAGCTGATCGTGATCGCCGCACCGATGCCGGCGACCGGAGAGATCCTCGAGCAGCTCGCGAAGCAGCCGCCGAAGGGCGTGGTGTTCGATGTCGGCTCGCTCAAGAGTCCGCTGCGCAAGGGGTTGCAGGCGCTGCGTGCAGCCGGCGGCAACGTCTGCTCGGTGCACCCGATGTTCGGCCCCGATACCGAGCTGCTCAGCGGCCGTCACGTGATCTTCGTCGATGTCGGGGCGCCGCAGGCAACGGCAGCGGCGCGCGCGTTGTTCGAGCCGACGATGGCGACGCTCGTCGAGATGGATCTCGAGAGTCACGACCGGCTGATCGCCTACGTGCTCGGGCTCTCGCACGCGCTCAACATCGCGTTCTTCACCGCGCTCGCGGAGAGTGGCGAGGCCGCGCCCAAGCTGGCCACGCTGTCGTCGACCACGTTCGATGCGCAGCTCGGCGTCGCCGGCAAGGTCGCCGTCGAGAACCCGGATCTCTACTTCGAGATCCAGACGCTCAACGACTACGGCACCGAGTCACTCGCGGCGCTGCTCTACGCGGTCGAGCGGCTGCGCTCCGTCGTCCGCGCCAACGACCTCGACGGCTTCCGCGGATTGATGACACGCGGTCGTGCCTACCTCGAGCACCGGCAACCGAAGTGATCACAGCATCTGGTTGGCGCGGAACCACGCGATCGCATCCTCGACGGCCGGCTCGAAGGGACCGGGCTTGTAACCGAGCTCGGTCGCGGCCTTGGTGCTGGCGAACCGGAACCTGTCGGTGAAGGCGTAGCGGATCTGGGTCGAGTTGAGCAGCGGCTCCTTGCCGCGCGCCTCGACGAGGTCGCCGTACTTGCCCATCAGCCAGGCGACCGGTCGCGGCACGGCGAAGCGCGGAGGCTTGACGCCGGCGATCTTCGCGATCCGCTCGATCACCTCGCGATACGTCAGCTCCTGACCGCCGAGGATGTAGCGCTCGCCGCGTCGCCCCTTGTGCCAGGCGGCGATCATGCCGCGCGCCACATCGCGAACGTCGACGAAGTTGTTGTAGCCGGTCGTGTAGGCCGGGATCTGGCGACGCACGACCTTGCGGATCAGCGCGCCCGAGCTCGGCTTGGCATCGCGCGGTCCGAACATGTACGTCGGGTTGACGATCACGGCATCGACGCGATCGCGCGCGCGATTGACTACCTGCTCGGCGCGATGCTTGGTCACCGCGTACGCGTCGTCGAGGCCCCAGGCGTCGAAGTTCCACGTCGCGGTCTCGTCGCACGGCTTGCCGTCGTTGGTGAGGCCGACCGCGACCACCGACGACGTGTGGACGAGCCGCGGCACCTTCGCGGCGACCACGGCATCGATGATGTTCTCGGTGCCGGTGACGTTCGCCTTGGTCATCTCCGGCGTCACCGCGCGCCTGAGCGTCACCGCGGCCGCGCAATGAAACACGCATGCGCAGCCCGCGAACGCGCGGCCGAGCGCGGTGAACGAGTCGAGCTCGGCATCGACCCACTCGATCGGGAGGTCGGCGAGATGGTCGATCCGGGTGCCGCTACGCTTCGTCGCGACCACCTGATGCCCGGCGGCGATCAGCTCCGCCGCGAGGTTGCCGCCGAGTAGACCGCTTGCTCCGGTGACCGCCACGCGTGCCATCCGCGCAAGATAACGAAAAACGCGTCCGGCTACGTGTCCAGCCACCGGACGTGGCCGGACAAGCCGCCGGACAGTGGACAAGGCAGGACAGCCACCTGCGATGTCTTCGAGATCATTGACGAGATCACCCTGTCTGACGCGGCGCGATGCTTGCTGTGACGAGCCCGCATGCGTCGCCTCGCCTCGGTTATTGGCACCCTGTCAGCCCTGCTTGTCGCCGTGCCAGCATGCACGGACGCGGGCATCGAGGACGGCGAGCACGATGACTTCCCCACCGGCAAGGCCGACGGCGGGCTCGAGGAAGGCTCGCCCGAAGCGCTCGGCGTGCTCGCCCTCGTCAACGACCAGACGCTCGATGCCGCCGCGCTCAAGGCGGCCGCCGGCATCACCATCAAGGTGTCGCGCAACATCGTCACGCATCGCGATGGCTCCGATGGCCAGGCCGGCACCGAGGATGACGACGCGTTCGACACGCTCGCCGAGCTCGACGCGATTCCGTTCGTCGGTCCCGCCACGCTGAACGCGTTGCTCGAGGCCGCCCGCGATCGCGGCCTCATCCCGGCCGAGGGCGGCGCGCAGATCGACGTCATGTTCTCGCCGCTGCCCGCCGCCGAGTCGCACAACGCGCGCATCGCGAAGATGATCGGCGAGGCGAAGACCTCGATCGACATCGCGATGTACAGCTACTCCGATGCCGGCATCGCGGCGGCGCTTCGCGCGGCGAAGGCGCGCGGCGTCCAGATCCGCTTCCTGTTCGAGACCGCGAACGAGGACAAGCGCATCACCGATCCGGCGGCGCGCGCGTCGTCGAAGTCGGGGCGCATCGAGGCCGACGGCATCGACGTTCGCTTCGTCAACAAGATCCTCCACCACAAGTTCCTGATCGTCGACGGTCCGCGCGACGACAAGAAGCAGGCCGAGACGGCGCAGCTCGTCACCGGCAGCGCGAACTGGTCCGGAACCGCCGCGACCGTGTTCGACGAGAACACGCTGTTCATCAAGAACAGCGCCGAGCTCGCAGCGCTCTACCAGCAAGAGTTCGATGCGCTGTGGACCGGCTCGCGCGACTTCGTCGGACCGGCGCAAGCGCAGGGCAGGTCGACCGCGAACATCACGCCGGCCGATGTCGCCGACGAGGCGGGCCTGACCGCGTTGTTCACGCGCGCCAACATGAAGCCGGGCGGCGCCGACGGCACGACCTGGTCGACCGACAAGACGAGCACCAAGGTCGCCGACAAGTGGGTCGAGGCGATCGAGAATGCCGAGACTTCGATCCACATCGCGTCGGGTCACATACGGCTCAAGCCGGTGGCCGAGGCGCTGATCGCGAAGAAGAAGGCAAACCCGTCGATCGACATCCAGGTCTATCTCGACCAGCAGGAGTGGATCTCCGCCTCCGGCGACATCTTCCAGAAGAAGGAGGTCAAGGAGTGCGAGGCGGCGGCCACCACGCCGTCGGCGCTCCGCGCGTGCAGCGAGAAGGACTTCCTGTGGTCGAAGTCGCTCGTCGATGCCGGGATCGATGTTCGGTTCAAGAGCTTCGCGTACCGCTGGGATCACTCGTACGCGGCGCAGATGCACTCGAAGTACATGGTGATCGACGGCAAGGAGCTGTTCTCGGGCTCGTACAACCTGTCGATGAACGCGGAGCACTCGACGTTCGAGAACGTGCTGCACGCGAGCGGCCCGCAGTTCCAGCCGCTGATCCAGAAGTTCGAGGACAACTTCTCCGACATCATCGTCACCGGCGAGGGCCTGCTCGAGGATCTGCGCGAGCGGATCTCGACGGCGCAAACCTTCCCGATCGTGTTCGATTCGATGTCGCTCACCTGGTCGGACTTCGATCAGCTCCGCGTGCTGATCCGTCAGAACTGTCCGCAGGTCGACTCGCCCGAGTTCCGCTCGGCCCCGGCCGCGCACCGCACCTGCACGCGGTAGCACCGGCGCTCGCCGCGCCAGCGCGCGCGTGCTCGAGGTCGTGAGGGTTCGCTCCGCGAGCGAGCCCTCGCGGCGTTTCGGTGCCGGCAGTAGACCGCTGCATGAAGCACCGGCTGGTCATCCCCTCGGTCCTCAGCGTGATCGCCATCGGTGCGCCCGCGATCGAGCTCGGTGCGTGCGAGCACGACCGGACCGATCCGCCGGTCGATACGCTACTGCCCGCCGACGTCGGCTCGCTGCCGTCGATGCTCGACGCCGGCATCGACGCACCCGAGCCGGATGCGACCGTTCCGCTCGATACGGCACCGCCGGATACACCCGCATGATGAGCGTCGGCGACCCGGTCGGGTCGCTGATCAGCCGAGCTCTCGACCTGCCGACCGTCTCGACCAGCTCGCGATCCAGCGACGGCTGGCGACGCTCGATGAGCGGTTGGGTCGCGGGGGAGGGCGAGGCCGAGCTCCGCGCGCAAATGGCTCTCGACCATCTTGCCGACGGTCTCGAGGACTTCGCGATCGAGCTCGTCCGATGGCTGGCGACCGAGGGCGCCGGCGAGCGCGTACTTGCCCATCGCGTAGCCGTAGGCCGAGGCCACGGCGGCGAGCAGCGCGATCTCGATCTTCGCGATCTGCGCGTTCGTCGCGCGCGGCTCGAGCGCGGCGGCGACCTGATGGGCGACGAGCTGCAGGCCGTGATCGCGGAGCGCGAACGCATGCGCGGCGGCGGGCCGCTCGCTGGCGAGCAGCCACTTGGTGAGGCGCAGGTGGACCGGATCCTGGAGCCCGCGGAACAGCTCGGCGAGCAGCTCGCCCGGGCGGCGCAGCGCACCGGCCTCGCGGAGCCGAGCGAGCATGCGCTCGCGGAGCGCGCGGATCCGGCGCTCGAGCACGGCCTCGATCATGCCGGCGTAGCTGCCGAAGTAGTGGCCGATCAACGCGTGGCTGATGCCCGCCTCGCGCGCGACCTCCTTGAGGCCGACCTGATCGGGCTGGAACTCGATGAAGACGCGCTCGGCGGCATCGAGGATCTCGACGCGCGCCTGGTCGGGCGTGCGTCGGCGGCGCTCCGCCTTGTCCTCGCGCACGACGCGACGCTGCTGGCGTGCCTCGTGCCGGACCTCTCTACGCACCGCGCGTGCGGCGCGGGCTCGTTCGCGTCTGCCACCGATGGTCGCCATGTTTCGAGTACTTATCTCACGTTGTTTTCAGTTTGACAATAAGAGACGTGCTTATTATCATCGTGACAATAGAGGTCGACAATGCAACCAAGCGACACCCGAACCCTCGACGCCACCCGCCTTCCCGCACGGCAGCGCTGGAAGCGCGCCTTCGCCGCGCTCGCGACCGTGCTGCAAGATCCCGAGAAGACCGATCAGGTGCTGGTGTTCAGCACGTACGCCAATGCCGGCTCGATGCCCGAGCGCATCCACCGCTTCCTCGGTCATCCCGATGGTCGCCGGCTGTTCGAGGAGCACCGGACGATCGATACCCACTCGATCGATCTCGATGCCCTCGGCGAGCTGCCGGTGGGCACGCTCGGTCGCGCGTACGCTGACTTCCTGCGCTCGCGCGGGCTGTCGCCGGACGTGTTCGAGCACCCGCCGGAAGACATCTCCGATCCCGCGATGGCCTACGTGGTCCAGCGGCTGCGCCAGACCCACGATCTCTGGCACGTGGTCACCGGCTACGAGACCGATCCGGCGAGCGAGGTCGCGCTCCAGGCGTTCACGTTCGGTCAGCTACGAGCGCCGAGCTCCGGCATCCTCGCGCTGCTCGGCACGCTGCGCGGCTCGCGGATCAAGCCGGACTTGATCTTCCACACGCTGCGCGGCCTGGTGACCGGTGCACGCGCCGAGAAGCTCGCGGTGTTCGTGTGGGAAGACCACTGGGAGACGCCGCTCGACGAGGTTCGCGTGTTGCTCGGCTTGCCGGTGAAGCCGCGCGCGGCCGAGACGCTCGCCGCCGAGGTTCGCGAGGTCGTCGCGCAGGCCACGACCGGCGACGCCTGGCTCGGCAAGCCCGAGACGAAGCTCGCGGCCTGACCGCAATCCCGGCAGATCGCGCCTGTCCTCCGAGGCGCTCGATCGCCCGACATTTCCAGAGCCGTGCCCGATGGTCGGGCGCGCTCGCGCGAACGGCAGGAGCCGTTTGCTGTTCTCTGACTTCAGGAAATTCACTATGACCACTGACACTGTCTCCGCACCTATCTCTGCCGCTGTTGCCGCCGATGTCTTCGAGGCGTTGCGCCCGGCACCCGGAAGCTCGCGCCGCGAACGCCGCCGCGCTCGCCGCACGGCACGCTCGCAGTTTCGCGCGGCTCGCCGCACCGTTCGCAAGAGCGCACGCCGTGCGCGCCGCGAGCTCGACACCGAGCGCGGCACCGTGCTTCGCAACACGCTCTCCGAGCTCCGGACCGCGCGCCGCACCAGGCTCGCCGAGCTGCGCGAGAACACCCGCAGCATGCTGAGCGCGCTGCGCGAGGTCCGCCGCGATCGGCTGGATCAACTGCGCGAGGCCCGGAAGACGAAGCTCGCCGAGCTCCGCGGCAAGCGCGCGCCGAAGTAGCGCCTCGCGATCCCGCGCGGTTAGCCGGGAGCTCGAGAAAATCGAAAAAACCGGCGAAGGGTCGGGCAGGGTGGGGCACGAGGGGTCAGGAGGAGCCGATGACTCGCTTGGTGAAACTTCTGGCCCTGTGCTGCGCGCTCGCCGCGTGTAGCGACGGCGAATCGATGCAGGTGATCACGGGACGCATCGATGCGTCCAAGGGCGCGCTCGCGATCCGGGCGATCGCCGATGGCGACGTCGTCACCGCGACCCCGGTCCGGACCGACGGCTCGTTCACGCTGACCTTGCCCGCCGGCACGACGTATCGGCTCGAAGTGCTGACCACGACCGGCGTCAAGAACATCGTCCAGCGGTCGGGCAACATCCTCCGCGATCTGTCGTTCACGGTCTGCCAGCCCACCGATCCGTTCGATGTCGGTGGCGTCGGCGATCCGAACACCGATGGGCTGTGCATGCCCGGCGATGTCAACTGCACGCCGTGCGATCCGATGGCCGGCACGAGCTGCGAGCAACCGCCGCTGCCGCCGACCTGCGATCCGATGCTCGATCCGGCCTGTCGGTGCGACATCGTGCTGCCCGACGGCACCTGCTGCACCGCGGGCGATCCGAGCTGCGGTCCACTGCCGTGCATGGATGGCAGCGATCCGAACTGCTGCGACGCGAACGGCTTCTGCCCGCCGCCGCCGTGCGACGCCAACGATCCGATGTGCCAGCCGCCGCCGCCGTGCGATCCGGCGACCGATCCGACGTGCTGCTACGCCGACGGCTCGTGCCCGCCGACGCCCGGTTGTCAGCCCGGCGAGCCGAACTGCGCGCCACCGTGCGATCCGAACAACGTCGTGCTGTCTGCCGGTCAGACCTGGCGCGCGTCGGTGATCACCGCAGACCTTTCGCAAACCCGAACGCAAACGGAATCCACTCAGCCGCCATCACAGGCGGAGCCACCGCTTGCCCGAATCGATCCACCCGCGGTCGCACCGACCGCGACGGAAGTCTCGAAGCTGGCCGTCACCGACGGACCGGCGTCGACCACCGCAGCAAGGAAATTCGTTGTCACCCACGGAGTGGCGCCAACCGCAGCACCGAAGCTGGCTGTCACCGACGGACCGACGTCGACCACCGTAGCACCGAAGCCGGCCGTCACCGACGGACCGACGTCCACCACCGCAGCACCGAAGCCTGGCGTCACCGCAGCACCGAAGCCCGGCGTCAGCGCAGCACCGAAGCCCGGCGTTACCGCAGCACCGAAGTCCGCTGTCACCGCAGCACCGAAGTTTGGCGTCACCGCAGCACCGACGCCAACCACACCTGCGCCGAAGAGCGCCGTTGCCGAACCACCGACGCCGACCACGCAAGCGCCGAAGCCCGCCGTCACCGAAGCACCGACGAAGCCGGCCGCGGAAGCGCCGAAGCCCGCCGTCACCGAAACACCGAGGCCCGCCGTCACCGAAACGCCGAGGCCCGCGTCGATCGAGCAGCGGTTCAAGCGCGGCTGGGAGCTGCTGCGCGCCGGCAAGGCGCAACAAGCGGCCGACGAGCTCGCCGCCGCCGCCGATGCCTCACCCGACGCGCCGCTCGCCGCCGACGCGCGCTACTTCCAGGCCGTCGCGCTCGTTCGCGCCAACGATCCGCGCGCCGCCGAGCGCGTGCTCGTCCAGTTCCTCGACTCCGCACCGAAGTCACTCCGCCGCGGCCGCGCCGCCGTCCTCCTCGGCCGCTTGCTCGCCGAGCGCGGCGACACCAGGAGCGCCCGCGCCTGGCTCGAGAGTGCAGCGAACGATCCGGACCCGGCGATCGCCGCCGCCGCGAAGGCCGGTCTCCAGGCGTTGAAGTAGTCCCCGTCTACTCCGGCGCGTCGCCGCCCAGCTTGACCGCCGGGAACTGCGCCGCCGTCTGCATCGCCTGATCCATCTGCGTGTCGGTCAGATCGAACGTCTTGCGCAGGTTCGCGAGGAACTCGACCTCGCGCCAGTCCTGCTTTCCGTCGGCGAGCGCGATGATCATCACGTACACGGTGACCCAGTAGCGGTCCGACTTGATCGCGACCTCCGTCGCGATGTCCGCCAGCTCGTCGGTGCTCGCCTTGCCCTTGATGCGATCGAAGGCGACGTCGATCGCCTCGTCGAGCTCGGCATGCGTGAGCACGCTCATGTCGGGAATCGCGCGCAGCACCGAGCGCATCGCCAGCCGCTCCTCGTGATGGACTTCCTCATCGGCGGCTGCCATCAGCGCCATGCAACGCACGAATGCCGGCATCAGCTGGCGGACCTTCTCGGACTTCTCCTCGAGGGTGAGCAGGCCCGAGTGCTTGCGCGCCGATTCGAACGCGTCCTTCGCCTCGATGTCGTCGAGCGCGAACGCCTTCTGCATGTCGTCGAGGAACTGGATCTCGCTCTCGGCGAGCTCGCGATCCGCGACGCACACTTCACACGCCATCGCGTACGCGGCGAGCCGCTGCGTGCGAGAGGGCAAGCCCTTCGCGATCGCCGCCAGGCGGTTCTTGCCGCCGCCGGCCTCGCCGATCGCGTCGGCCGCGAGGTCGGTGAGCCGCGACAGCTCCTCGCCCGACAGCCCCTCGAACAGCGGGTGGTTCGAGAGGTTCGCCTCGAACGTGGTCATCTCCTCGTCGGAGACGTCGCCATCGGCGCCCATCGCACCGAGCATCGCTTCGGCGAGGTACCGGCGCGGGTCCTCGGTGGTCACCTTGCCGCTGAACATCTTGCGCAAAAAGCTCATCGGATCCTCTTCTTCGGGGCTGCCCCCAGCAGGTCGTAGGCTACGATTGCCGCATGCTCGCCCACAAGCTCGCGGACCGGGGGAAAGCACCCTGGCGGATGGCTCTCACCCTCGTCGCCGTGACGGCCGGCGCATCGCTGGTGACCTGGTTCGGCGATGGCTCGCGCAGGTGCGGTTGTCCCGGGATGCAGAGGGTGCCGCAGGCGAAGTACGTCCACATCAAGGTCGCCGGCGAGCACCTGACCGCCGACCAGGCGATGACCAGATGGCTGAGCTCGTCGTCGGTGCGCACGCTCGATGTCGACAACCTCGAGCTCCTCTTCGACACCCAGGATCCCGAGCAGCGCGACGACCGCGCCCGCTGGCTACGCGTGTTCTCGCGTGATGCGTACGGTCTCGTCGCCATGCTCGAGAACGATCCCGCCATCGAGCAGGCCTTCGTCGAGCCCGACGTCTCGCTCCCGCACGACACCAATTTGCTCCCGCCGGATCTCGATGTTCATCACGGCGCGATCGATCTCGATCATCCGCTCGCGCAGCGCGACGATGGCCCGAGCTGCCCGATCACCACGCCCTCGTTCGAGTCCTATCAGGGCTACCTCGGCCCGGCGCCGCACGGCATCGACGCGCCGGCGGTGTGGCGTCGCGGCATGCGCGGCCAGGGCATCTGGTTCGCCGACGTCGAGGGCGGCTGGAACGCGAAGCACGAGGATCTCCCCGGCGATCGCATCACCCACGTGATCGGCCGCCAGATCAACGATCCGGGCTGGCGCGCCCACGGCACCGCCGTCCTCGGCGAGGTGGTCGGCCGCGACAACGGCAAGGGTGTGGTCGGCATCGCGCCCGATACCGAGCGCGTGTTCACCGCCTCGATCGGCTCCACGTCGCCGGCGAACGCGATCGACGCCGCCGCGCGCAAGCTGCGCGCCGGCGACGTGCTCCTCATCGAGCTGCAGACCACCGGCCCGCGCGGCCGCTACCTGCCGATGGAGTGGTACGACGACGTCTACGACGCGATCAAAGCCGCCACCGATCGCGGCGTCGTGATCATCGAGGCCGCCGGCAACGGCAACGAGAACCTCGACCTCGACGTCTACAAGCGCAAGTTCGACCGCACCAGGCGCGACTCCGGCGCGATCATGATCGGCGCGGGCGGCCCGCCGCGCGATGGCTACAAGGATCGCGAGAAGCTCGACTTCTCGAACTACGGCTCGCGCGTCGATGTCCAGGGCTGGGGCCGGATGGTCGCCACGCTCGACTACGGCGATCTGCAGCGCTGCGAGGACGGCAGCGACGACTGGCGCTACACCGATCGCCACTACACCAATCAGTTCTCCGGCACGTCGAGCGCGTCGCCGATCGTCGCTGGCGCCGCGGTGCTCCTCCAGGGTGTCGCGAAGCAGAGTGGCAAGGTGCTGCCGCCCCGCAAGCTGCGCGACCTCCTGATCCGCACCGGCACGCCGCAGGCCGGCGACACGTCGAAGCACATCGGCCCGCGCCCGAACCTCGCGCGCGCCCTCGGTGGGCTGAACGACTTCGAATGACCGCGTACGACGTCGAGCGCTACGTCCGCACGCTCCGGTTCGCGGCGCTCCGCCACGCCGGCCAGTCGATGCCGAGCTCGACGCCCGGCCTGGAGTTTCCTTATCTCGTGCACGTCACGTCGGTGACCGCCGAGGTGATCGCGGTGCTGCCCGAGACCACGTTCGATGCCGATCTCGCGATCGGCTGCGCGCTGCTCCACGACACCATCGAGGACACGACCGGCGACGAGTCCTATCGAGCGAAGGTCGCGCTCGCCGACGAGATCGAGCGCGAGTTCGGCAAGCCGGTTCGCGATGGCGTGTGGGCGCTGACCAAGCTCGCCGAGCTCGCCGACGGCCGTCGGGTCGACAAGCCCGCACAGATGGCCGACAGCATGCGGCGCATTCGCGAGCAGCCGCACGAGGTGTGGGCGGTGAAGCTCGCCGATCGGATCACCAACCTCGCGCCGCCGCCGACCCGGTGGGATCGCGCGAAGTGCGAGCGCTACCAGGCCGAGGCGCAGCAGATCCTCGAGCAGCTCGGCGCCGGCTGCGCGCCCCTCGCGGCTCGCCTGCGCGCCCGGATCGAGGCGTATCCGTCGACGTGGAACCGCTGAGTCGAGCAGTTTCACCGGGTTGCGAGCCGCGAAAATCTTCGCAACCGGGCCCCGCTGCGGTCGAAGCCGGCCGCCATGAAGAAGCTGATGATGTTCGCGGCGGTGATGGCCGCTGGTTGCGTTCCCAACAACACCGTCTTCGCCCCGGAGGATGCCGCTCCAGAGATGCCGGACGATCCCGATCCGGATCCCACGCAGGAGCCTTGCGAGCCGGGCGCGTTTCTCGGGTGCGAGGAGGACGTCGCGCAGTTCTGTGGCGCCGACGGCCTGACGATCGCGTCGACGAGCTGCGACGCCGGTTGCAATGCCGGCGCGGCTCGCTGCAACGAATGCGTTCCGGATGCCACGACCTGCGCGACCGGCGAGGTCGTCCATTGCGGCAGCGACGGGCTCGTCGCCTCGACGGAGAGCTGCGCTGCGGGCTGCGTCGACGAGGGTGGCGGTCCGCGCTGCGCGCACATCGTGCCGGCCTTCCTTCCGAACGTCTGTGATGCCCAGGCGAGCCTGCCCGCGTTCGAGATCGATGACGTGGTGCCGCGGTCGTTCGACACCGACGACAACACCAAGTGCAACGGCGGCATCATCAAGATGCACCCCACCGGGCCGGAGATCTGCGTGGTTCGCGCGCGCACGATCGCGCTCTCGAGCCCGCTCACCGTCCTCGGGTCGCGAGCGATCGCCTTCGTCGCTGATGGCGAGCTCATCGCGACCAGCACCATCGACGTCAGCGCC
Source organism: Pseudomonadota bacterium (assembly GCA_023430775.1). Taxonomy (GTDB): domain Bacteria; phylum Myxococcota_A; class Polyangia; order Haliangiales; family Haliangiaceae; genus JABFXX01. The sequence continues at coordinate 35,770 of JAEYYY010000593.1, forward strand.
CGTGGGAGCGCGAGTGGTCCCGGTGGCGGCGTTCGCGTCTCGGGAGCAGCGCCGAGCACCGCTGGTGGGGGCGCGAGCGGAGGTGGCGCCGGTGGCAAGCAGGCAGGGGCGAGCGGCGGCGCGCTCGGTGACCTCGGTCTGAATAGCGGCGCCGGTGGGGCGGTCAGTGACCAGTTCGTGATCGGGAGCTTCGAAGGTGGCGCACGGGCCGGCAGCGCCAACGTGCTCGTCCCGAACTACGGCCCGCAGGGCGGCGGTGGCGGCGGCGCGTTGATGCTGGTGTCGTGTACCGATGAAGTCATCGCGGCCGGCATCATCGACGCCGCTGGTGGCGGCGGCGGTGCTGGTGGCGACGGCGTCGCGACCGCGGTGACGAAGCTGATGGGCGGCGCGGGTGGTGGTGCGGGCGGCTACGTCGTGTTGCAGGGGGCGAATGTGACGGCCTCCGGTGCCATGTTCGCGAATGGCGGTGGTGGCGGTGGCGGCTGTAGCGGCGAAGGGTGCCGAGGAAAGCCGGGGGAGGATGGCAATCACTCGCGTGCGCGGGGCGGAGCAGGCACGGGGTCAGGCACGGCGGGTGGTACTGGCAGTCTCGGTACTTCGCCGCCCACCAACGGCGTGACCAGCCTCTCGGCCGGCTCGCCTGGTGGTGGCGGCGGCGCGAGTGGTCGCTTCCAGATCTTCGTGCCGGCGGGCGTGACGCCGTCGGTGAGCACCCAACCGGCGTTCGAGCCTCACCGCACGATCGAGACGCGTTAGGCCTGGTACAGCCACACGCGCAGCAGCGACAGCAACTGATCGGCGTCGACGGGCTTCGTGATGTAGTCCGACGCGCCGGCCTCGAGGCACTTCTCGCGGTCGCCCTTCATGGCCTTCGCCGTCAGCGCGATCACGGGCAGCTCCTTCCACTGCGGGCGCTCGCGGATCTTGCGCAGCGCCTCGTAGCCGTCCATCTCCGGCATCATGATGTCCATCAGCACGACATCGATGCTCGGATTCTCCTCGAGCTTGGTCAGCGCGCGCTTGCCGTTCTCCGCGTACTGCACGTTCATCTTGTGACCCTCGAGCAGTGACGTGAGCGCGAAGATGTTGCGCAGATCGTCGTCGACGACCAGCACGTTGCGCTCCGCGAGCTGCGGATCGGTCTTGGCCAGGCGGCGCAGCACGCGCTGCTTGCGCTCGGGCAGGTTGGCCTCCACGCGGTGGAGGAACAGCGCGGTCTCGTCGAGGAGCCGCTCCATCGTGGTGACGTCCTTGATGATCACCGTCTGGGCGAGGCCGTGCAGCCGCGCCTTGTCTTCCTCGGTGAGCTCGCGGCCCGTGTAGACGATGACCGGCAACCGGCGATGCCGCGGATCGGCCTTGATGCGCTCGATCAGCTCGAAGCCAGACATGCCGGGCAGCCGGAGGTCGAGCACGACGCAGTCGTACGGCGTCTCCGCCAGCGACTGCAGCGCGCCTTCACCCGACGACACCGTGGTGGTCTGGACGTCGCCGTCACCGATCAGATCGGTGATGGCCTGGCTCTGCACCGGATCGTCCTCGACGACGAGCAGCTGCTTGACCCGACGCTCGGCGAACTCGCGGATGTCCTCGAGACCTTCCTTGAGCGTCTCGGAGGTGACCGGCTTGTGGAGGAAGCCGAGCGCGCCGTACTGCAGCGAGCGGCGCTCCTCGTCGAGCCCGGAGATCACGTGCACCGGGATGTGGCGCGTCGCCGGATCGTGCTTGAGCCGATCGAGCAACACCCAGCCATCGATATCGGGCAGGCGAAGATCGAGCGTCACCGCGTCCGGCTTGACCGTGCGCGCGAGCTCGAGCGCCTGGTTGCCGCTGGTGGCGACCACGCCCTTGAAGCCGGATTGCCGCCCCATCTCGAGCAGCGTGACGGCGAACGTGACGTCGTCCTCGATGACGAGCAACACGCGGTCGCCCGGTTCGAGGTCGTCGTAATCGTCGGGCACCGAGCGTGCGAGCTGGGTGACGAGCGGCTCCTTGACGACCTGGGGCTCCGGCACCGTCGATGCCGGATCGAGCAGCGTGCTGCCCGCTTCCGCCGCCGCTTGTGCGGCCGCCTGCACGCGGGCCTGCTGAGCAGACCGCGCCTCGCGTGTCGACGCCTTGTACTGCGTCGGCAGGTACAGCGTGAACGTGCTGCCCTGACCGACCTGCGATTCGACGCGTAGATCACCGCCGAGCAGACCGGCGATCTCGCGCGAGATGGCGAGGCCGAGGCCGGTGCCACCGTACTTGCGAGACGTCGATCCGTCGGCTTGCTGGAACGCCTCGAAGATCAGGCGCTGCTTGTCCTTCGGGATGCCGATGCCGGTATCGCTGACCGCGAACGCGATGACATCGCTGCCTTGCGTGCGGCCGATCCTCAGATTGACCCGACCACGCTCGGTGAACTTCATCGCGTTGGACAGCAGGTTGCGGAGCACCTGGCGGAGTCGCATGTCGTCGGTGTCGATGAACGGCGGCAGATCGTTGTCGAGCTCGATCGTGAAGTGCAGGCCCTTCTCCTCGGCGACCTGGCGGAACGTCTGGTCGACGTAGTCGCGCAGGTTCGAGAACCGGACCTGACCGATCTCGACGGCCATCGTGCCGGACTCGATCTTCGCGAGATCGAGGATCTCGTTGATCAGCGTCATCAGGTCGGTACCCGCTTGCCGGATCGTGTCGGCATACCGGATCTGCTTCTCGCTGAGGTTGCCCTCGGCGTTGTCCGCGAGCTGACGCGACAGGATCAGCAGCGAGTTCAGCGGCGTCCGCAGCTCGTGCGACATGTTCGCGAGGAACTGGCTCTTGTACTTGGACGTCAGCGCCAGCTGCTCCGCTTTCTCCTCGAGCTCCTGCCGAGCGAGCTCGACCTGCTTGTTCTTCTTCTCGACCTCGGCCTTCTGTTCGGTGAGCTGGACGGCCTTCTCCTCGAGCTCCTCGTTGGTCTGCTGCAGCTCTTCCTGCTGGCTGCGCAGCTCCTCGGTGAGCGACTGCGACTGGCGCAGCAGCTCGTCGGTGCGCATCGTCGCCTCGATCGTCGCGATCACGATGCCGAGTGACTCGAGCATCTGATCGAGGAACGCGAGCTGGATGCCACTGAACCGCTCGAACGATGCGAGCTCGATGACGCCCTTGACCTCGCCCTCGAACAGGATCGGGACGACCACGATCGCGTGGGGCGCCGACTCGCCGAGTGCCGACGAGATCTGGATGTAGTCGGTCGGCACCTTCGACAGCACGATGCGCTTGCCTTCGAGCGCCGCCTGACCGACGAGACCCTGGCCGAACCGCCACGTATTCGAGACCGTCTTCCGCTCCTGATAGGCGTACGACGCGAACAGCTTGAGGATCGGACCCTCGTCATCGCTCTCCGTCATGTAGAACGCGCCGTGCAGCGCGTTCACCAGCGGCGCCAGCTCGTTCAAGATCTGGCGGGCCACGGTGAGCAGATCGCGCTGACCCTGCAGCATGCGGGTGAACCGCGCGACGTTGGTCTTCAGCCAGTCCTGCTCCTGGTTGACCTTGGTGGTCTCGGCCAGGGTGCGGATCATCTGGTTGACGGTGTCCTTGAGCTGCGCGATCTCGCCGCGCGCCTCGACGGTGATCGACCGCGTCAGGTCGCCCTGCGTCACCGCGGTGGCGACGTCGCGGATCGACCGCACCTGACCGGTCAGGTTGCCGGCGAGCTCGTTGACGTTGTTCGTCAGGTCGCGCCACACACCGGCGGCGCCGGGCACGTCGGCCTGTCCGCCGAGCACGCCTTCGACACCGACGTTGCGGGCCACACCGGTGACCTGCTCGGCGAACGTGCTGAGCGTGTCGATCATCGAGTTGATCGTCTCGACCAGCGTCGCGATCTCGCCACGCGCGGTCAGCGACAGCTTGCGCTCGAGGTCGCCGTTCGCGACCGCCGTCACGACGGTCGCGATGCCACGCACCTGCTCGGTCAGGTTGCGAGCCATCAGGTTGACGTTGTCGGTCAGCTCTCGCCACGTGCCGGACACGCCGCGGACTTCCGCCTGCGCACCGAGGACACCATCGATGCCGACCTCGCGAGCGACGCGCGTCACCTCCGACGCGAACGAGCCGAGCTGATCGACCATCGTGTTGATCGTGTTCTTGAGCTGCAGCAGCTCGCCGCGCACCTCGACGGTGATCTTGCGAGTCAGGTCGCCGTTGGCGACGGCCGTGGTGACCTCGGCGATGTCGCGGACCTGGTTCGTTAGATTCGACGCCATCTGATTGACGTTGTCGGTCAGCTCTTTCCACGTGCCGGCGACGCCGCGCACCGCAGCCTGACCGCCGAGCTTGCCCTCGACACCGACGTCGCGAGCGACGCGCGTCACCTCGTCGGCGAACGAGCTCAGCGTGTCGACCATCGTGTTGATGACGTTCTTGAGATCGAGCAGCTCGCCGCGAACCTCGACGGAGATCTTGCGGGTCATGTCGCCGCGCGCGATCGCGGTGGCGACGGCCGAGATGTCGCGCACCTGGTTGGTCAGGTTCGACGCCATCTGGTTGACGTTGTCGGTCAGCTCCTTCCACGTGCCGCGAACGCCTTCGACCGATGCCTGGCCGCCGAGCTTGCCTTCGGTGCCGACCTCGCGAGCGACGCGCGTCACCTGATCGGCGAACGCGCTCAGCTGATCGACCATCGTGTTGATGGTGTTCTTGAGCTCGAGGATCTCGCCCTTCGCGTCGACGACGATCTTCTGCTGCAGGTCGCCGTTCGCGATCGCGGTCGCCACCTTGGCGATGTTGCGGACCTGATCGGTCAGGTTCGCGGCCATGCTGTTGACGGCGTCCGTCAGGTTGCGCCACGTGCCCAGCACGCCGCGCACGTCGGCCTGATCGCCGAGGCGACCCTCGATACCGACGTTGTAGGCGAGGCGCGTCACCTGATCGGCGAAGCTCGACAGCTGATCGACCATCGTGTTGACGGTGTTCTTGAGCTCGAGGATCTCGCCCTTCGCGTCGACGGTGATCTTGCGGGTGAGGTCACCACGCGCGACCGACGTCGTCACCTCGGCGATGTCGCGCACCTGGTTGGTCAGGTTCGACGCCATGCCGTTGACGTTATCGGTCAGCTCCTTCCACGTACCGCGGACGCCCTCGACCGACGCCTGACCGCCGAGGCGGCCCTCGGTACCGACCTCGCGGGCGACGCGCGTCACCTCGGAGGCGAAGCTGTTGAGCTGATCGACCATCGTGTTGAGCGTCGCCTTGAGGTCGAGGACCTCGCCGCGCGCGTCGACGGTGATCTTGCGCGACAGGTCACCGGCGGCGACCGCGCGAGCGACGTCGGCGATGTTGCGCACCTGGTTGGTCAGGTTCGACGCCATCGAGTTGACGTTGTCGGTCAGCTCCTTCCAGATGCCCGACACGTCGCGCACCTGCGCCTGACCGCCGAGGACGCCTTCGGTGCCGACCTCGCGCGCCATGCGCGTCACCTCCGATGCAAAGCTACCGAGCGAGTCGACCATCGCGTTGATGGTGTTCTTGAGGGTGACCAGCTCGCCGCGCGCTTCGACCGTGATCTTGCGAGTCAGGTCGCCGTTCGCGACCGCGGTGGTCACCTCGGCGATGTCGCGAACCTGGTTGGTCAGGTTCTTCGCCATCTGGTTGACGTTGTCGGTCAGCTCCTTCCAGATGCCCGACACGTCCTTGACGTCCGCCGTGACACCGAGCGTTCCCTCGGTGCCGACGAGACGCGCGACGCGGGTCACCTCTGCAGCGAACCGGTTCAGCTTGTCGACGGTGCTGTTGATCGTGTTCTTGAGCGCGAGGATCTCGCCGCGCGCGTCGACGCCGATCTTCTTCGAGAGGTCACCGCCCGCGATCGCGGTGACGACCTCGGCGATGTTGCGCACCTGCGAGGTCAGGTTCGACGCCATCGAGTTGACGTTCTGGGTCAGCTCGCGCCACACGCCGGAGACGTCGGCGACCTCCGCCTGCGCACCGAGGACACCTTCGGTACCGACCTCGCGAGCGACGCGGGTCACCTCGGCGGCGAACGCCGAGAGCTGATCGACCATGATGTTGATCGTGTTCTTGAGCGACAGGATCTCGCCCTTCGCCTCGACGGTGATCTTCTTGCCGAGGTCACCGGAGGCGACGGCCGTGGTCACCTCGGCGATGTTGCGGACCTGGAACGTCAGATTGTTCGCCATCGAGTTGACCGACTCGGTCAGCTCGCGCCAGACGCCCGACACGCCACGAACAGTTGCCTGACCGCCGAGGCGGCCTTCGGTACCGACCTCGCGCGCGACGCGCGTCACCTCGTTCGCGAACGCGCGCAGCTGCTCGACCATCGTGTTGACGGTGTTCTTGAGCTCGAGGATCTCGCCCTTGACGTCGATGGTGATCGTCTTCGTCAGGTCGCCCTGCGCCACGGCGGTGGTGACGCGCGCGATCTCGCGGACCTGCGACGTCAGGTTCGACGCCATCAGGTTCACGGAGTCCGTCAGGTCCTTCCACACGCCACTCACACCCTGCACGCGGGCCTGCGCGCCGAGCTTGCCTTCACCACCGACTTCCTGGGCGACGCGCGTCACCTCGGAGCCGAACTGGGAGAGTCGGGCCACCATGCCGTTGACGATCTTCGCGTGACGCAAGAACTCGCCGCGGCGCGGACCGGTGCCGCCCTCGTCGAGCTCCATCGTCTGTTCGAGGTCGCCACGAGCCACGGCGCTGACGACGCGCGCGATCTCGTTCGCGTGTCCGGAGAGATCCTGGATCACCTCGTTGACGCTCGACACGTACTCGGCCCAGCCGCCCGCGGCGTTCAGGCGGCGCATCCGCTTCGCGGCCTGACCGGCCTTGCCGACCGCGTTCGAGACGTCGTTCGCCTCGTCGCGGATCGACTTCACGAGCTCGACGATCTCGTTGAACGTCTCGGCGATCTGACCGTCGACGCCCGACAGGTCCTCCCGCATGCGGACCTCGAAGTCGCCACGTTTGAACGCGCGCAGCGCCGACAGGATGTGCCGGTGGTCCAGCCCTCCTCCTGTGGTCCCCGCTGCTGCCTTTTTCTTGTCGCCGTTGCCGTTCGTCGTCTTCTTCGGGGGCTCGAACGTGTTCATGCGTCCTCTTGTTCACGCGGGCTCGCCCGCGGCTCTCCGTACAGTGCTCCCAGAATCTTTTCCGCGCTGGCGGGTTTGACGATGTGGGCGTCGAAGCCGGCGTCGAACGCGGCCGCGCGATCGGCGGCCTGGCCATACCCGGTCATCGCGATCAACCGCAGGTTCTTGCCGGTGCCGCGGATCCGCCGCGCGACCTCGTAGCCGTCCATCTCGGGAAGCCCGATGTCGATCAGCGCGACGTCGAACTTGCCGCCGGAGATCGCGTCGAGTGCCGAGGCGCCGTCGGCGACGACCGTGACGTCGTGACCGCGCAACCGCAGCAGATCGGCGACCAGCTCGCGCAGGTCGGGGGCGTCATCGCAGACCATCGCGCGGAGCGGCCGGTCCTCTGCCTTGCTCTTCTGCGGGCGCGCCTTGTACTGCTCCAGGATCTTCGGCTCGGCGAGCGCGAGCCGGATCTCGAACGTCGATCCCTTGCCGGTGCCTTCACTGCGCGCGCGGACCTCGCCGCCGTGCATCTCCACCAGTCGCTTGACCAGACCGAGCCCGAGGCCGAGCCCACCGGCGCCGTCGGACGTCGTGCGCTCCTGGACGAACATGTCGAAGATCGTCGGGATCAGCGGCGCCGGAATGCCCTTGCCGTTGTCGACGACGCGGACGTAGCCCTGCTGGCCATCGGTGCCGTGCTCGAGGCGGATCTTGCCGCCGGGCTCGGTGTACTTGACGGCGTTGTTCATCAGGTTGACCACGACCTGAACGAGGCGGATCGGATCGCCGTAGACCACCGCGGGCTGGGTGGCATCGATCACCTCGATCTGGTGGCGCCGCGCATCGGCGGCGGTGCGGCAGGCCTGTGCGGCCTCCTCGACGATCGCCTCGAGCGCGACCGGCTCGCGACGCAGCTCGAGCTTGCCGGCGTTGAGGCGCGAGATGTCGAGCAGATCGTCGACCAGGCGCGTGATGTGGTGGACCTGGCGCTGGATGATCCCGCGGACGCGAGCCGGCACGGGTGCGGTCGGATCGTGCTCGAGGACCTCGACCGCCGTCTGCAACGGCTGGAGCGGGTTGCGCAGCTCGTGCGAGAGGATGGCGAGGAACTCGTCCTTGCGGCGATCGGTCTCGGCCATCTGCGCCATCTGCTTCTCGAGCACCTCGGCCTCGAAGCGCTTGCGCTGCGCGAGCAGCTCGCGCTCGTGATTGCGCGCTTGCTCCTGGCGGAGCTCCTCGGCCTTGGCCTGGAGCTGCTGGGTGCGCTCCTGGAGCTGGACGAACACGCTGGCCTTCGCGCGCAACACCTCGGGGCGGATCGGCTTGACCAGGAAGTCGAACGCGCCGAGCTCGTAGCCACGCAGCACCGCGTCGTCCTGCCACGACAGACCGGTGACGAAGATGATCGGCGTCGACCGGCTGCGATCGCGCGAGCGCACCAGCTTCGCGGTCTCGAAGCCATCGAGGCCGGGCATCGCGACGTCGAGGATGATCAGCGCGAAGTCCTGCTCGAGCAGGCGCGCGAGCGCCTCGATGCCGGAGTGCGCGAGCACCAGTTTTCGACCCAGAGGCAAGAGCGCTGCCTCGATGGCGACCAGGTTGGTTTGGTTGTCATCGACCACCAGGATGTCGCGACCAGCACCGACGCCCACCGGTGTGGGATCAGCATCATCGTTGAGCTCGAAGGGTAAATCGGTGGTCTGCATTGAGCGTCTCAGGCCATCCCCCGGCGGGCAGCGTGGATCGGACACTGCACGTGTAACAGGCAGAATCGGCTACGAACATCAGCGGCCGACATATCCTGTGGCGCTCGTGCACTCCACGTGCCTCGACCGAGCCCACGATCTCGAAGTGTTCGAATTCAGCGGCTGTGCGCACGCGCCCGGTGGGCGCCCTTGCACGGCAAACGACGGGAGTCGGGTGCCCGGCGCACGTTACCGACGCGACCCTCTAACGTAGGCATCACCATGCGGATGTTTCTGATCTTGCTCGTCGCGTGCAGCGATCCCGGACCGGCCTCGTTCGGTGACCCGCTCGATGATCCGCAGCTGCCGCCGCGCGGCCAGGACGACATCCTGACCTGGATCGAAGCCGGTCACTACAACAGCTGGGCGTGCGAGACCGAGCCGCATCCACCGGCGCCGGGGTCGGGTCACGGGCCGAATCGGATCTGCAGCAACGACGTGCTGGTCGCGGCCGCGGATCTCGACAGCGTGTTTCCGCCCGGTGCTGCCGCGATCAAGGAAGTGTTCGATGGCGACGGCGCGATCGCGGCGTACGCCGTCTATCGCAAGATCGAAGAGCTGCCAGGCGGCAACAGCTGGTACTGGTACGAAGGCACGCGCGACGGCAACGTCGCGAACGGGCAGGGTGACGACACCTGCACGGGCTGCCACGGACGGGCGCCGCGCGACTTCGTCTACACGATCATCGCGCCGTGATTACTGGACCGGAACGTCGACGACCAGGAAGCCCTGCTCGCCCTTGAGCGCGGGCGCGCCGATCTGGACCCCGGCGACCGCGGGCATTGGCATCGCACCGATGGTGTCGCCGAGCATGTTGCCGACCAGGCCCCACGCGCCGTCGACGATGCCTTCGAGCTGCTCGCCGGTGGTGTCCTCGGTCTCGGACTGCTTGATGACCTGCGCCTTGATGGTCGGCTCGCCGAGCGTGACCGCGATGTTGCCGCTCGCGCCCGGCGTCGCCGCCAGCGTGGTGGTGAGCGACATCGCGAAGCTCTGCAGCTCGACATCGTTGGCGTCGCGCGCCGACAGCATGAGGTCGCCGACCGCGAGCTCGATGACGCCGTTGTTCGCGCGCACCATCGGCGGCAGCTTCATGTCGAGCTTGAGCGCGGTGGTGTTGCCGTCGAGGATGGCCGACAGCACCGCGAGCGGACCTTCGAGCTGGACCGTCGGCGTGATCGCGCCGGTCGCCCACAGACCGCTGAGCAGCTGGTTGACGACGTCGTCGGCGAGCGCGAGGCCGATGTCGCCTTCGCCCCACGCCATCGTGTCGAGCGGCATCGGCGACGACACGAACATGCCGCCCTCGCCACCGCTGACCAGGACCTTGCCATCGACCGCCGCGACGAGGCCGTCGGCGTCGATCACCACCGACGAGGGCGTGATCGTGAATGCCGTCGCGTGACCCATGAGGTTCGTGTTGATCGGCTGCGCGAGCAGACCGCCGAGCGCGTCGCCGGCCTTCGCGGGCACCTGCTGCTTGATGACGTTGTTGAGGGCCTTCTCGGCAGCCTTGCGCGCCTCGCCCTTGACGAGCGACTCGATCGCGCCGGGCACGCCGGAGACGTCGAGCGAGAAGCCGTCGAGCTGGACCGACGACGACGGCAGCGTCGCCGCGAGCTTGCCGCCCGACGCGGCGAGCGCGAGGTCGCCGTTGATGTGCGCGCGGCTCGAGCGCACGACCGCGGTGGTGGAGCCACCGATGCAGACCGCGCGGAAGTTGATCCTCATCTTGACGTAGACGTCGTCGATGGTGACGCCCGCGGCGACCGCGCCGGACTTCGGCGTCAGGCCGATGCCGATGGTGCCGACGCTGAGCTCCTGGATGTTGATCACGGCGCTGTTGCAGCCGGACGAGTCGTAGACCGGGTTCATGCCGAGCGCGAGCGCCTGCCAGTCGAGCGCCTGCGCGGTGGCGGCGAGAGCACCGCCGACCTTCATGAAGCCATCGGCGCCGACGCGGGCAGCGATCGGGCCGCTGATCGAACCGTCGGTCGGAGACAGCGGGCCGGCCATCACGGCGCGGACGTCGCGAAGATCGATGTCACCGCGGATCGCGTGCGTCTCGATCAGCGTGATGCCGTCGTCGACATTCAGCGTCGCTTCGAACGTGCCGTCCTTCTGGAGGATCGCCTCGGTGCCGTTGACCGTGACGCGCGACGCGTTGGCGCGCCCGGTGACGCGGATGGTCGAGGAATCGGACTGGGTGCCGCGCTCCGGCGTCAGCACCTCGAGCGTCGGAGGCTCATCCGTCCCAGCGGACGAACAGGCCGGGATGACCGCAGCCGAAAACAGAAGGATGGCGATTCCCCTCATCATGCTGCGCTACTTGTGCAGCGGGGATGCCAGGGAAGTGTCGCAGGCGATCCGGTTGGATCGTCGTCGCCGGAGTGAACGAGATCGCGTAGATGACGCGAACGGCGCGGAATCCTGGCGCGATTTCGCTAGGGTCAACCGACCCTGGCTGGGAGTTTGCCCCTGCAACCTCGATCCGTCACGCAGCGTGTCAGCAGGCCGGCGTGAGGTCCTTCCCCCCGAAGAACTCGTCGACGAGGGCCTTCCAGGCGCGTCCGTTCTCGGGCGGTCCGCACTTGAACGGCTTCTTCGCCAGCTTGCCCTTCGCGAGGATCTCCATGTGCTCCTCCCAGTAGCGGACCGCGAGCTCGGCCGCGTACTCGTGGACGCCGTCGCCGTTGTTGGGCTGGAACGCGTAGTAGGTACCGCCGCGCACCGTGGTGTCGTTCGGTGCGTACGGCGCGAGGCACTTGATGGTGACGCCCGGGCACTTCTTGACGATCGCGTCGTAGTCCTTCTTGAGCGTCTTGCTGGACCAGTCGCCGTGCGCTCCATCGTTGCTGTGAAACAGCTCGTGGAAGTACGTCTCGCGGACGCCGAGCTTGTTCTGCATCAGCGAGCCCTCGACGTTGTAGGCGAACAGCCAGCCGATCGCATACGCACTCGGCGTGCGCTTGCCGACGGAGCGTACGAAGCGCAGCTGGATCGCGCGCCAGCGATAGCTCGGTGGCTGGTTCTCGAACAGCTTGGTGAAGAAGTCGTCGATCGATCTGGTGGCGAACGCCACGTACTCGAGGTGCTTGCGGTACTTGCCGAGCGGGAGCTCGGGGACGAGATGGATCTTGCCGCGATAACCGCCATCCATGATCTCGTCGGGGCCGACGCCGGCGACGCTGCCGTTGTCGGCGTGGATGGCGAGCGCGAGTGCCTTCGCCTTCGGATCCTTGGCGTACGACGCTTCGAGCATGCACGGAATGTCGGCGCACGATGCCGGCGCGTCGGGAAGGATCTTTCTCGCCTGCGCGATCGAGACCTCCTCCTTCTTCGGTTGCCCTGCGACGTCCCAGGACACGAGCAACACCATCGCGATCACCAAGCGCATCGTTCGAGCGTAAACGATGTTTGTAGTGATGCTAGCGTGCGCGCATGAACAAGCTGCTGCTCCTGCTCGCGGTGATCGGCGCGTGCAAAAAGAACGAACCCGCACCCAAGGAGGGCTCCGGTTCGGACGTCAAGCCGCCGGGTCCCGCGGAGGTCAAGAAGCACGACGCGATCGCGCGCATCGATTTCAACCGCTGGGCGGTGCGCCTCGACCTGCCCGTCTACTGGATCGCCGATACCAACTCCAACAAGTCGCTCGATCCCGACGAGGTCGCGCCGCTGCTGTTCTATCCGACGGCCGGCAACTACGTCGCGAACGGCGCGTTCACGAAAGACTTCGAGACCGCCTACGATCAGATCGTGGCCGCGTCCAAGCAGGCGCCGCCGACCGACAAGCGCGAACAGCTGGTCGGCCAGGATCTCGATTACGGTCGCGCCACGCTCGTGCTGTCGGACTTCAGGAAGCTGTCGGCCGACGACAAGCAGTTCGTCCAGCACATGCAGAAGGTCGCCTCGCTGATCGACGAGCTCTACGATCAGCACACCGGAAGCGCGGCGCTGGTCGCGAAGCTGCCGGCCGATCCGGCCTCGCACAGCCTGTTCCGCCGCAACCGCGGACCGAAGTGCGTGGCGCCGAACACCGAGAAGGATCCGGACTGCACGGCGATCCCGGGCAACCCGAAGCCGATCAACGACCTCTATCCGGCCGAGCTGCAGAAGGACGACAAGTTCTGCGCAGCTCTCGAGAAGAATCCGAAGGCCAAGGAGCTGATGGCGCCGTTCGTCGCGGTGCGCGGCACGCCGGATGCCCTCACCGCCGTGCCGTACACCGAGGCGTACAAGGACAAGATGACGGCGATCAGCAAGGAGCTCACCGCCGCCGCCGATGCGATCAAGGATCCGAACGAGCTGCCGCTGATCGCGTACCTGCGCGCGGCGAGCATCAGCTTCACCGACAACAACTGGGAGCCGGCCGACGAGGCGTGGTCGAAGATGACCGTCGACAACTCGAAGTGGTACGTGCGCGTCGCTCCCGACGAGACCTACTGGGAGCCGTGCAACTCGAAGGCAGGCACGCACCTGACGTTCGCGCGGATCAACCAGGGATCGCGCGAATGGCAGAGCAAGCTGGTGCCGGTGCAGCAGGAGATGGAGAAGGAGATCGCGGCGCGTGCGGGCAAGCCCTACGCCGAGCGCAAGGTCACGTTCCATCTCCCGGACTTCATCGACATCGTGCTCAACGCCGGTGACGATCGTGATGCGTTAGGCGCGACGATCGGACAGAGCCTGCCGAACTGGGGACCGGTGGCGAACGAAGGCCGCGGCCGCACGGTGGCGATGTTCAACCTCTACACCGATCCCGACAGCATGGCGGCGCGCCGCGGTCAGGCGGAGAGCATCCTCGACGCCGGCACGATGCAGACCTACTCGGGCGAGGGGCAGCCGGGGCTGTTGTCGACGATCCTCCACGAGGCGACGCACAACCTCGGCCCGGCGCACGAGTACAAGGTCAACGGCAAGGCGGCACGCGAGGTGTTCACCGGCCCGATCTCGCAGGTGATGGAGGAGCTCAAGGCGCAGGCGGGTGCGCTGTTCCTGATCGAGTTCCTGCGGGCCAAGAAGATCATCACCGACGAGCTCGCGAAGCAGAGCTACCTCGACACCGTGGTCTGGGCGTTCGGCCACATCTCTCAGGGAATGTACGAGGCCGATAACAAGCGGAAGACGTATCCCCAGGTCGCGGCGATCCAGAACGGCTACCTGATCGACAAGGGTGCGCTGATCTGGGACGACAAGGCACCTGCCGCGAACGGCAAGGACACCGGCGCGTTCAAGCTCGACCTCACGAAGATGGTCGCCGCGTGTGACGACCTGATGAAGGAGGTCGCAGGGATCAAGGCGCGGGGTGACAAGGCCGCCGCCGAGGCGTTGATCAAGAAGTATGTCGACGGCAGTGTGGTGCCTCACGCGACGATCAAGGACAGATACCTGCGCTTCCCCAAGGCCAGCTTCGTGTACTCGGTGACGATGTAACGGGCGCGCGATCTGGGTTAGGCTCGCGACACATGCGAGGCACGTTGCCCGTGCTGGTGGCGTTGGCAGGTTGCGGGGACAACGTGCCGGGGGTGGGCGATTTTCAGCTCGTCGGTCACGCGGATCTCGGGGCTCGCGGCATGAACGCGGCGCTCGCGGTGGCGGGTGACACCGTGTACGTCGGATCGCGCATCGACACCGGTGGGATCGCGATCCTCGATGTCTCCGATCCGGCGCACCCGGCGCAGATCGGTGAGATTCCGCCGGACGTGGCGATGTCGTCGCGCGAGCTGCGGGTCGTGCCCGACCTCGACCTCCTGATCGTGCTGCGGCTCCAGTGCTCGCCGGATCTTCATGGCTGCACGCCGACCGGTCGCAAGGCCGAGACGATCGATCTCTACGACATCACCGATCGCGCGGTCCCCGTGCTGCTCAGCCGGACCGCGATCTCGGGCACGCTGTTCATGCCGGCGGGACCGCACGAGATGTACCTGCGGCGCGATGGCGATCGCGTGCTGCTGCTGATCGCGTCGCCACCGGTCCAGGTCGACGTGCTCGACATCAGCGATCCGGCCGCGCCCGAGCTGGTGACCACGTGGAATCCGTCGATCCCTTCGCAGGGCGCCGACGACATCCTGCACTCGGTGTCGATGTCGCTCGACGGCAGCAAGCTGTTTCTCTCGCATCAGCTGTCGGGCCTGTTCATCGCCGATGCCACGCAGATGCCGGACTTCGCGCTGCTGACACCGCGCACCGCCGGGCTCGACTTCGCGCCGCCCGGTACCGTCGGCCCACACTCCACCGTCGAGGTGCCCGGGCGACCGCTGCTGCTCGTGACCGAGGAGGTCTATCCGCCGCCGTACGGCACCGGCTGTCCGTGGGGCAAGCTGCGCACGGTCGATGTCTCCGATCCGGCGTCGCCGGCGATCGTCGGCGAGCTCGGTGTGCCGGAGAACGATCCTGCGGTGTGTGCGAGCGGCACGTTCGAGCGCGTCACGTTCACCGCGCACAACGCCACGGCGACGCACGATCTCGCGTTCGTCACCTGGCACGCCGCGGGGCTGAAGGCGATCGATGTCTCCGAGCCGGCGTCGCCGCGCTTCGTCGCCACGTTCTCCCCCGAGCCACTGCCGGCGGTCACCGTCGAGGATCCCGGGCTCGGCGGTACGTCGATCGAGATGTGGAGCACGCCGGTGATCCAGGACGGCCTGATCTACGTGGTCGACGTGCGCAACGGGCTCTACATCCTGCGCTACCGCGGCCAGTTTGCCGCGCAGGTGGCGGCGGAGACGTTCCTCGAGGGCAACAGCAACCTGTGAGCGTGTTCGAGATCCCCTCCGACTTCCGCACCTTCATCGAGGGTGTCATGGAGCAGCTCGATCTGCGCGCGGCGGGGGACGAGATGATCCTCGATGCCGAGGACGCCTTCCAGGGCGAGGTCGGCTACGGCGGCCGGATGGAGAAGTCCGATGATCCGGCGGGCGACCTCTATCGCTTCCACTACATCACCGCCGACGGGCTCCACAAATGGGAGCTGGTGATGCGCGAGGGCGCGATGCGCGCGATCGCCGAGGGCATGCTGATCGAGCTCGAAGGAACGCGGCACGAGATCGTGAAGTCCGCGCGCCGCCAGCTGGTCGGCCATCCGCTGCTGATCTGGGGCGAGTACGGCGACGACGCGCTGCAGCTGCGCAACACCAGCGCGCTGATCGAGGCGCTCGATACGCTTCACAAGTCGGCGCAGGATCGCCCGCTGCTGTTCCGGTTGTGGTCCGCCGCGGACGACCAGGTGGTCGCGGTCGCGTGGGGCGAGCAATGCGCGCTGTACGTCGTCGAGTCGCTCGATGGCTATGCCACCTCGTGCGGCGATCGCTCGCAGACCGATTCGTTCGCGGTGACCGATCACGATGGCCGCTCGCTCGCGGTGCCGGTGGCCGATTGCGTGCCGTGGGATCGGGCGCGCAACGCGCTGCTCAACTTCGTGGACAACGGCAACCTCGGCCCGGAGATCCAGATCGAGGGCCGGATCCCGACGCTGCTCCTGATGATGGGCGAGATCGATCGCAAGGCCGCGCTCGAGACCCGCGCGGAGCCGCCGAAGAAGCTCGCGCGGTCGTCGCTGCCGAGGATGATGACGCCGGTCCCGGAGCCGGTCGAGAACGAAGAGCCGACGATGCCGGTCGAGGCCGAGACCGTGCTGACCGCGGAGCGGCTGTCGGCGTGGGCGAAGCGCTTGCTCGAGATGCTGCACGCGCGCGAGCTGATCGAGCTCGGCAAGTCGAACAACCTCGACGAGATCACCTACCAGCTCGGTGGTCTGCTCCAGGCGCACGGCCTCGAAGCCGAGCACTCGATCGACACCGCCGACTGGCTGGCCAACGAGATCGGTGCGGTGCGCGGGATCAGCAAGCTGTTCGCGACCGGCGGCGATCTGCAGATCGCATTGCGACGCTCTCGCGAGAGCTGATATCACCCGGTCGTGGCGCTGCCGTCGACGATGCGAAGGTTCGAGATCGATGTCTCGGACTCCGACCGCGGCGTCTACGAGACGCTCGATCTGCGGGTCGCGCAGCACCCGTCGGAGGGCGACGTCTACCTGGTGACGCGCGTGCTGGCGCGCTGTCTCGAGCACGCCGAAGGCGTCGACTTCAACCCGGGTGGCGTCTCGGATGACGAGCTACCGGCGCTGGTACAGCGCGACCTGACCGGGCAGCTGATCGCGTGGATCGAGGTGTCGTCGCCGTCGCCGGATCGCCTGCACAAGGCGACGAAGAAGTGCAAGCGCGTCGCGGTCTACACCTGGAAGAACCCCGAACGCCTGGTGGCGGAGATCGTCGAGCGCGAGGTGCATCGCGCACACGACCTCGAGCTGTACGCGCTGCCCACCGGCGATCTCGAGGCGATCGCGAGCACGCTCGACCGCGTCAACAAGTGGGACCTCGCCGTCACCGGCGGAACGATCTATCTGACGGTCGGAGCCAGATCGTTCGAGACGTCGGCGCGCCGGCTCGCCATCGAGTAGCGCGGAGGAGTCGTGGCGAAGAAGGCTGGAGCGCTCGAGGTGGTGATCGCGCTGGTGTACCTCGGCGGGGTGCTGTGGGCGGCGTTCGAGCTCGCCACCGCCCAGACGCTGACCTGCGAACGCGACAGCGGGGTCGCGCGCTGTACGGCAGAGCTCGACGAGCTGCTGTTCTCGAACACCACGGTCTACGACGACGTCCGCAACATCCGCGTCATCGAGACCGAGACGCGCGGTGGCACCCGCTACGCGGTGGCCGTGAGGATCGCGTCGGGTCGCGAAGACGAGGTGATCAGCCGGATCGACGGCGAGGAGGCGCGGCGAGCCGAGCGGTGGTTCGGCGAGGGAGGTGCGCGGCTCCAGCTATCGCGCGCGTCGCATCGAACGGCGACGACCGTGATGATCGTGCTGTTCTTCGTCGGTCTCGCGGTGATCGTGTTCGTGGTGTGGCGCCGGATCAGACGGCCCGTCGCGGACCCGAACACCGTGTTCTGTAACATCCGTCCTCCCGATCAGCGCTAGGATGCGCGGATGTTCCAGCTCGACGAGCAGACGCAGATGATCGCCGGCGTGATCCGGCAGTGGTGCGAGAAGACGCTGCAGCCGAAGATCCCGGTGCTCGAGTCGGGGCAGGAGATGCCGTTCGAGCTGATGAAGAAGATGGCGAAGAGCTTCGGCTTCGATGCCATGCTCGGCGGCGCGCTGAAGAAGCGGGTCGCCAAGCTGCGCGCGGGAGATGCGGGCTCACCCGATGAGGTGATGCAGGAGGCGGGCGGGAGAAACCCGATGATGATGCACGTCGTCGTCAAGGAGCTGTCGCGCGTGTCGCCGGGCTTCGCGATGGGCTTCGGTGTCTCGATCGGTCTGGTCGGCGGCGCGATCGCGGCGAAGGGCACGCCGGATCAGATCGAGCGCTGGGGCATCCCGGTGTCCACGCTGTCGCAGATCGGCTCGTGGTGTCTGACGGAGCCCAACGCCGGCAGCGATGCGTTCGGCTCGATGCGAACCACCGCCACGCCCGACGGTGCCGGCAACTACATCCTGAAAGGCAGCAAGACGTTCATCACCAACGGCCCCGGCGCCGACGTGTTCCTGGTCTACGCGAAGATCGAGCGCCCGGGCGAAGCCGGGGTGGCCACGTTCATCGTCGAGCGCACGATGCCGGGCGTCACGGTCGGTCCGCCGTTCAAGAAGATGGGCATGCGCGACTCGCCGACGAGCGAGGTGTTCTTCGACGACGTCAAGCTCACCACCGAGCACCTGCTCGGCGGCAAGGAGAAGGGACGCGCCGGCCGCGGCGACACCAAGGAATCGCTCGGCAACGAGCGCAGCGGTGTGCCGTCGATGGCGTGGGGCATCATCGAGCGCTGCTACGACGAATCGATCAAGTACGTGCGCGAGCGCCGGCAGTTCGGGCGCGCGATCGGCGAGTTCCAGGCGGTGCAGCTCAAGATCGCCGACATGTTCCTCAAGCTCCGCACCGTCGAGAACATCGTCTACCGGCTGGCGTGGATGCAGCAGAACGGCAAGCGCGACATGCCGTACATCAATGCGTCGAAGGCGATGAGCGCGCAGTACGCGATGGATGCCGCGCTGACCGCGATCCAGATCCACGGCGGCTACGGCTACATGGAAGAGCTCGGCCTCGAGAAGCTGGCGCGCGACGCCAAGCTGCTCGAGCTCGGCGCCGGCACCACCGACATCAACCTGCTCGCCGCGGCGCGCGAGCTGATCGGCCCGACAGATTGATCACGGTCTTCGTCGACGGCTTCTTCGTCTCGCCGCTCGACGCGAGCGTGATCGTCGCACTCGAGGAGAAGCGGGTCGAATACCAGACCGCGCGAGCGCTGCTGCGCGACGGGCAGGGTGTGCCGCCGTCGCTGGCGCAGCAGGTCACGATCGCGCGTGTGCCGGCGATCCAGCACGGCGACTTCTTTCTCACCGAGTCGCTCGCGATCATCGACTACCTCGACCAGCTGTTCCCCGCGCCGCCGCTGTTTCCCGCAGACCCGCGCGCGCGTGCCCGCTGCAAGCAGGTGATGGCGTACCTGCGCTTCGATCTGCAGACGCTGCGCGACGAGCGGCAGTGGTGGACGGTGGTCTATCCGGGCACCGCCTTGCCGCCGCTCGGCGCCCGCGCGCAACGCGAGGCCGAGGAGCTGATCTCGATCGCCACGCGCTTCGTCCCCCAGCTCGGGCCGTTCTCGATCGCCCACGCCGATCTCGCGCTCCAGCTGATGCGGCTGTCGCGCCACGACTTCCCGATCCCGTCGCTGCTGTCGGACTTCATCGACACCACGATCGCGCGGCCGTCGGTGCGCGCGTACATCGATCATCCGCGCCCGCCGAACCCGCCGACCCGATTCACGGTTGGCTAGATCGGCTGGCAGTCGGCCTCGTCGGCCGTCCACGCCACCCGCGCACCGCACACGATCTCGAGCGGCGGCGCTCCGAGCACCGGCAGCCCCTCGCGCAGCGTGTCGAGGAGCACGTGCCGGACGGCGGCGATCGTGGTGACCCGGGACGTCGCGAAGTCGCGAACGTCGGGCGCGATCCGTGGATCGGCCTCGATCGCGAACAGCGCGCTGATCGCCATCGGGGTGACCTTCGCCAGTTGACCGAGGAGCTCCATCGCTTGCTGGCCTCGCGGAATGGACCAGCGTCCGATCTGCATCCGGATCCAGCGCGCGGCGCCGGCATCGCCGATCGCGCCCAGCGCATCGAAGGCCCAGCGCCGGGTCGGCGTGGTGTCGCCCGCGAAGAACTGCTCGGCGAGCGTGGTCGCGAAGCGGTCGCGTGACTCGGCGGTGAACGTGGTGCGCATCGCCTCGACGATGCCGAACTGCCGGTTGCCCTCCAGCTCGTGCTTGAGGCCACGCGCGAAGTCGTCGTTGCCGGCATCGGCGATGTCGAAGCGGCCGGCCAGCTCGAGCGCGGGCAGCGCGCCGACGTCGTACTTGAGATCGGTCTTGCGCTCGTCGCGGATCGCTTGCAGCAGCGCTCGCCAGTCGGGCGCCAGGCCGCGACCGAACCGAGGAAACGCCGCCTCGAGCTCGGCAACGTAGCGCCCGAGGTGGGTCGGACGACAGCGGACCTCGACGAGCGTCTGTGGCTGCCGCTCGGCGAGGAGGAACGCGATGATGGGTGCGGCATCGACGTCGTTCGGCAGCGTGATCGACTGCAGGAAGCGACCGGCGGGATGGCGCACCAGCGCGGCGACCACGGCGGTCAGATCGCGCGAGTAACGACAGCGGATCGCGCGGACGAAGCCGGCGTGCCAGCGGGCGTCGAGCACGTTGTCGTCGAACGGGAACAGCGTGGCTGCGTGGGTGGCGAGGTACTTTCGCGCCGTGCTCGCGAGCTTCTTGTCGCTCGGCGCTCGCCAGCACGCGAGCTGCAGCGCGATCAGCTCGCCGCGCGGATCGCCCTGGGCCTGGAGCCAATCGGCGTAGACCGCGTAGCCGGCGGGGTCATCGGGATCCGCCTCGATGGCGGCTTCGAGCTCCACCTTCGACACGGCAGGCGTTTCAGAACCGGAACACGACGCCGGCGGTGGCGCCGTTGTCGCGCGTCTTGTTGACGTACGGCACCACGCGATGCGTGTACATCGGCATCGGCATGCCGAGCCGCATCCGCAGCTCGCGCACCTTGCGGTTGTGCTTCGGCGGGCCGCCGAACGCGTCGACGACCTCCCAGACGCGGAACGCGAGCAGACCGACGAGGCCACCGATCACCAGGCCCTCGCCGCGACCGTCATCGCAGTTGCCGTCGATGTTGTCGAAGCAATTGTCGAGTGCCTGCGAGAGACCGATGACCAGCGCGGTGAACGACGCGATCTCGCCGACCGTGAAGATCCAGCCGGTCTCGCCGTAGCGGCCCTGCACCGCCTGACCGATGCCAAAGCCGACGAACACGGCCGCGACGGCGCCACCGATGTGCGCACCGTCGGAGATCTCGCCTTGCTGCAGGAGCTGGTGCTCGTCGACAGTCAGCTGCACCGGCACGAGGCCACCCGGTGCATAGCCCGGCGGTGGCAGCGGCTGCGGCACCGGCTGCGGATACGGCTGCGGCGGTGGCGGCGGTTGGGTCTCCTCCGGCGGCGGCGGATACGGCGGTGGATCGCTGGCACCGGGCTGAGCACTGGCAGTTCCGGCGATCGCGGCAAGCAAGACGAGTGGCAGCTTCCTCATGGGCACCCCGACGGATGGTTCGAACGATACAGCTCTCGACACGCCAACGGGGGATCGATGGGAACCGCATCGAACCGGCGCTGACGTGCTCGTGATTCCGGTCACCCGAAACGGAATTCTGCCGGGCGGGCTCTGGTAGCAACGACACATGCGCGCTGCCCTGATCGCCGTCCTCGCCGCCTGCACCACGGCAACACCGCCGCCGGTGGCCGCTCCCGCGCCGCCACACGAGCCCGCCGCGGTCGCTCCGGCGCCGCCACCGAGCAAGGAGCAGATCACCGAGCAGAGCCACGCGATGCTGAGCGCGTACGACCGCGGCGACATCGCGCCGCTCGAGGCGGTGTGGTCGGAGCGACTGTGGCACTTCGAGGGCGGCAAGCCATCGACGCGCGACAGCGAGCTCGCCGATCTGAAGAAGCGCAGCAAGGACGCGCCGCGGATCGGCAAGCGCACGTGGTCCGACGAGAGCGTGCAGGTGACCGCCGACGACGCGGTGTTCATCGGCAAGGCCATCGAGGAGCAGGCCGGCAACGAATCGCACGGCGGCGGCTTCAAGTACACCGGCTGGTACACGCTGCACTGGGCGCGCGAGCCGGGCGGCTGGAAGGTGCGGCTGTGGACGTGGCAGCGCGCCGGCAACGCGCGCGATCACTGGAACGACGTCTATCGCAATGACGTCGGGTTCGAGAAGCAGCCCAACAAGTTGATGGTGGAGATCGCGAAAGGCCTCAAGCCCGGCACCGCGCTCGACCTCACGATGGGGCAGGGGCGCAACGCGTTGCACCTCGCCGCCACCGGCTGGAAGGTGACCGGCATCGACATCGCCGAGGAAGGCGTGCGGCGCGCGCGCGAGGAGGCGGCGAAGCGCAAGCTCGAGCTGACGACGATCGTCGCCGACATCGACGGCTGGGACTTCGGCAAGGAGAAGTGGGACCTGATCACGATGATCTATCCCGGGCCGTTTCATCAGAAGTGGTGGGACAAGGCGAAGGTCGGCCTCAAGAAGAACGGCGTGTTCGTGCTCGAGTTCTTCGCCGGCGATCCGGCGAATCCCGATGGTGGCGGATACCTGCCGAGCGAGCTGGCGAAGGCGTTCGGCGATGGCTTCGTGATCCTGCGCAACGACGAGGTGGAGGATCGTCCAGACTGGGCGCTCGACCACGCGAAGCTGGTGCGGTTCGTCGCGAAGAAGAAGTGACGACGAGAAGCGGGAGCGAGATCTCGCGGTCGAGATGCCGAGGGGATCGAATTCGAGGCCGACATCGTGATGTGGCCGGGAACCTTGCCGGGCACCGCGGAGCTGGCGATCCCGCACGATCCACAACGCGTCGGCGGGCTTCCTCGCGGGCAAGCACGAGCTGGTGATCGACACCGACATCCCGGGTTCGACCCGGCGTGGCGGTCAACGACACGTCGCAGTTCGTGTTCCGCTACTCGAGCCGACGACAGCCGCGCACTGACGCGGGATCTCCCTGGCTCTCCAGCGACTTGCCGCAAAGCGTCGTTAGTTCTCGCACCGGCTGACGCGTCGCGTTATCGTGGAGGCGATGGGACTCCACGATCGTTCGTTCGAGCGCGATGCATGCGGCGTGGGGTTCGTGGCCGACATAAAGGGTGTTCGCGCGCGCAGCATCGTCGACGACGGACTCGAGCTGTTGCGACGGCTCTCGCATCGCGCGGCGTGCGGCGCCGATCCGGATACCGGGGATGGCGCGGGCATCCTGATCCAGCTACCGGATCGGTTTCTTCGATCGGAGGCGGCGAAGGCCGGGCTCGATCTTCCGGCGGGGCGGCGCTTCGCGGTGGCGCAGGTGTTCCTGCCGCCCGATCCGGCGCAGCGCACGATGTGCGAAGGCATCCTCGCCGAGGTCGCGGAAGAGGAAGGGCAACGCGTGATCGGCTGGCGCGACGTGCCGATCGATCTCGCGCATGTCGGCGAGGTCGCGCGCGGCGTGATGCCGGTGTTCCGCCAGCTCTACATCAGCATGCGGCGCGTGCCGCCGAGCGCGTGGGAGCGCACGCTGTTCGTGATCCGCAAGCTGGCCGAGAATCGGGTGATCGATCGCGGCGCCGATCCGGATCGGTACTTTCACGTCGCGTCGCTGTCGACCGAGACGATCGTCTACAAGGGCCTGTTGCTGCCGCGGCAACTGCCGAAGTTCTTCGTCGATCTCGAGTCGCCGGAGATGATCAGCGCGATCGCGCTCGTCCACTCGCGGTTCTCGACGAACACGTTCCCCACCTGGGACCTCGCGCAACCGTTCCGCTGCATCGCCCACAACGGCGAGATCAACACGCTGCGCGGCAACACCAACTGGATGCAGGCACGCAAGAGCCAATTGAAGAGTGCGAAGTTTCGCGGCGGGCTCGAGCGGCTGTTCCCGATCATCGTGCCCGGCAGGTCCGATTCGGCGCAGTTCGACAACATGGTCGAGTTGCTCACGCTCGGCGGTCGCACGCTGCCGCACTCGATGATGATGATGATCCCCGAGGCCGAGACGCCGGGGATGGACGAGGATCGCAAGGCGTTCTATCGCTACGCGGCGTCGCTCGTCGAACCGTGGGATGGCCCCGCCACCATCGCGTTCTCGGATGGTCAGCTCGTCGGTGCCACGCTCGATCGCAACGGGCTGCGGCCGGCGCGGTGGACGATCACCACCGACAACCGCGTCATCCTGGCGTCGGAGACCGGCGTGATCGACGTGCCGCCCGAGCGCGTGCACAGCAAGGGTCGCCTGCAGCCGGGCATGATGTTCGTCGTCGACACCGACGAGGGGCGGAGCGTCGACGACGCCGAGCTCAAGCGCGAGGTCGCCGGCCGGTTCCCGTATCGCAAGTGGCTCGACAAGAACGTGTTCGCGATGCACGAGCTGCCGGACGTATCACCGCCGGAGCCGATCGCGGGCGACATGCTGTTTCGGCTCGCGCGCGCGCATGGCTACACCGACGAGGATGTCGAGCTGATCATCGAGCCGATGGCGGCCACCGGCAAGGAGCCGGTCGGCTCGATGGGCACCGACACGCCACTCGCGGTGCTCTCGGAGCGCGCGCCCACGCTGGGCTCGTACTTCCATCAGCTGTTCGCGCAGGTGACCAATCCCGCGATCGATCCGATCCGCGAGTCGCTCGTGATGTCGCTCGAGACCACGATGGGGCCCGACGGCAACACGTTCGACGAGACGCCGGAGCAGTGTCATCAGCTCAAGCTGCGCGGTCCGGTGATCGACAACGTCGACCTCGCGCGGATCAAGAATGCGCACGAGGGCGTGTTCGAGCCGGTGACGCTGTCGATGGTCTATCCGATCGCCGACGGCGACAGCGGTCTCGCGAGCGCGATCGCGAGGCTGCGGCGTGCCGCGGAGCTCGCGATCGACGAGGGCCACAACCTGCTGATCCTCAGCGACCGCGGTGTCGATGCGGCGCACGTCGCCATCCCGGCGGTGCTCGCACTGTCGGCGGTGCAGCAGCACCTGGTGCGCGAAGGCACCCGCATGCAAGCGGGCCTGGTCGTCGAGACCGCGGATTGTCGCGAGGTCCACGATGTCGCGCTGCTGATCGGCTTCGGTGCCGCAGCGGTCAATCCCTACCTCGCACTCGATCTGGTGACCGAGCTGGTCGCGCAGGGTCGCGTGCCCGGTCCGCCCGAAGCAGCGATCGCGCGCTACCTGCACGCGCTCGACGACGGCCTCCTGAAGGTGATGTCGAAGATGGGCATCTCCACCGTGCAGAGCTATCGCGGTGCACAGCTGTTCGAGGCCGTCGGGCTCGATAGCGGCATGGTCGAGCGCCACTTCACCGGCACTCCCTCGCGGATCGGTGGCGTCGGGCTCGGCGAGCTCGGACGCGAAGCGCTCGCGCGCCACGATCGAGGCTTCGGCACCAGCGCGCATGCCATCGCAGACGACCTCCCGGTCGGTGGCCTCTACCAGTGGCGTCGCCGCGGCGAGCCCCACAAGTGGAACCCCGCCACGGTCGCGCAACTCCAGGCGGCAGTCCGGCTCGCAGATCGGGAGCGCTTCGCCGAGTTCGAGCGGCTGTGCGACGCGGAGGACGAATCGGCCGTCACCTTGCGAGGTCTGCTCGAGGTCGGACCGGCGAGGACAACTGCTCGAAACCACACCCCAGGTCCGGACCGGGGTTCCGTTAACTCCAATAAACCGGTGCCACTCGACGAGGTCGAACCGGTGTCCGCGATCGTCAAGCGATTCGTCACCGGTGCGATGTCGTTCGGTTCGATCAGTGCGGAAGCACACGAAACGCTCGCGATCGCGATGAACCGTTTGGGTGCGAAGTCGAACTCGGGGGAGGGCGGCGAGGAGCCACATCGCTACGAGCTCGACGACAACGGCGATTCGCGGCGCAGCGCGATCAAGCAGATCGCGTCGGGGCGGTTCGGCGTCACCACGCACTACCTGGTCAACGCGGATGATCTGCAGATCAAGGTGGCGCAGGGAGCCAAGCCGGGCGAGGGAGGCCAGCTGCCGGGCAACAAGGTCGACGAGCGCATCGCGCGCGTTCGCTGCTCGACGCCGGGCGTCACCCTGATCTCGCCGCCGCCGCACCACGACATCTACTCGATCGAGGATCTCGCGCAGTTGATCTACGACCTCACCGCCGTCAATCCGCGGGCGCGGGTGTCGGTGAAGCTGGTCAGCGAGGCGGGCGTGGGAACGATCGCTGCGGGAGTGGCGAAGGCGCGGGCTGGCGCCGTGGTGATCGCAGGATACGAGGGCGGCACCGGCGCTGCTCCGCTCTCCAGCATCAAGCGTGCAGGATTACCGTGGGAGCTCGGTCTCGCCGAGACGCAGCAAGTTCTGGTCGCCAACAAGCTGCGCGATCGTGTGCGCGTGCAGGTCGACGGTGGCCTGCGCACGTCGCGCGATGTCATCGTCGCGGCGCTGCTCGGTGCCGAGGAGTACGGCATCTCGACGGCGGCGCTGATCGCGACCGGTTGCATCATGCTGCGCAAGTGTCACCTCAACACCTGCTCGGTCGGCATCGCCACGCAGGATCCGCGGTTGCGCGAGAAGTTCACCGGCACTCCCGAGGACGTCGTGAACTTGATGACGTTCCTCGCCGAGCGCGTGCGAGAGCAGCTCGCGGCTCTCGGTGCTCGCTCGCTCGACGAGATCATCGGGCGCGTCGATCTGCTGCGCGTCAAACCCACGGATCACTGGAAGCTGCGCACCCTCGATCTGTCGGCGTTGCTCCACGGTTCGCCGCACCCCGAGAGCGTTGGCTCGCCTGGCAGCTCGCCGGCAGCCCGCTTCAAGGCTGCCGTGCCGCACGACCTCAGCGATCATGTCGATCACGACCTGATCCGGCGCGCGGAACCGGCGCTCGCCTTCGGTAAGTCCGTCGAGCTCGCGCTGCCGATCGATAACGCGCGGCGCGCCGTCGGCACGCTGCTCTCCGGTGAGATCGCGCGTCGTCACGGCGCGAAGGGCCTCCCCGACGGCTCGATCAACGTCCGCCTCACCGGTTCCGCGGGCCAGTCGTTCGGTGCATTTCTCGCTCCGGGCGTGTCGCTCGAGCTGTGCGGCGATGCCAACGACTACGTCGGCAAGGGCATGAGCGGCGGGCGCATCGTGGTCTATCCGCCGGCGACCGCGCGGTTCGCTCCGGAAGCAAACGTCATCATCGGCAACGTCGCGCTCTACGGTGCCACCGCCGGCGATCTCTACGCGTGCGGTCTGGCGGGCGAGCGCTTCGCCGTTCGCAACTCGGGTGCACGCGCTGTCGTCGAGGGCGTCGGCGATCACGGTTGCGAGTACATGACCGGTGGCGTCGTCGTCATCCTCGGCCCGGTCGGTCGCAACTTCGCCGCCGGCATGAGTGGTGGCACCGCCTACGTCTACGATCCCACCCACACACTGCGCGCTCGTACCAACCTCGAGATGGTCGAGCTCGAATCGCTGGTCGACGAATCGGAGATGTGGCTCGTCCACTCGATGATCGAAGCGCATGTCCGGCTGACCTCGAGTCCGCTCGGTCGCCGGATCTTCGACAACTGGGAGCACCTGATCTCGCGATTCGTCAAGGTGATGCCCGTCGACTACAAGCGCGTGTTGCAAGCAAGGCGGGCCGCGGCTCGCCGTCCATCGGGACTCACGCTCGTGACCGGAGGAAGATCGTGAAAACGCGAGCACGACATTTCATGTGCTTGCACGCAGTCTCCGGACCGGGGTTCCGGAAACTGGCTGTTTTCGCTGGAGGCCTCTGATGGGTAAGCCAACCGGTTTCATCGAGTGGCAACGTCTACTCCCGAAGCGTCGTGCGATCGCCGAGCGCGTTCGCGACTGGCGCGAGGTCGAGGAGGTGCACGGTCCGCTCGAGGACGATGCACTGCGCAATCAGGCCGGCCGCTGCATGGGCTGCGGTATCCCGTTCTGCACGCAGGGCTGTCCGCTCGGCAATCCGATCCCCGACTTCGCGGATCTGGTGTGGAAACAGCGCTGGCTCGACGCGCACAAGCGGCTCGCCGCCACCAACGACTTCCCGGAATTCACGGGGCGGTTGTGCCCGGCGCCGTGCGAAGGCTCGTGCGTGCTCCAGATCGACGGTGCGCCGGTGACGATCGAGGCGATCGAGAAAGAGATCGCCGAGCACGCCTTCGCCGCCGGTTGGATCACCGCCCATCCACCGCGCATTCGCACCGGCAAGCGAATCGCCGTCGTCGGCTCCGGACCGGCCGGGCTTGCTGCCGCGAACCAGCTCAACCGCGCCGGTCACACCGTGATCATCTACGAGGCGGCCGCCCGCGCCGGCGGTCTGCTTCGCTACGGCATCCCCGACTTCAAGATCGAGAAACACGTCGTCGATCGCCGGCTCGCGCTCCTCGAAGCCGAAGGCATCGAATTCCGCACCGGGGTTTGCGTCGGCCGCGATCCGACGTGGACGCAGCTGCGCGCCGCCCACGATGCCGTCGTGATCGCGATCGGGGCGATGCGTCCGCGCGACCTCGACGTGCCGGGCCGCGAGCTCCCGGGCGTCGTGCTCGCGATGGACTACCTGTGCGAGCAGAACGAGATCAACGGCGGCGAGCGTGCCGCAGCCAGCCACTCGGTCGCCGGGCAGCGCGTGATCATCCTCGGCGGTGGCGACACCGGCTCGGACTGTCTCGGCACCGCGCATCGCCAGGGCGCCGTGCACGTCAGCCAGATCGAGCTCCTCCCAACCCCGCCGATCGATCGCGCGGCGACCAACCCGTGGCCAGCGTGGCCGCTGGTGTTCCGGACATCGTCGTCGCAGGAGGAGGGCGGCGAGCGCACGTTCGCGTTTCGCACCACTCGCCTCGAGGGCAAGGGCAAGCTCGAGACCCTCATCGGCACCCGCGTGGAGACGGGCGAAGAGGTCCGGATGCCCGTCGATCGCCTGATCCTCGCGCTCGGCTTCGTCGCGCCCGACTCGTCGTCGCTGGTCGACCAGCTCGGCATCGCACTCGATTCACGCGGAAACATCGCGGTCGATGCGCGGTTCGCGACCAACGTTCCCGGCGTCTACGCCGCGGGTGATGCCCATCGCGGCGCGTCGCTCATCGTGTGGGCGATCGCGGAGGGTCGCGAGCTCGCGCGTCAGGTCGACTCGGCGCTTCGTGCGGGAGCGTCACTCATCCCAGCAGTCGGTCAAAATCTCCCGTTTCGTTGAGTGACGGAATCACCCGCACTCCGGACTGATCGGTAAGTCCTCATTCAGACTCGGTAGTTCCGGACCGGGGTTCCGTAACTACGCATTCGCGCAGCCAGCAACTTTGTTAGCAACCACGCGCCTCGCCTTCGATAGGCGAACCGTGACCCGCCCCCGACAAGTCCTTCCCGAGCAGTTCTACTTGATCACGCGTCGTTGCTCGCAGCGTCAGTTCCTGCTGACTCCAGACGAGGAGATCAATAACGCGATCGCATATTGCCTCGCTGACGCATCGAAGCGCTTCAAGGTCGATGTGCTCGTCGCGACTGTGGAGTCGAATCACCACCACACGGTCGTCTACGACCGGTACGGACGGTTCCCGCGATTCATCGAGCACTTCCACAAGATGGTGGCCAAGTGCATCAACAAGGCGCGCAGGCGGCGCGAGAACCTGTGGGCGTCCGGCGAGACCTGCGTGACGTGCCTCCTGGACTACGACACCATCATCGAGAAGCTCGCGTACGTCGCAGCGAACCCCGTGAAGGACCTGCTGGTCGAGCGCGCCACTCAGTGGCCCGGATTGAACGGCTACCGGTACCTGATCCATGGAAAGACGTTGATCGCGCGACGGCCGCACTTCTTCTTTCGTGGAGACCGCGATTGGCCGGAAGAAATCGCGCTGACGTTCACGATCCCTGCCGAGCTCGGCGAGCGCGAGGTGGTTCTCGAAGCGTTGAAGGAACGTGTGGAGGCGATCGAGGCGGACACGCTGCGGGCTCGTCGCGGGCGCCGCATCGTGGGTCGCAAGCGGATTCTCGAGCAGGATTGGAGGTCGTCACCGACCACCGAAGAGAAGGAACGAGAGCTCCGGCCCCGCTTCGCTGGTCGCAGACTCGCGCGCAAGAAAGCACTGACCCAGTACAAGGGCTTCCTCGCTGCCTACCGCGAGGCTCGTGAGCAATGGGTGCAATACGGGACTGGTTCTTTCCCAGCAGGCACTTATTGGCTCGCGCGATTCACACCGCTGGCGAGACTCGCCGCGATCGCTCGATAGCGATCCAGTAGTGACCGCGCGCGCATCAGGGCACTGATCGAACCAACTCTTTCTCGTTCATCCGGCTGGGCCTTCCTCGAGGGCCACGGCCCATTCCGGTATTCCGGAAAGTCGTGAGCGCGTGAACTTCGGTTCGCATGCGAGCCCTCGGAGCGGACAAAGCCGCTCTTCGAGAGGCTGAATCGCGTCTCCAGATTTCCGGAACCACGGTCCGGAAATGCGAGCTTCGTCATATCAAACCGCTCTTCGAGAGGCTGAATTGCGTCTCCAGATTTCCGGAACCACGGTCCGGAAATGCGAGCTTGCGCGTCATGTCGATTCGGCGTTTTGCGCGGTGCGGCTGAGCCGCTGACTCCCACGTGACACCTGAGTGCGATGGTTGCGGTCTTCACGTTCTGCGAGGACCTCGCCGTGGTTCGCGTCGAGCTGCAACACAAACTGCCCGCGCCGCCCTGGCGTGGACGATCATCTGCTGGGTCGGGCTGCTCGCGGGGATGTCGATGCTCGCCATGATGGGCTCTGGTTTCGTCGCTGGTCGCCGCGGCGATCTTGGTCGCCCCCCGAGAATCGTTCCGTCTCGCACTCCTCGACCAGCGTCACGTGTCGTTGTTAGTCGCGAAGCTTCACCGCGAGTGATTAGTCGTGCCGCCGCAACCTGCGGATGGTCCACACCACGACGACCACGATGAACGCTGCGACGCCGCCGAGCAGGACCACGTGCGACAACAGGGACGAGGGGCGCGCGACCTCGACCCGAGGCTCCTTGCCTGCGTACCACTGCGCCACGCGCTCGGCGTCGCGATTGTCGAGCGAGGACACCACCTCGTGCGTGCCCCTGCGATCGAGGAACACGAGCGCGGAGGTTCTTCCCTCCCGCCGCCGGGTACGGTTGCGCACCGCACGAACCGCCCACAGGTTGTCGTACACGACCGGATCGGAACCGTTGGTCTCGACGGTGCAACGCTCGCTGCCGGTCTCGCGATCGCAGCGCACCGTCTGCGCCGAGAATGTGTCGACCACTAGGCCCCTGACCAGGATGACGACGAGGCAGGCAACCAAGACAAGCTCCCAGACCACCCTAGACAATCGGTCCATCACTGACCGACGGGGTGCATGCTCGATGCCTGCCGCAAGTCCGAGCGCAGCCACGGTCGGCGTTGACGACCCACTGGACCTGGTCCAGCCCTGGTCCACCTAGTCGATCAACGCGGCGACGTCGTTGACCACGCCGGCGACGCGACGCCCCGACGTCTCGATCGTGTGATCGGCGCGCGCGTAGAGCTTCTCGCGGGCCGCGAGCAGCGCGCGCAGCTCGGCGAACGCGTGCGGGTTCTCGCGCATCGGCCGCTGATCGCCCTGCGCGACGACGCGGTTCCAGTGGTCCTCGGGCTTGGCGTGCAGCCAGATCGTGCGGCAGCGCGAGCGCAGCAGCGCGTAGTTCGTGGGGTCGTTGACGATCGAGCCGCCGGTGGCGAGCACCATCATCGCGCGGTCCGCGAGCAGCTGGCCGAGCACCTCGCGCTCGATGCGGCGGTAGTACGCCTCGCCATGGGTGGCGAACACCTCGGAGAGTGGCAAGCCGGCGGCCTCTTCGATCTTCTGATCGAGCTCGACGAACGGGACATCGAGCTTCTTCGCGAGCGCCTCGCCGATGGTCGACTTGCCGGCACCGCGGACGCCGAGCAGCGCGATCGGGCGTGCATCCGTGGGGGCATCCGCCGCGGCGAGCAGGGCCGAGGGCGTGGTGCCGAGGCTGTGCGCGACATCGGCGAACCGGCGCAACGAGATGTTGCCGTCGCCGAGCTCGAGCTGCGCGAGGAAGCGCTCGGAGACCCCGGAGTGCTCGGCGAGCTCGCGGCGCGACCAGCCCTTACGCTCGCGCTGCGCCCGGACGGCCGCACCGACGGTACCGAGGTAGCTCACGCATGAGATATAGTGCATGAACGTCGTGCGTGACAAGCACTAAATTGCCTGGTACTCGATCGCCATGGCAGATCACGCAGAGGCTGGACCGAGCAGGACAAGGTTCGAGACCCATCCCAGCCGCTACAAGCACTGGAAGCTCGCGCTCGATGGCGAGATCGCGACGCTGACGATGGCGGTGGACAACGACCATCCACACAAGCCCGGATACGAGCTGAAGCTCAACTCGTACGACCTGTCGGTCGACATCGAGCTCGCCGACGCGATCCAGCGGCTGCGCTTCGAGCACCCCGAGGTCAAGTGCCTGGTGTTCACGGCCGATCTCGATCGCGTGTTCTGCTCGGGCGCGAACATCTACATGCTCGGGCTGTCGACCCACAGCTTCAAGGTGAACTTCTGCAAGTTCACGAACGAGACCCGCATCTACCTCGAGGATGCGAGTGCCAACAGCGGCCTCGCCTCGCTCGCCGCGTGCAAGGGCACCACGGCGGGCGGCGGTTACGAGCTCGCGCTCGCGTGTGACGAGATCATGCTCGTCGACGACGGCAACTCCGCCGTCAGCTTCCCCGAGACGCCGCTCCTCGCGGTGCTTCCGGGCACGGGCGGCCTCACCCGGCTCGTCGACAAGCGCAAGGTTCGCCGCGATCGCGCCGACGTGTTCTGCACCACCGCCGAGGGCATCAAGGGCAAGCGAGCGAAGGACTGGGGCCTCGTCGATCACGTGGTGTCGCGCTCGGCGTGGGACAAGACGGTCGCCGAGCGAGCGAAGGCGCTGGCGCAGGCGAAAGGCCAGACCGTCAAGCGCGGCCCGGCGGTCGAGCTGCCACCGCTCAACGCCAAGCTCGAGGGCGACGCCGTCAAGTACAAGTATGTCGAGCTGAAGGTCGATCGCGCCGAGCGCACCGGCGAGCTCGTCGTCCGCGGTCCCGACGAGACCAGCGTGCTCGACTTCACCACGCCCGAGACCTGGTCGCTGCACGCGTTCCGCGAGCTCGACGAGGCGTTGCTCCGGCTGCGCTTCGACTTCCCCGAGATCGGGATGATCACGGTCCGCACCGTCGGCGATCCGAAGCTGGTCGTGCTCCACGACGAGTTGCTCGCCAGCGCAGCGTCTCGCCCCGAGGGTGGCCTCGCGCGCGAGATCCGGCTGCTCCAGCGCCGCGTGCTCAAGCGCTACGACAACACCGCGCGGTCGTTCTACGCGGTCGCCGATGATCCGTCGTCGTGCTTCGCCGGCTCGCTGCTCGAGCTCGCGCTCGGTGCAGATCGCTTCTACATGCTGATCGACGGCGACGACAAGATCGGCGTCGCACTGTCGGTGGCGAACGCGGGCTTCTACACGATGTCCTCGGGCCTCTCTCGCCTCGATGCGCGGTTCTACGGCGACGCCGAGCGCGTTCAGGCCGTCCTCGCGCGGCAGCCGAAGGTGAAAGACGGGCTGATGGCCGTCGACATCAGAGCCGCGCGCAAGGAGCTGCTCCAGCAGCACCCCGCGTACAAGCTGATCAAGGATGTCGAGCTGATCCCGAGCGAGGAGGCCGAGAAGCTCGGCATCGCCACGATCGCGGCCGACGACATCGACTTCCCCGACGAGCTTCGCATCGCGATCGAGGAGCGCGCCTCGCTGTCTCCCGATGCGCTGACCGGCATGGAGCAGTCGCTGCGCTTCGTCGGCCCCGAGACGCTCGAGACCAAGATCTTCGGCCGGCTTTCCGCCTGGCAGAACTGGATCTTCACCCGCGCCAACTCCACCGGCGAGACCGGCGCACTCACCCTCTACGGCCAGCCCAGCCGGCCGCAGTTCCAGTGGAACAGGACGTAACCATGTCGACCGTACTCACCGACGAGAAGATCCCGAACAACGTCAACCTCGCGGGCGACAAGCGCCTGCAGCGCGCCCTCGAGGCCTGGCAGCCGAAGTTCATCGACTGGTGGCGCGAGATGGGGCCGACGCCGTGGAACGAGAAAGACATCTATCTGCGCACGGCCGTCTCCGTCGAGACCGAGGGCTGGGCGCACTTCGATTACGTCAAGATGCCCGACTATCGCTGGGGCATCTTCCTCGAGCCCAAGGTCGAGGGCCGGCTCCATCACTTCGGCGACAACATGGGCCAGCCGGTGTGGGACGAGGTGCCGGGCGAGTTCCGCAACATGCTGCGCCGGCTGATCGTCACCCAGGGCGACACCGAGCCCGCGAGCGTCGAGCAGCAGCGTCGCCTCGGCGAGACCGCGCCGTCACTCTACGACCTGCGCAACCTCTTCCAGGTCAACGTCGAGGAAGGTCGCCACCTGTGGGCGATGGTCTATCTGCTCCACACGTACTTCGGCCGCGATGGTCGCGAGGAAGCCGAGGAGCTACTGCAGCGCCGCAGCGGCGATGCCGACAAGCCGCGCATCCTCGGCGCGTTCAACGAGCCGACCAGCCACTGGCTGTCGTTCTTCATGTTCACGATGTTCACGGATCGCGACGGCAAGTATCAGCTCGCCGCACTCGCCGAGAGTGGCTTCGATCCGCTCGCGCGCACGTGTCGCTTCATGCTCACCGAGGAAGCGCACCACATGTTCGTCGGCGAGACCGGCGTGCAGCGCGTCGTCAAGCGCGCCTGCGAGCTGACCAAGCAAGATCCGAACGGCGACGTGCGCGCGCAGGGCGGCGTCGATCTACCGACGATCCAGAAGTACCTGAACCTCTGGTACACGCTGTCGCTCGATCTGTTCGGCGGCGAGGTCTCCTCGAATGCCGCCGATGCCTTCGCCGCCGGCCTCAAGGGTCGCTACAAGGAAGACCGCTACGACGAGCACAAGCTCGTCGGCTCGACCTTCGCGATGGACGTGTTCGAGAACGGCCAGATCGTCCACAAGGACATCGCGATGCGCAACGCGCTCAACGAGGTGCTGCGCAGCGAGTACATCAAGGACTGCCAGCGTGGCGTCGATCGCTGGAACAAGACGATCAAGGACGAGGGCCTCGACTTCGAGCTGAAGCTGCCGTCCAGCAAGTTCCACCGTCAGATCGGCATGTGGGCCGGCCATCACTTCACGCCCGACGGCAAGCTGATCGATCAGGCCGAATTCGATCAACACGTCCGCGGCTGGCTACCGACCGACGCCGACGAGACGTACATCAAGTCGCTGATGCAGCCGGTCTACGAGCGCGGCAAGATGGCGAACTGGATCGCGCCGCCGATCAAGGGCATCAACGGTCTGCCCGGCGACTTCGAGTACGTGAAGCTGCCGTGAGGCAGCACGCCGTCGCGAAATCACGGTAGTCCCGGAGAAAATCGTCGACCCGTGCGGTCGCGGTGCTAGCTTCCGGTCATGTCGACTCGTCGCGGCAAGGCCTTCTTCGGGATCGGGCTGGTCGTCTTCGGGCTGTTGGTGTTCCTGGTCGCGTCGGCGTATCTGGTGTCGCGCGATCAGCCGAAGTGGCTCGCCGCGGCGGTGGGCGCTCTCGCGTTCCCGGTCCTCCCCGTCGTCTGGCACGTCCTCGGCGAGCGCCGGCGACGCATCCGGCTGGCGGCGGAAAAGACACCTCCGAAAACCACGCTCGCACCCGGCGATCGCTATCTGCTGCGCGCGGTCGTGGTGGCCGCCGCCGTGCTCGCGCCGATGTTCGTGATCGGTCGGTTCTCGGTGATCCGTGGCGCCTGGGAGAACAAGGCGTGGTTCCTCCCCGATGACTTCGATGCGATCGACAGCGCGGACGATCTGTTCGCACACGTCCCGGCCGATGCCGACGCCGTGCTGCTGATCCGCGAGCACGACAACACCAAGAAGGCCGGCATCGTCGCCTATGGCAACCACCAGCTCGCGATGATCGCGCCCGCGGCCTCCACGGACACCGAGAGCAGCGCCGACAAGATCGCGCAGCTCAACGAGCAGCGCAGCAAGATCCCGTTCATCAAGATCGAGAAGCTCGAGACGGTCTCGCTCGGTAAGCAGATGTTCGCCGTCGCGACCGAGCGCTGGACATCGGCGATCAAGGTCGCCGGTGCTGGCCCACGCATGGCGATCAAGACCGAGCTGGAGAAGGCACCGTCGGATGCCGTGATCTCGCTCGCGTACGTTCCGGCGAAGCCCGTCGACGGCGTCGTCAAGCTGACCGGCTGGGTGCTCCAGAAGGCCGTCAACGAGAAGATGACGAT